>CAYSGY010000016.1:0-31450 GCA_964430315.1 uncultured Planctomycetaceae bacterium
CTTCGTCCATCCGGGTGGGGAGGGAACGGTGGGAGCCCAGTTGTACGTATCGCCGCGTCCCACCCCGCCCTTGGTCGGGCATACCTACGTGACCTACCCGCCCTTGGCCCCTCACGAGTTCCTGTACCACCACCATCGGGTCTACAACACCTACAACCCGGGGAGCGGTTGGACGCGGACTCGCGCCCGCTGGCGCTGAAGCAGGGACTTGGGGATTAGGATTAGGATTAGGATTAGAGATTAGACGCTGGCGTCGAGACAGGGTGTGTGGGGGACGCGTAGCGGGCGGGCTCTGCCCGCCGTTTGGGACCCCAAGGTTGGCAAGGAATCCTGTACCATGAAATCCATCTTCTTGAAAAGCGTCCTGGCAGTCGTCGTGACGGCGACCGGGCTCCAGCAGGTGGCTTGCGCCGGGGTCTTTGGCCGCCGCCAGAGTGAGAAACAGGCCAACCCCACGTGGCACGGCGGCTACTACGAGGCCGGCTGGGGAATGCCCCTGGCGTTGGTCGTACCACCAAAGGCCGAGATGCAAAGCCATTACGGCTGGGGCGTCGGGAGCACGCGCGTCACGCCGATTCAGCATCAGTATGAGCCGGGCTATCCGATGCCCGGTCAGTACCAGCGAGGCTGGTTCCAACCCGCTCCGCACTGGCCCACCAGTACGGATCAGCTTGGAGTGTACTATATCCGTGGGCCGTGGTAGTGCGACGCCGCAGGCCCGAATTGTCCGCGATTCCCTTTCTCAATCAGGGCAGCTTCCCGGAGCGATCCGGCAAGCTGCCTTGTTTTGTTGATCCGATAGGTGTTCGCCAGAATGAGGTGCGTGTAAGAAAGGGAAAATGGGAAAAGGGAAAAGGGGGAAAGAGAGGACATGCTTCGGCAAGACCGACACCGAGGATCGCTCGCTCTTCTTCTTTCCCACTTTCCCCTTTTTCCATTTTCCCTTTCTTACACTCTTCTGGACTTCAGTCACCCGTCGGTGTCGATGTCGGCGCCCGTGAGGTGCCAGTTCGCCGGATTAGCGAACGAGCTAACCGACGGTGCGGTTTCGCCCTGCGCCGCCCCGATGTAGAGCATGACCTTTCGGCCCGACGGACGTCTCCAGAAGCCGAGCCGCTCCAGGGTCCGGGCCACCTCGGGCCTGCCGAAATGGAGCACGACGACCTTGTGGGCCCGCCGCCGACGCGCCAGACGGAGGAACTCGGCGAGCAGGGGCTCCAGGTGCCGCAGGTCGGCCACCAGGAAGTCGGCGGCAAAGGCGGTCTCGCCGCGGTGCCCGTAGATTACGTATCCGAGAAGCTCGCCGCGCGAGTCCGCGGCGCACATCGCCCGATAGCTCATGTCCGGGCACCGTGAGAATCGCCAAGTCAGATAGTCCGAGGTCCGCTCGCCCAGGATGGGCCAGTGCGGTGCCGCGGCCTCCCAGAGCCGGTCGAAACGGGCATCGAACGCCTCGACTTCCAGAAAGTGGGAATCCCGCGGGCGACGAATTCGGGTCTCCGGCGACGTCCAGCGGAGACACGGATCGAGAACCCCCGCCACGCTGCGGCGGAGCCACGTGGGCCACGACCAGCGATCCAGGGCCAGGCGGCTCGAAAGTGGCTTGACCCATCGGCCCAGCTCGCCCAGGGTCTGATAGCCCGAGCGACGAACCACGGCCTCAGACTGGCGGTTGGGAAACCCGTAGGCCAGGTCGATCTCGCCGGCAGCCACGGCGTCCATCACGGTATGCTGCAACTTCCGGGCGGGACCGGCCAAGCGGTGTTCCCGGTTGACATTCAAATCGATGGACTGGCCTCCCCTCACGACCTTGCCGAAGGCGCGGAAGTCGCGACGCATGATGCCGCTGGCGCCCACGGCCAATCCGTCGCCGGTGTGGAGAAGAAACCCGGCGGCCTGGCCCGACTCGTACAGCCACGCGTAACGCCCGGCCGGCGCCTCGGGGAAATTCCGCCGCCAAAGCTCAAGGACCGCCTCGCGGGCACTGGCGGCATCCGATGGGACGATTGTATAGGCCATGGGGTTGGGGGTTGGGAGTTGGGGGTTGGGGGTTGACAATACCCGTTTAGCGGGCGGGCTTGCCCGCCGTTTCTCTGCATCTGACAACCGTCTCAAGAATCCGCGTCCTCCACCACCAACGGCCCGGCATGGAGGTACTGAGCCGCCTTGCGTTTCGCGTCGATATCGACGTAGACCCGCGTCACTTGTTCTGGCGTCAGCCCCAACATCCCGGCGACGGCCTCCGCCGGGACCTTGTGATCCTTGGCATAGAGGCACACGTCGAGCTGGTCGTAGGGAAGCGAGAAGAAGAACTCTTCCTGGGACTGCTCCAGGGAATACGTATCGGTTGTGGGCGGGCGGCGGCGGATGACCTCCGGGACGCCAAGATATTCGGCCAACTGGTAGACCTGGCTCTTGTAGAGACGGGCAATCGGCTTGAAGTCGGCCGACCCGTCGCCGTTCTTGACGAAGAATCCCTGGTCGTATTCCAGCCGGTTCGGAGTGCCGGCCACGGCGTAGCGGAGCCGGTCGGCATGGTAATACTCCATCATCTTCCGGACCCGCTGCTTGAAGTTCGTAGCGGCCACCACCTGCTGATAGGCCTCCAAGGGCAAGCGCCGGCTCTGCATTTCGCCGGAGGGCGACCGGATGACCACCGAAAACACGCGGTAGCTTTCCCCGCCCATCAGGCCGGAGAGAACGATCTTGCTCCGGTATCCGGGGCCGTACTCCGGGAACACGCTGCGGACGGCCTCGTCGCGCCGGCGATAGCAGCCGGCTCCTTCGAGGACCGGGGTGATGTCTTCGAGTTCTGTGGCGATCTTGAGGTGTTCGGCCAGGCAGCGGCCCAGTTGGAGGCTTTCGGGCGAGCTGTCGCTTTCCGGCATGAAGAGCCCGAGCACCCGGTCCGGCCCCAGGGCCCGGACGCAGAGGGCGGCAACCACGCTGCTGTCGATGCCGCCCGACATTCCGACGACCGCCCCGCGGCGGCGGAGTTCCGCGCCGACCTGCCGGCGGATGGCCGCGGCGATTCGCTCGGTCTCGCGGGCCGGATCGAGAGTCAACGCGGCCGCCCACGCGGCCGCGGAGGGCACATTTCGGATCATGGGGTGAGTCCTCGGGAGGTAGGCGTCGGAGGTGGCTTCTTGTTACGTCGTTCCCCGCGTTCGGATTCTGCTTCGTGGCACAGCCGCCCTCGGCTGTGCCGGGGCGCCAGCACAGCCGGGGGCGGCTGTGCCGGGGCGCCAGCACAGCCGGGGGCGGCTGTGCCACATCTCTGCCTGCGTATTCACATCGGCCCCGCCTCGACGAAAGCCCCTGGAAGGGGCTGAAGGTCAAGCGTGCCCTCTCCTGTCCCAGGCGTGAACGCCTGGGCTGGAGAAAGGGCCTCTTCGTTACTCTTGCCGTTGAGTGAAAGGGCCCGCTTATCGATCTTTCCGTTGGCGGTTCTCGGGAGCGCCGGCTGGAACTCGACGATTTTCGGGACCATGAAATCCTCCAGCCTGGCTGCGCAGTGCCGCAGCACGTCGCGCTGAGTGAGCCGGCTTCCCTCCTTCACCACGACCACGGCCTTGACCGCCTGGCCGAGGATCTCGTCGGGAATGCCGATCACCGCGGCCTCGACGATTTCGGGATGAGCGTGGAGTACATCCTCGACCTCCTTGGGGCTGACCTTCTCCCCGCGGCTCTTGAGGATGTCGTCCTTGCGACCCACGAAGTAGAGATAACCCTCGTCATCCTTGCGGAACAAGTCGCCGGTGTGGAGGACGTTCTCCCCGAGGAGCGGACCGGGGCGGAGCCGGACGGCGGTCTCCGCAGGCAACTCCCAATAGCCCTTCATCACGTGGGCCCCGCGCACGACCAATTCGCCCACCGTGTCCGGTCCGACCCGGCAGCCATGCTCGTCGACGAGCCAGGCCTCCTGGTTCGGCATCCCTCGGCCGACCGACGCCGGCCGGCGGTCGATCTCCTCGGGCTCGAGATACGAGGCCCGCATGCACTCCGTCAGCCCGTACATCGAGTAGATCTGCACGTGGGGGAACAGCCGCCGCAGACGGGCGATATGCTCCACGGGCAACGCCGCGCCGGCACTGGTGACGTACCGCAGGCCGGACCAGTCGACCTTCGACAGGTCCATTTGGAGCAGCATCGCCGCCATCGTGGGCACCAGCGGGAACCCGGTCGCCCGCTCCTCGACGAGCCTCCGGATCGCGGCGTGCGGATACGCGAACGACCGCTCCAGTACGACGGTGCCGCCGATCTTCGCGCCCATCAGCACCTGGAACAGGCCGTAGCCGAACGACAGGGGGAGCACGTTGAAGATCACGTCGTCCTCAGTGTTCCTGAGGTACGTGGTGATCGAGGACGCGAGGGAGACCAGGTTCTGATGCGTGAACATGACACCCTTCGGGCTGCCGGTCGAGCCCGAGGTGTAGACCAGGGCCGCCAGGTCCACGTCGACGGCCCGTTTCTCGGGCGGCCGGTCGTCCGCGGCGTGGCGGGCCAGCAGGGCGTCGAAGCGAAGGCACCGCGGTTGTGGTCCCTGGGGTTCGCCGTTTCCCATGGCGCTTCCGCACGCGATCGCCACGCGCAGATAGGGCGTTTGCGGCCACATCTCCCCGAGCCCGGCCAGTTTCGAGGCGGGGGCGAGAAGGGCTGCGGCGCGGGAGTTGTTGAGCAGGACCCGGAGCTTCTCGGCCTTGGTCGTCGGGTTGACCATCATCAGCACCGCGCCGGCCTTCAGGACGGCGAAGATGGCGACCACCGCTTCCACGCCGTTCTCCAACCACACCGCGACACGCTCGCCCCGCTCAACCCCTTCCGCCAGAAGGCCGTGGGCGAGCCGGTTGGCCGCGGCGTCCACTTGGGCATAGGTCCAACGCGAACTGCCCGCGACGAGCGCGACCTTGTCGGGCCGCCGCAGTGCGCTGGCTTCGAGGAACGATTCAAGTTGCACGTGCTCTCTCCAATCTCGTCGCAACCAGCCTGTGGCACAGCCGCCTCGGCTGTGCAAACGCGACCCGCACAGCCGGGGGCGGCCGTGCCACATCGCGCAAACAGGGTCTTACGAAGCGACCGCCGCTCCCGCCTGTTTCGTTTCGAGGAACCGTACCAGGTTATGGATCGTATCGAGGTTCTCGGGCACCAACTCGTCGTCGGCGATGCGGACTTCGTACCGGCTTTCCAGGAACGCAACCAGTTCCAAAACGCCCGTCGAGTCGATGATCCCGAGTTCCAGGAACGAGTCGTCGTCGGAGAAGGGCGTGTCCTGCCCGAACAAGAAATTCTCGCGGACGAATTCCCGCAACGTGATTGCAGTGTTGTTCATGGTGGAATTCACTGGGGACAGACTGTGGTGGAATCGAGTGCGATGGGAACGGCCGGGCCGGTCCCCGCTTCCTCCGAACCCGGCGGACCTGCCCACGCGAGCGTCGGAAGGACACCCGAGGTGTCCGACGTTGCCGCAGTGTCCGGCGAAGTCGATTCGCGGAGGAACCGGTCGATGAGCAATTGGGTGGAAAGGATGCCGACCAGGGCCATATTGTCTTTGACGCCGATCGAGCGTCCGTCGCGGGCCTTCCGGACCAGGCGTTCGACCGCTTCCGGCTGGAAGACCCCGTCGTCGCGGATTCGCCGCGGCGAGAGAAGCTCTTCGGCATAGGCCGGCACGCCTCTCCCGCCCGACGACGAGAAGAAGCATTTCGCGTCCGGGGCGCGGTAGGGCTGCTTGGTCCGTGCGAGGATCGCGGAGGGAACCATCCCGGCCGCGGCCCGCTTCAGGAGGTGCTTTTCATCGAGCCCACGCATCTTCATGCGAGGAGGTAGCGCCGCCGCGAACTCCGCGACGCGGTGGTCGAGGAATGGGTAGCGTCCCTCGACCCCGTGGGCCATCGCCATCCGGTCGCCTTGCGACGAGAGGATGTAGCCCGGCAGGAGCGTGGTGCTCTCCAGGTACTGCGCCTGGCAGAAAGGATGCCATCGGGCGTAGGCCGCCGGCAGCGCGGCCAGGCATTCGGCGAAGGCGTCGTGGTCAGCCAGCTCCGCTCGCATGGCGGGCGAGAAGAAGAGCTTCAGCCGCGCGGTCAATTCCCAGCGGGGAAGGTGCGAGAACCACGGGCTCGCCAGGTCCTCGGGCCGCACGTGGAAGAACGCCTTTCGGTACGCCAACGGCTGGGCCTGGAGGTTCGGCAAGTAAGGATACAGTCGCTCCAGGACGCGGGCGCGGAATTCGGACTCGGGCCGCGCCGCCCAGAACCGCCGGACCTTGGCCTCCTTGAAGAGGTCGTATCCGCCGAGCATCTCGTCGGCCCCCTCGCCGGTGAGCACGACCTTGAACCCTTCGCTGCGCACGAGTTCCGCGAGGAGAACCATCGGCGCCGGCGCGGTCCGGAGCACGGGCCGCTCGGCGTGCCAGATCACGTCCGGGAACACTTGCCCGATGTCCTTCAGCCGGCAGTGGATCACCTCGTGCTCGGTCTGAAGGAAATCGACGGCGAGATGCTGGAAGTAGCTTTCGTCGAATTCGGCGTCGTCGAACGTGATCGAGAAGGTGCGGAGCGGCCCGGTGGTCGCGCGGCGTGCCAGGGCCGTGGTCACGGTCGAGTCGAGCCCGCCGCTTAAGTAGGCGCCGACCGGGACGTCGGAGCGCAGACGCAGGCGCGTGGCGTCGGTCAGCAGGTCGAGCAGGTGCTCGGCGTACTCGGCCTCCGGCATCGCCGGCCCGCAGCCGTCATAGCTCAACTGCCAGTATTGCGTCGCGCGGACTTCCCGGTCGCGGACCACGAGGTTGTGGCCCGGCGGCAACTCGGAGACGCCTTGGAACACGGTCCTGGGAGGGAGCGTGGACCAGAAGGTGAAGACCTGGTCCAGCCCTACAGGATCCAGCCCGCGCGCCACCTCCGGATGCACCAGCAGTGCCTTGATCTCGGACGCGAAGAGGAACTTGTCGCCCGCCGTCGTGTAGTACAGGGGACGCACTCCGAGCCGGTCGCGCGAGAGGAAGAGGGTCTTGCGGCGACTGTCCCAGACGCCGAAGGCCCACTGGCCGTTGAACTGCCGCACGCAATCTTCACCGTACTCCTCGTAGGCGTGGAGGATCACTTCCGTATCGGAGCGGGTGGCGAAGCGGTGGCCTTTGGCCAGGAGCGTTTCGCGGAGTTCCAGGTAGTTGAAGATCTCGCCGTTGAACGTGACCCAGAGCGAGCCGTCCTCGTTCGACATCGGCTGGCTGCCGCCCTGGAGGTCGATGATGCTGAGCCGTGCGTGGGCCAGGCCCGCGGCCCCCTCGACCCGGACGCCGGCGGCGTCCGGTCCGCGGTGGCGGATCGCCCAGACCATGCGATGGAGCAACTGCCGCTCCGGCGGGCTGCCGTCGAAATGCACCATGCCGACAATGCCGCACATCGCAATCCGCACGCCTCGGGGTCTCGGGGAAACGAACTCGTCGGGGGACCGAGTCTGGGCAGTCCCCGACCGGCCGCGGCTACGCCGCGCCTAGACAAGTGTAGGACAGTCCGCGGGGCAACGCGGCGGGAGCCTACAGGGGTGCGTCAAAGAATTCGCCGGAATCCGGCCCGTAGGAAGGGTTTCCAACCCGTCGGTCAGTCAGGACGGGTTGGAAACCCGTCCTACCAGGCCCACCGATGTTGCCAAAAAGCAACACGCTTCCGGACGCCCGACGACGTGGCGTCCTCTCAGCCCCTTCGCCCCCGCCGGCTCGGCAGGAGCCTCGCCCTCCCGGTTGGGTGGCATGCCGTCACGCGGCGCAGCCGCGGGTCGGCATGGAGACCGGGATTCCGCTCTCCATGCCCACCCGACGCCTCGCGCTGTGAGAGCATGCCACCCAAAGACGCGACCGGCGGTCGCGTCTTCGCCAACCAATGTCAGATCGTCTCCGGCAGTTCATAAGGCTTGCGCCGCGTGCGGTCGAGGTACTGGTTCGCCTCGGCGTCGTCGGGGAAGGTCTCGTTGACGGGGTCCCACTTCAGGCGTCGGCCCACCCAGCGGGCGATGTTGCCCAGGTGGCAGACCGTGGCCGAGCGGTGGCCGATCTCCACGTCGGCCACGGCCCGCTTGCGGCTCTTGATGCAGTCGAGCCAGTTCCGCATGTGGTGGTCGCTCTTGTAAAGGTGGACCTCGTCGGGCTTGATGGGCGTCTTGGCGATATCCTCCGGCTCCGACGAGCACTTCCCGCGGTCGATCGTCACTTTGCCCTTCTCCCCGACGAAGATCGCCCCGCCGTGCGGGCCGTTGGTCAGTTCCACCACAATGTCGCCGGGATAGCGGAAGAAGACCGTGGGCACGCCGCAGAGCTTGTTGCCGCGGGATTGGGAATCGGGGGCCTTGTAGGTCGGCGGATGGAACTTCGGCCCCTCGGTCCAGACCTCGATCGGGCCGCTCTCGTCCATCCCGAGGGCCCACTGCACCTGGTCCAGCCCGTGGGCGCCCCAACCGGTCATCTCGCCGCCGGAGTAGGGCTGGAAGGAAATCCAACCCGGCTTGGCCCGCGGCGTGCAGAGGTCGAGATGATAGGGGACCACGGCCGTGGGGCCGCACCACACGTCCCAGTCGAGACCCTCCGGGACGGGCTGGGCCGGCAGGGCGCAGAGCCAGGGGCTCGGATAGTTGCAGCCGATGACCCGCTGGATCTTCCCGATGCGCCCGCTGCGAACCAACTCGCACCCCAGGCGGCAGGCGCGGTCGGACCGCTGCTGGCTTCCGGTCTGAAAGACCCGCTCGTACTTGCGAACCGCTTGGGCCATGAGCCGCCCTTCGCGGATCGTGAGGCTCATCGGCTTCTCGGCATAGACGTCCTTGCCGGCCTGGCATGCGTGGATGCAGACCAGGGCCCGCCAGTGGTCGGGCGTGGCCGTGACGATGGCGTCGACGTCCTTGCGCTGGAGGAGCTTGCGGTAATCCAGGTACGCCTCGGCCTTGAACCTGGCGGCGAACTCGGCGCCCCGCTTCCGGTTTACGTCGGCGATGGCCACGATCCGGCCGATTTTCGTGCCGGCCGCCCCCTGGACCACCCCGCTCCCCTGCCGTCCCACGCCGATCCCGCCGATGCCGATCTGATCGTTCGGGCCCGGCCGGCCGGGAGCGGCCAGCACGTTGGCCGGGACGACATAAGGCGCCGCAACGCCGGCCGCCGCACAGGCAAGGCCGCGGCGAAGGAATTGACGGCGAGATTCGGTATCGATGTGTGTCATGGCAAGCTCCTCGTTCAACTCATTGGGCCAACGGACGACACGTGGCTCGGTCTCTCCGAGACCGAGCTTCCTCGCGTCTCGGAGAGACGCGACCACATGAGGCGTGGGCCGCAGTTTGCCATCAGGGATGTTACCTCTGGCTCACGTACTCGGTGAGTCGCAGGACGTTCTCCGGCGGCGTTTCGTAGGGGACCGCGCCGGTTCCAAGGCAGACGTTGGGCCGGCCCTCGACGAGCCGGAGGATCCGGTCGGCGTCGGCCCGGATCGCCTCCCACGGCCCCCGCGAGATGATCTCCGAGCCGGTATTCACGCGGACCCGCACGTCGGTCCGGTCCCAGATCTTCCGCAGGAAGACTTCCTGGTCAGTCTCGTACGGGGCGACGACGTAGCTCGTGCCGGTCTCCAGCATGGCCTCCAGGATTGGGGCGGTGTTGCCGCCGATGATGCAGGGGACCGGATGGCCGAGCACCTCGGCCATTCCGCCCAGGATCGCCTTCAGGGCCGGCAGTTCCAGGCGGCGGAAGTTCACCGGCGACAAGAGCGGCGGGCAGGCGGCCGACTCGAAGAACGCAATGTCGACGCCCTGAGCGCGGATCTCCTCCGCGAATGCAACCTGGCCTCGCACGAGATGCCGCAGACCTTGGGCCACATCGTCGGGCCGGGCGGCGACATCGCAGAGGAGGGCCTCGAAGCCCACCAGGTTGCTGGCGATCGAGAACGGACCGCTCACCGGGACCCGCACCTGGGTCTCGGGGAACTGCCGGGCGAGCCGGGCGGCCACGGCGATGGCCATCGGGATCCGGCCGTCGGTCCGTGGGTTGAGGGGCTTCAGTTCCAGAAGCTCCGCAGCCGACCGGAGGATCGGCTGGTGAATTGCCGGGATGCCCGTCCCGCCGGGATTCTCGACCTTGGCCCCGTAAGCCTCCGCCTCGAGATTGTAGATGTCGATGCCGGGCATGATCGGTGTGTGCCGGTAGACCCGGTACGCCTCGGCATGCGCCGCAAACAGGAGATCCGCGTCCCGCGACGTCTCCCACGGGGTCCGCCCGATCAAGGCCGCCGCGTGCTCGTAAACCGAAGGAGAGATATCCATGGATGCCCGTATCCGTGCCGAGACCCGCCGCAGACTTCCGAAGTCTTCAAGACTTCGGAAGTCTTGCCACAGGCCCCTATCATGGGCCACCGCATGCGAGAATTCAACCCCCGTGGGGCCATCGTCGTCCCGCGAGGGCGAGGCTACCTGCAAAACGGGTTGGAGAGCCGTCCTGCGCTACGGGGTCGCTTCGGTTTCCCCCGCTTCCGTCTCGTGCATCACTTCGGCCACTTCGCGGCGGCTGCCGAGGTAGTAGCAGAGTCCGACCGCGGCGATGAGCACCGTGATGACGCGGTAGCCGAGGGCAACCACGAGACCCTGCCCGGGCTTCATCGCCCCGCCGCCGGGAAGCGGGATGGCGGCGTAGAGCAGGTCGAGCACGGCCTCGAACGGCCCCAGGCTGATCGGCAGTACCCCGGTGGCCAGGCTGACCGGCGCGACCACGAAGTGCGTTCCGAGCGTGGGGTGGGGGACGTAGATCGCGGCGCACACCCAGTAGACCACCAAGGCGAGGAGACTGTGGACTGCGACCGTGGCCAACGCACAGCCGAGCAGAACCCAGGGGCGGAGCCGGTACGTTTGGACTGCGAGGACCATCCGCTTCAACGGATACCCGATGCAGGGGATCCGGCCCAGCGCCCTGGTCGACTTGCCGTGGGTGAGATCGGGGGCCAGGGGCACGACCACCGCCAGGGTCAGCAGCCCGGTGAGCAGCCACACCCCTTTGCAGGCGATCTGGACGCTCGGCGCGTCCAACCGCCAGATTCCGGTCACGAGCGTGGCGGTCGTTGCGACCAGGAAGAGAACATACAGCCCGAGGACGCGGTCGACCAGCACCGTGACCAACGCCTCGGCACGGTGCCCGCCATGGTGGCGAGCCAGCAGGACCGCCTTGAGCAGGTCGCCGCCCACGATCCCCATGGGCGCCAGATTGAAGAGGAATCCCAGAAACCCGAGCCGGAGGGCGTCGGGGAGGGGGAAGTCGATCCCCAGGGCCCGCACCAGGTACTGCCAGCGGACGATCGTGATCAGGAGTGCGGCGAAGTAGGCGGCCGCGGCCAGCCCGAGGAGTCTCCAGTCTTTGGAGCGCTCTGCGAGGTCGGCGAACACCGCGTTGGCCTGCGCCTGGTAGACCAGAAACGCCAGAATGCCCACCGAGATCGTGATCTTGAGGACGGCGAGAAGGAGTCTCTTCAAGGGACCTCCGCTCCACGTGATTAGCTACGAGACGTGCGTGGGAAACCCATCTAGTATAGCATTTCTGCGGATTGTGGCGAAGATGTTGACCGCAGGCCGGCGGGGACCGCACAATGGATTGGGAACAATTGGCAAATCCCGATTCTCCGCTGCGGACCAGGAACCATGCGTTGCCACGGGTTGTCGCGGGTGTCTCCACCCTCTTGGACGGCGCTTTGTGGCCTGCTCGCGGGCCTGCTGGCGGCGGTTGCGTCGGCCCACGGAGGGGAGGCCAGACCCCGGCCCAACCCCACGCGCTACACCGGCCAGTGGATCGACGGGACCCGGCTCCGCGGCGAAACGCTCGGCCCGTGGCACGAAACCAAGGCGTCGCCGATGCTCTCGGGCCGTGAGCTGTTCAACCCGGTCCGGCCGATCCGCTGGGTGGTCGACAACGCGCTGCCGGTCGCGGGCCCGCTCGACGCAATGATCGAATGGACGGGCGGCGACTGCCTGCCGGGCCGCGTAGTCGGCTCCAGCGACGGCACGGAGACGCCGCACCGGAGGGTCGCGCCGCACGTCAAGGTGGCCGTCTCCATCCCCGTAGATCTTCCCGGCGGGGCCTCTCGCTCCAACATCCGCGTCACGCTCCCGTGGCTGAAGCGGATCGTGTGGCAGCGGGTCACGAACCGCTATCAGCCCCGGACCCTCTTCTTCCCCGACGGCCGGCAACTCAGTTTCCGATCCGTCCGGTTCTCGGCCGACGGGGTCCAGGTGCTGCGGGAAGGGGAGATCCGCGAGTTCGGATTGGGGGAACTGGCCGAGTTGCACTTCCCGGCGCTCGACCCCTGGGACGCCTACTACGAGGAGCTTTCGGGCCACAGTCCGGGCCCCGAGGCGCGGTTGGTCCGCTGGGAGACGAGCACCGGTCTTCGGGTCACGGGGACCACGGAGCGATTCCAGGCCCGGTCCCATGGCACTCCCGAACAGCCTGCCAACTGGTTTCACCTGATCCAGCCCGCGTGGTCCCTGGACCCGCTCTGGGTGCGGCACGAGACGATCCGCGTGCGGGCCTACTTCCAGCCCCACGAGGTGCCGCTCACGCGGATCGACCCGGCCGCGAGCCGAGGGCAATCCGATGTGGGCGGCCTCTGGCCGTGGCAGGCCGAGCGGAACGCGGAATCGGGCTCCTTGGAGAGCGGCGGCGTTGCGTTCCCCTGGGGGCTGGGCGTCCACGCCGCCAGCGAATTGGAGTTCCCGCTTCCGGCCGCGGCACGGTCGTTCCGCACGCAGCTCGGGCTCGACGACCTGGCCGGCGCCGGTGGGTGCGTGAAGGCCGCCGTCTACCTCGGTTCGGCCCGCTCGCAGCCGATCTACGCAAGCAACTGGATCATCGGGTCCGGCAATGTACTCGACACCGGGCCCCTGTTGTTCCGCGACCCGTCGCACGCGCCCCAGCGTCTGATTCTCCAGGTCGATCCCGCCCACGCCGGACGGCCGCCGGGCGCCGACCCGTTGGATATCCGCGATACCTTCGATTGGCTCGAACCCATGGTCTCGCTCGACCCCGAGAGAATCCCTGCAGAATTGCTCACCCGCTCCCCGAAACGGATTGCCGCATGGCAGGGGTGGAAGGTCCTGATGGGCGATGCGGAGGCCGCGCGCCTGGTGAGTTGGTGGGACGAGACGGATCCGGCGGACCTTGGCTACCGGCTCCTGACCGCGATCGGCCGGGAGCCTCTCCGGCTTTCCGGAAGGCTGCTCCCGCGGCCTTACCGGGACCAGTTGCATTTGTACGTCAGCCGTCCGCCGCAAGCGGCGCCGAGCAAGCTGGAGGTCCGCATCGACGGCCTGCCGGTCGCCCAACTCGACGTCCCCGCGCGGGGCTCGGCCCAGTACGTCCCGCTGGTCGTCTCGCTTGGCGCGTTCCACCATCGTGAAGCGGCGGTCGAACTGATCCAGCAAAGCCAAGACGACAAGGCATGGGTCGAGTGGGACGCCATCCGCCTGGCCAACCGCACCGACGTGCCGTAGCGGCGGTGTGGCATGCCGTCACCCGGCGTTGCAGTTTGTGTGGCATGCCGTCACTCGGCGCATCAGGTTGTGTGGCATGCCGTCACTCGGCGCATCAGGTTGTGTGGCATGCCGTCACTCGGCGCAGCCGAGGGTCGGCATGGAAACCACCTTGGCGTGTCCCATGTTCACCCGACGCTTCGCGTCGTGAGAGCGTGCCACCCCGTCGCGTCTTCCAAGGCGTTCTCCCGGGCCAGCGGAATGCGGATCCCCTCGGGATCGAGCGACGCGCCGCCGCCCGCGTTCGGATCGGCACTCAAGGCGGCAAGACCGCGGAGTTCAGCGAGGATGGCGTCGAGGCCGGCGAACCGCACCAGGTCGTCGATCGTCACGTCGTCCAAGAGCATCTGTCCGGCGATGGGCCCGGCCGACCACTCGACCGCGCCGGACGACGCGCCGAGTTCGAGTTGGAATCCGTCGGCGTCGAGGCCCAGGTGTGCCAACCACGCCCGAACGTAGCCTTCGATCGCCGTGCGGCCCAGGAAGACGTGGCCCCGCGACACCGAGACGTAGGCGCGATCGGCCGGAGGGGCGGCCGAGCGGAGTCCCAGGGCGGCGGCCGTTGGGGCAAAGTAGACGCGCATCCTCCCGATGTCTCCTTCGGCAGCGCTCCAGAACCAACTCGCGTCGTCCTGGGGCAGTTGGACCCGGGCGGCGTCAACCCCCGGGGCCACCAGCCGGATCAACCCCAGGGCGTGCTCCTTCGGCTCCAAGGACAACTCCTCCAGCCGGCCGTCGCCAACGTAGGTCAACACGAGCGGCTCGCGCCCGTCGCGCGGCGGCGCCTGCGAGGCGAACGTGAAGGGCGCCAGCCCCAGGTGGGACATATACGCCGGCAGCAACAGCGACGCGGCATACGCCGCCACATCGGAAGGCTCGACCCATGCCCAGAAGGAAATCATCGCGAGGTTCCCCGGATTGCCTCGAGGTGCCGCGTGCCATACTGGCCAACCGGCCGCGGTTCCATCATACTGGAGTGAAGTCGCCAATACCACCGAACACCGCGGTTCATCGCGCTGAGTGAAGTTTCACAATTCCGGGAGGGCGAGGCCGTTTCGAGCCGGGGGCGGTCCACGAACGACGAGAAAGGAACCCTTGATGATCCTGGATCGGCTTGAGAATGCGTCCTGGTACCGGGCGTTGGGGCCCGAAATCGCCGCGGCCCTGGAGTATCTTCAGAAGACCGATTTCTCTCAGGTGCCCGACGGCCTCCACGAGTTGGACGGCGACCGGCTGTTCGCCGTGGTACAGCGCTACCGGACAAAGCCGCTGGCCGAGGCGGCTTGGGAGTCCCACCGGAAGTACGTCGACGTGCAGTATCTTGCCCAGGGCGCGGAGCGGATCGGCTATGCGAGCCTCTGCGACGACGTGCCGGTACTCCGGTCGTACGACGCCGGCAAGGATGTCGTCTTCTACGATGCCAGGGGGGATTTTCTGGAGGTCCGCGAGGGGAGTTTCGCTGTGTTCGCTCCCCACGACATCCACGCCCCCGGGCTTTGCTCCGCCTTGGGCGACGCCTCGACCTTGGTTCAGAAGGTGGTGGTCAAGTGCCGTGTGCCGGGCGTCCCGGCGTCGTAGGGCAAGTCAGCGGTCGTCGCGTGCGCCACGACGCAGCCGCCGGGCCAGCGACTCGGCTTCGCTGCCAAGGATGCCGGCCTTTGCCTCCAAGGCCAACGCCAGAACCCGCTTCATGTCGAGGGCCTCGCCGCGCCGGAGCCGCTGCGAGTAGACCGTGCGATAGTCGCTCGGCAGGCGGAGCGTCCAGTTCTGTTCGCCGACCGTCCCAGGCTGGTTGTACAGTTGCTTCTCGCCGAGAAGGTCCACGAAGAAGACCGACACATTCCGGGCCGGACCGAGAAACAACTCCGCGAACATCGCCTCGCAGAACAGGCGATAGTCCGACGCGATCCGCGCAGCGAACGTGCCCCGACGCTCCGGCTCGGGAACGAGGCGATCGGCCAGCAACCGGGACCGGCCGTGGATCCATTCCGACGACTGCCTCTCCTCCGCGATGCGCCACAGAGGCTTTGTGTCGTGGTTCCCCGTCATGATCCAGTCGGCGGCCGACGTGTTCTCGGGGCGGTACACGTCGTTGGGATTGCGGGGATCGGCCTTCTGGGTGACGCAGAAACGTCCCATGCCCCGCTGCTTCATCACCGCCTTGAGCGGCGCCGGCCACGTGCTGAGCACTTCGCAGAGGATATCGTCCGGACTCCGCCCGGCGGCCTTCGCCGACTCGATCACCGCGTCGAGCGCCACGGCATAGCGTTCGATCTGCTCGGGCTGAAGGTCCACGACTTGCTCGTCCGCGTAGCGAGGGCAGGCGGGGTCGGAATTCAACTGGTCGGGCCGCACCAAAGAGAACTGCCGAAGTCCAGGATGATCGGGGAAATCGGGGGCCGAGTAGAGGCGGGCCCCGCCTCGCACGGCCTGGAGTGGGTCGGGATCGTCCGCGCGGTACACCCAGGGGCAGACCAGTCCCTGCGGATGGTCAATCCGCATCCCGTCGAACTCCGTCAGCATCTTCGTCGCCCTCGCCCGCACGAAGTCCAACGCCGGGCCGCCGACCATCTCGCCGCGCGGCCCAAGGGAGTAGAGCTTCCGCGGGTCCAAGAGCGGGTATCCCCAGGGCTGGCCCTCCGGATTCGTGCGACTCGGCGGGGCCCCAAGCAGGTAGTCGGGCAGGAAGAGCGATCGCCACGCCCACCAATCCTGGTGCGCGCAGCCGATGTGCATGTCGCCGTACACAAGCAGCCCGAGGTCCCGGGCCTCCTCGCGCATCCGCTGGTGCTGCACGTGAAGGAGAAACTGGCCCAGCGCGAATCGCTCGACGACGGCCTCGTGCTCTCGCAGAACCTGGGAAACACGCCCCCTGCACGCCTCCTCTTCGCCGCTTTCGGGGCAATACAGCCGCGAGTCGATCGCGTGGAGCGGCCCGCCTTGGCTGCCCCAAAGACGCCAGTCGTCGGTCCCCGACGACGCGGAGAGGGCCTCGAAGACGCCGTCGCGCTGAAACCAATCGACGCGTGCCGACCTCTGCTCGGCGACGAACCGGTTCAGAGCAGCACCGACCTCCGAAGTCTTGCCGCGAAGCCCGCGGAATCGCGAATGGGCGACTTCGAGCAGCGCGTGCGAGACCTCCCACGCCGTTGCGTGATCGATGCGATCGCCGCCGACGGCCCGGCGGCGGTACCCTTGACGGGAGAGGAGCCGGTCGAGATCGCCGGCCTCGACCACGCCCTTCAGACGCCCGTCGTCGGCAAGGGTCAGCGCCGCCAGCGACAGGATGCTTTTGGAGAAGATGCAGCTATTGTACGGCGAAGGATCGCCGCGGGTCGTCTTTCCCTGCGGCCCGAGCTGCACCGCGTTGAACCCGAGCGAACGGGCGAACCGGAGGAACTCCAACCCTCCCCGGCTATAGGGGCTTCCGCGGCCGATGTCTTCTTCCGGCGACGAAGGGAAGCTCGCGTCGTGGATGGCCAGCGCAAAGCGCCGGACTCCCAGCCGTTGCAGGGCGGCGCGGAACAACGGCGTATGCTCGTCTTCGTAGGGAGTCATCGGACTTGGGCGTCCAACCGTTCCAGCAGGGCGACGGGAAACGTCTTCAGGATCGTACCCACCCCCAGATCGCTGCGATTGCGCTGACTGCCGACCTTCACCGTCTCCCCGGTGAGTACATTGTGGAATGCCATGCCGGGCTCCAGCGAGGGAATCAGGAGCTTCGTGTCCTTCCAGAGTCCGGTTCCCAACGGCCAGTCCGTCCGGCCCTTCATCAGGGTGTACGCGAGGCGAGGAACCACGACGAGGATCGAGTGGTCTTCCCAAGACCTCGAAAAGGCGCACACGTGCTCCCCGAGATCTCCGCTGCACTCCAGCGGCGTGTAGTTGCCGCGGTCGAAGAGTTCAGGGTGCTGCGCCCGGAAGGCGAGCACGCGGTGAATCACGTGGAGCTTGATGCGACCGCTGTCGCCGGCGGCCAGCAGGTCCTTGGCAGCCTGAGGGAGTTTTGGGGTCTTGGGGGGGCGGCCTTGGATCTCGGCCAGCGCGGCGCGGCGGCGGTCGTAGTCCACCGGCCGGCGGTTGTCGGGGTCCACCAGGTCGAGGCTCCAGAGCTCCGTCCCCTGGTAGAAATCCGGCACGCCGGGGCAGGCGAGCTTCAGGAGCGTTTGCGCGAGCGAATTCAAGCGGCCGAAGAAGACCAGCGGCCGCACGAACTCCGCGAGATCGGCGAGGAACGGGTCCTTGGGGTCGTCCGGAAGGAGCCGGGTCACGAACTCCCGGACGGCCGTATCGTAGGCCTGATGGGGATTGACCCAGGTCGTGTGGACCTTGGCCTCGCGGGTTGCTTTTTCCATGTAGGCCGCCACGCGATCGCGGAACCGGCCCGTTGCGCCCCCTTCCATGGGTCCCTCCGGCCAGGCACCGAGCAGGGTTTGGTAGAGGAGATACTCTTCGTTCCGATCGGGCGAAGGGGCCCCTTCGACGAGCGTCTTCTTTCCGGCGTTCATTCCCGACCAGCGTTGGAGGGCCGCCTCCCATCGCTCCGGCATCTCGGAGAGGACGTTGAGGCGGGCACGCACGTCTTCGCTCCGTTTCGTATCGTGCGTCGAGCTGGCCAGCATCGCGTGGGGCCAATGCTCCAGGCGGGCCAGGTTGGCCTTGTGGAAGTCGGCCACCGAGACGCCGAACCGGCTCGGGTTCCCCCCGACCTCGCACAGCGACGCCAGCCGGTTGTATACGTAGAACGCCGTGTCCTCGACCCCCTTCGCCATGATCGGACCGGTCAACTGCTGGAACTTCATCGCCCAGGCAATCACCTCGGGCCGGTCCTCCTCGCGGAACTGGGACAAGTTGTCCAACAGCACGGTGTCGCGCACGAAATCGAAGATCGAGGCGGCCGTGCGGGGATTCAGCCTCTTGGCCCGGACCACGGCGTCCTCGAGGTACCGGCGATCCCGGGCGCTGACGCTCTCCGGCCCGGCGACGTACGACCGGTAGACCTTCAGGCAGGCGATGACCTCGCGGATCACGAACGCGAGGCTGTTGAGGGTGAAGTCCCGGTACTGCCGGTTGCGTTCCGAGATGCGGTCCAGTTGATGGCTCAAGGCGTTGATCTCGCCGGCCATCGAGACGAGCATGATCATCTTCTTCGACGCCTGCGTCAGCTCCTCAAGGTCGCGCCGCGCGCCGACGAAGCCGGCGTAGAGCCGGTCGAACGCACTCGCCGAAGCCGCGGACACGAAGAGGCCGCCGGTCAGGGCCAGGAAGTCGTAGCCGGTGGTCCCGTCCACGGCCCACTCCTCGGGAAGCGACTCGTCCTCGCAGAGGATCTTCTCGGCAACGACGTAGAGGGGCCAGACGCCGCGACGATCCGCACCCGCGGCCCTCCGTTCGGCGAAACTCGTTGCCACGCGCTGCGGGAGGTCCTCGGGGACGTGCTGGGCAGGAAGCCGGGCGCGGACCCACGCCAGCACGTATTCCTCCTGCAAACGTCGGAAGTACTCCGCGGGATTCCACAAGCCGTCTGGGTGGTCGATTCTCAGGCCGCACGCGATCCCCTCCGCCAGCAGCCGGAGCACGAGTTGGTGGGTCGCCTTGAATACGGTGGGATTCTCCGTGCGGATGGCAGCCAGCTCGTTGATGTCGAAGAAGCGCCGGTAGTTGATCTCCTCGGTGGCCACACGCCAGAAGGCCAGACGATACGCCTGTTGCTTCAGCAGATCCTCGAGCAGGTCGAAACTCCGCGGGTCTGCGGCGACGCCGTTGAACGCCTTGACCGTCTCCTGGAGCGTCTCCCGGACCGCGGCGTCGTCGCAAAGCGTTGCGAGCCGGCGTTTGATAACCTCCTTCTCGCGCTGCCGCTCCTCGATCTTCTCCACACCCATTTCCGTCCGAAGCGGCAAGTGGCCCAGGCTCGTCACGATGCTCCGCAATTCCTGGACGTGCGGATGCTCCGCGTCGAGGACGGCCACGAGAAGGTTGATCTGGTGCTCCAGGATGGGGATGTAGGTCCGGGGCGCGACGGGCAGCTTCAGATCGAAGTAGTTCAGGAAGAACGCACCGTTCTCGTAGGCGAGGCGGATCTGCCCGGCCTCGAGGACCTTCCCGAACTGCTCGCCCAGCACCGGCAGCAGCACCTTCTGGCTCAGGGCCGGGTTGACGGGCTCCCAATCGACGTCGAAGCAGGGGGCGTAGACGGAGCTGGCGCCGTTTTCAAGGACGTCCATCCACCAGGTGTTCGCGACGTCGCCGATGCCCATGTGGTTGGGAACGACGTCCAGGATGAGGCCCATCCCGTGTGCCCGCAACGCGTCGACGAACCCGCGAAAGTCGTCTTCCGTTCCAAGATCGGGATTGAGCCGGCTATGGTCGCAGACGTCGTAGCCGTGCTCGCTCCCCTGCCGTGCCTGAAAGATGGGCGACGCATAACAATGGCTGACGCCCAACTCGTGGAGATAAGGGACCAGGGCCGCGGCGTCGCGGAACGTGAAGCGACGACTGAATTGCAGGCGGTAGGTCGCGCGCGGGACGCACCGCCCCGCAAAGCACTCCCGGACGAGTGCCCCTACCGATGGGGTGCTCTTCGCTTCATGGAGTTTTTTTTTGAGGTCCTCGACGCAAATCTTCAGCTTGTCGCCGAGTGCGACGAAGACGTCGAGCCACTCCCCGGCCTCTTCGTCGCCGGCCTGGAACCGCTGCATGGCCTGCGGCCACTGGGTCTTCATCAGCTCGAAGTAGACGTTTTGCGGGTGCCACATGTCGACGGCGCACGGGAGCGAACCGGCCAGGCCCGCCAGGTCGTCGAATTCCTTGAGCGCGGCGAGCTTCTGCGGCTCTTCGCGAAGGGAGTCGGCGGCAGACGCGGTGCGCCGGCCGAGCTTGTGCGCGACGCCCGTCATGTCGAGGCGGACCCGCTGCAACGCCGCCTCCTGGAGGAGCAGCCGGATGTCTTCCACGGCCGGCTCCGCCTCTTCGAGGTCCCAGCGGACGTCGGTGTTGAGCAGGAAGTCCATCGCCGCCTGGAATGCCTTCGGTTGAGGGATCCCCAGTTCGCTGAGGAACCGCATCGTGGGGAGGTGCTCGTCGTAGATGCGGCGATAGGCGGCGCCGGCGTCGTCGAGGTGGCCGTGGAGGATCCGACGGAGGACGGTTCGCTGCTCGTCGCGGAACAGGGAGCGGAGGGAATACGTCGACTCGCCGAACCAGCGGTCGAGCACGCGGACCAGTTCCGCGAAGTCGGCCTTCTCAAACGTCTGGGAGAGTTCCTTCATGAGTTGGCCGTAGGGCTCCTCGCCCTCGAAGGCGCGGACGCCGGCGTTGACGTTGTGGCCGCCGAAATGGACCGCCGCGAAGGTCATGTCGGCCGATTCCCCGGTGATCTCGGACCGGAACAGCGCGTGTCCGGCCACGAGCCGCACCTTGCCCGCCTGCTGGGTCTGGAAGTCCCGCCGCTGGGCCGCGTAGCAGAAGACCCGGGCGTCCTCCGGAAACGTCTCAAACAGGGCGCTGACCGCGTAGTGGGCCGTCACGCGGTTCCAGTCGACGGCCATGGGCTTGACCCATTTCTCGTAGATCGCGCGGCCGTCGCCGTGTTCCGGGAGGTTGCTCTTCGCCGACGCCAGGCGCTCGAGGAAGCCGGGCTCCAGAAGACCGTCGAACAACTCGTCGGCCAGTTGGATCGCCCGCCCCCCGTACTGGAGGACCTGCACCGTCTCGATGCCCGAAAGCTCGTCGAAGAACCAGCCGCAACTGGTGTACATGAGCATGGCGTGACGCTGCAATTCGAGCAGCTTGAGCACGGCGATCCTCTCCTGCCCGCTCAGTTCGCGCACGGCATGCCGGGCCAGGAAGCGCTGGACGCTCTCGGGGGAGCGGTCGAGGATCACGTCGATGTACTGGTCCCGGGCGTCCCAGGGATCGTGGAGCAGCTTGCCCGCCGCCTCTTCATACTTCGGCGCCGCCTCGTCCCGCAGCCAATCGAGGGCCGCGCGCAGCGGGCCGCGCCATGCCTGGTTCCAACCGGGCCGGCCGGAGCTGCAACCGCAATCGCTCCGCCACCGCTCGATGCCGTGCGAGCAGCTCCACGCGGTGTTTTCGGCGATTTCCACCTCCTGGGCGGGCGGATGCTCTTCGAGATACTGCCCGTAGTTCGTCAACCGGGCGACCTTCTGTTCCTCGATGACTTGCAGGGCGTAGGCCAAGGCCATGTCGCCGTGCGAGTGGTGGTGGCCGTAGCTCTCACCGTCGGTGGCGATGTGGACCAACTGCGGCCAGTCCCGGCCTTCGGAGAACGCGCCGGTCAGCCGGGTCACAAGGTTTTCCCCCTGGGCGAGCAGCTTCTCAAAGGCCAGGGCCCGAGAAATGGGGCCGTCGTAGAAGAAGATGCTGATCGCGCGGCCCGACGGAAGGTTCTGGAGATACGGCCTGGTCGGATCGAGGCGGCCCCCCGAGGCGTCCTGCCACTTCCCCTCGCCGGCAGGTCGCCACCGCGACGCCTGGTACGGCGAGAGGATCGTGAACCGGATGCCCAACTCCGCGAGGATGTCGAGGCTCTCCAGGTCCACCGCGGTCTCCGGAAGCCACATTCCCTCGGGCGTGCGCTGGAAGCGGCGCTCGAAATCGCGGATGCCCCAGAGCACCTGCGTGAACTTGTCGCGCCGGTTGGCCAGCGGGAGGATCATGTGGTTGTAGGCCTGGGCGAGGGCCGATCCGTGCCCGCCGAAGTTCTTGCGGCTCTGGGCGTCGGCCTCCAGGATGCACTGGTAGACCTCCGGGTTGTGGACTTCGAGCCAGGAGAGGAGCGTCGGGCCGAAATTGAAGCTCATCTTGGCGTAGTTGTTGGCCAGGCGCACGATCCGCCCGTCGCCGTCCATGATCCGGGCGACGGCGTTGGGCGCATAACACTCGGCCGTGATCCGCTCGTTCCAGTCGTGGTAGGGATACGCGGAGTCCTGGAGCTCGACCGCCTCGAGCCAGGGATTCTCCCGCGGCGGCTGGTAAAAATGGCCGTGGATGCAGAGGTACTTCTCCATTCAATCTTCCTCCCGTGCCAAAACGACCGCCTGTTTCGCCCCAAGCGTCAGCGAGAGGAACCCCTCGGAGACGGCTCGCCGATCGACCGCGCTGCCGGGGCCCTGCCACCGCGGGTCCGCGGAATCGAGGACCACGCGCCACGTGCCCGCCGGCACCTCGCCCCGCCACTCGAATCCGTCCCCGAAATGGTAGATCGCGGCCACGTGGCTGTCGCCTCGCCAGCGGCGCACGAGCAACGTCTTCTCCTCCTCGAAGGGGACCACGGCGGTCTGTCGCCTGTCTGGGACCGCCAGCGCGGGTATGTCTTTGCGAAGGCGGATCAGTTCGCGGTAGTATTCCCGAAGCGCGGCATGCCGAGGCTGCCGGATCAGCTCGCGGTGGAGCCTCGAGCGTCGGAAGGTCTCCGGGGCCTGGGGGTCCGGCACTTCCCCGCTCCAGGCGAAGGAGGCGAACTCTTCGCACCGGCCGCGGCGGACCGCCTCGATCAGGGCTTCGTCGGAATGGTCGACGAAGTAGAGGAACGGCGCGGTCTCGCCGTACTCCTCGCCCATGAAGAGCAAGGGCACGCCGGGCGAAAGCAGGACCACGGCGGCGGCGAGCCTCAGGGACTCCGGCGACGTGAGCGGCCCGAGCCGGTCGCCGAGGGCCCGGTTGCCCACCTGGTCGTGGTTCTGGGAGCAGACGACGAACCGCTCGCCCGGCCGGCCGTGGGACGACGCGCCGTGGCGCCGGCCGCGATACGTCGAGAACTGGCCGTCGTAGACGAACCCTTCGGCCACCGCCTTGGCCATGCGACGCACGCCGCCGAAATCGGCGTAGTAGCCCGACGTCTCCGACGTCAGCAGCACGTGGAGGCCATGATGGAAGTCGTCGTTCCACTGCGCGTCCAAGCCGCACCCTCCGAGTTCCGGCGGATCCGTGTGGCGGGGGTCGTTCTTGTTGCTCTCTGCAATGACGGCAATCTGCCGGTTGAGTTCCTCGGCCCGCTGGTGGACGGCCTCGGCCAACTCCCGGAGAAACGGCGCTGCCGACTCGTCGAAGATGGCGTGAACCGCGTCCAATCGCAGGGAATCGACGTGAAAATCCGTGACCCAGTGAAGGGCGTTCTCAATGAAGTAGCGGCGGACCTCGTCGCAGTGGCGGTCGTCGAAGTTGAGGGCCGGTCCCCACGGCGTCCGATAGCGCTCGGTGAAATAGTGGCCGAAGTCGGCCAAGTAGTTCCCTTCCGGACCGAGGTGATTGTACACGACGTCCAATGCCACGCCCAGCCCCCGCCGGTGGCAGGCGTCGACCAGGCGGCGCAGCCCATCCGGCCCCCCGTAGCAGTTCTGCGCGGCGAAGCAGAACGTCCCGTCGTAGCCCCAGTTCCGCGTTCCTGGGAACTGCCCGACCGGCATCAATTCGATCACCGTGACGCCGAGACTGGCCAGTTCGTCGAGGTGCGGAATCACGGCGTCGAACGTTCCTTCGTCCGTAAACGTGCCGACGTGGAGCTCGTAGAGGATGTAGTCCCGCAGCGGCAAACCGTGCCAATGGGAGTCTTCCCAAGGGAAGTCGGGGCGGATGACCTCGGAGGGTCCGTGGACGCCCTCGGGTTGATGGCGGGAGGCCGGGTCCGGGCGCTCGCGGACGTCGTCGAGCCGGTAGAGATAGCGGGTCCCGGGCGAGACTCCTTCCAGGACGCCCTGGAAGTAACCCCGCTCGCCGGGTTCGAGCCGAACGAGCCTCGATTCCGGATGCACCAGATGGACGTCCACGGTCCGGGCCTTCGGCGCCCAGACCAGGAACCGGCATTGCTCGCTGCCGAGGTAGGTCGCTCCCAGAAGGGTTCCGGCTGGTGGCGTCATCCTCCCCTCCGTTTGAAGAACAGGATCGCAAGCGGAGGCAGCGTCAGGTTCAGCGACCACATGAAGCCGTGGCAGGGGACCGGGGCGGCCTCGCGGCCGCCGGAGTTCCCCTGGCCGCTGCCCCCGTAAATCGGCGCGTCGCTGTTGAGCAGTTCCTCCCAGAAGCCGCCTTGCAGCACGCCGACCCGATAGTTGGTCCTGGGCACCGGCGTGAAGTTGCAGACCACCAACACCTCCTTGCCCGGCTCTTGCCCGCGTCGAAGGTAACAAAGCACGCTCCGCTCCGCGTCGCTGCCGTCGATCCACTGAAAGCCCTCCGGGCTGCAATCGCGGGCGTGCATCGCCGGCTCCGTCACGTAGAGACGGTTCAGGTCTTCGACCCACTTCTTGACTCCGCCGTGGGCGGGCAGCGCGAGCAGCTCCCAGTCGAGGAAATCGTCGTGGTTCCATTCCCGCCGCTGGCCGAACTCGCCGCCCATGAACAGCAGCTTCTTGCCGGGCTGCGCGAACATCGCGCCGACAAGGAGCCGCAGGTTGGCGAACTTCTGCCAATCGTCGCCGGGCATCTGCTCCAGCAGGGAACGCTTCCCGTGAACGACTTCGTCGTGGGACAGCGGCAGGATGAAGTTCTCCGAGAAGGCGTAGACGGAACGGAAGGTGATCTGGTTGTGGTGGTGCTTGCGGTGGACGGGATCGAAGCGGAGGTAACTCAAGGTGTCGTGCATCCAGCCCATGTCCCATTTGTAGCCGAATCCCAACCCTCCGTCGTAGACGGGGCGAGAGACCTTGGGCCAGGCGGTCGATTCCTCGGCCACCGTCATCACGTCGGGGTGGTGCCGATAGACGACCTCGTTCAACTTGCGCAAGAAGGCGATGGCTTCCAGGTTCTCCCTTCCCCCGTGGGCGTTCGGGATCCACTCGCCTTCCTTGCGCGAGTAGTCGAGGTAGAGCATCGACGCCACGGCGTCGACGCGCAGGCCGTCGGCGTGGTACCTGTCCAGCCAGAACATCGCGCTGCTCAAGAGGAAGCTCCGCACCTCACTCCGCCCGTAGTTGAAGATGAAGCTGTTCCAGTCGGGGTGGATCCCCTGGCGCGGGTCGTCGTGTTCGTAGAGGTGGGTGCCGTCGAAGAACCCCAGCCCGTGCCCGTCGGTCACGAAGTGCGACGGGACCCAGTCGAGGATCACGCCGATGCCGTGTTGGTGCAAATAGTCGATCAGGTACATGAAGTCCTGGGGCGTTCCGTAGCGGCGCGTCGGGGCGTAGTAGGCGCTGGTCTGGTACCCCCACGAACCGTAGAACGGGTGCTCCATGATCGGCAGGAACTCGACGTGGGTAAACCCCAAACGCCCGACGTGCTCCACCAGGCGCGGCGCCAGGCCGCGGTAGGAGCAGAGGCTCTCTTTTCCCTCGGGCGCCAGCATCCACGAACCGAGATGGACTTCGTAAATCGAGATCGGGGCCGCCGGCGAGTTCCGCCGATAGCGGCCCTCCATCCACGCGCGGTCGTTCCAGGAATAGTCCAGGCCGCACACGACCGACGCGGTGGCGGGCGGGACCTCGGACGTGAAGGCCAGCGGGTCGGCCTTGTCGATCGCGTAGCCCTTGTGCCGCGACACAATCCAATACTTGTACCGCGCCCCCTGGTCCACCCCGGGAACAAACCCCTCCCAGATCCCGGAGACGCCCCGGCTCGCGAGCCGATGCCTGGCACGGTCCCAACCGTTGAAGTCGCCGACGACGGAAACCTTCTTCGCATTGGGGGCCCACACGGCGAAGTACGTACCCCAGACGCCCCCAACCTCGACGCGGTGCGCGCCCAGCTTCTCGTACAGACGCAAGTGCGTCCCTTCGTTGAACAAGTGGAGATCGTCGTCGTGAAGCAAGCTGAAACTCATTGCGATTTCTCACCTCGGAGGGTCGGGTCAATAGCAACACGGACACCCGGCGGACAAAAGGCGCCGACAGGAACGTCGGGCAGCCCCCGGCGCAGCCGGTCCACGGCGGCGAGCAGTTCCCGGAGTCCGGGCAATGCGTCCCACGTTTCCAGGGAGTGACGCAGCTTTCGCCTCCAGTTGGGCCGCTGGGTCGTCGTGCCGGGCGTGTTCTGGCGAAGCGTCTCCAGCCAAAGGTCCTCCAGGTTGAGGACCACGCACTCGGCCGGAGAGGCCGCCAGCCACCGCGCGACCGCGTCGCGCACGTTCTCCACGCAGGTCCCGTCGCCGGGAAGGTCGCCCTTGCTTCGCAGCCGATCGACGAGCGCCTCGCGGACCGCAAGCCGCTTCGCGTGCTCCGCGCCGATCGCCTTGTCGTCGAACAACCCCAGGGCATGCAGATCGTCCAGGTCCGCTCCCTGCCAGTAGGCGGCAAACGGCGGCATGTCGTGGGTGTTCGTGCTCGCCACCGCCTGCCGCTCCGGCGTCTTCAACGCCCGATCTCGATTCGGATTCAACTCGTATTGCACCACGTAGGTGCGGCGCACGGCGTGACGCCGCATCGCCGAGTTGACGCACGCGGGCACGGTCCCCAGGTTTTCGCCGACGAGGACCGAGCGACTCCGGTGGGATTCGAGGCACAGAATTGCGTACATCTCCTCGGCCGGATATCGCACGTAGACCCCGCACGCCGGCGGCATGCCCGCCGGGATGCAGAACAGCCGGTGGAGCCCCATCACGTGGTCGATCCGCAGGATCCCGGCGTGACGCAGGTGGCTTCGCAGCCCGGCGATGAAGTAGCGGTAGCCGTCGGCCCGGAGGCGATCCGGCCGCAGCGGGGCGAAGTCCCAATTCTGTCCCTTGGTGAAGACCGCATCCGGCGGAGCACCCCCGGAAAGCCCCGAGGCAAACAGATCGGGATGCCGCCACGCGTCGTAGCCGTGGCGATGGACGCCCAGCGGGAGGTCGAGGTAGAGGCCCGGCCCGCCTTCGCGCAGCTTCTTTGCCAGGCCGGAAAGTTGTTCGTCCGCGATCCACTGCACGTATCGATGGTAGCGGAAGGCGGGCTCGTCGTAGTCACCCGGCTCGATGCGTCCTTGTCGCAGCCGTTCGGGCCACTGGGGCCAGACGGACGCCAAGCGTTCGCCGGCGGCGCGGAAGCGTGCGTAGTCGTCGAGGGCCGGATGCGCAGCCGCATACCGCTGGAGCGATTCCCATCGCTCGCCTCTCTGCCGGAAGCAGTGCTCCGCCAGGAGTTCCAGCACCCGGCGGCGAAGGGCCATCTGCCGGCGATAGTCAATCTCGCGGGCCCGACGCCACGAGGCAACTTCTTTGAGAACCGGGGCGGAACCAAGCAGTTCCCGCGCCGCCGTGCAGGCGGCCAGTTCGGGGACCTTGTCGAGGGCGATGTAGAACTCGTTCCAGAACAACCGGCTGACGGGAGAATAAGGACTGGGCTCCAGCGGCTCCGCCAGGAAGGTGGCCAACATCGGCAGCGTGGCCACGACCCCGCCTCCCAGCCCCGCCGTCCATTGCCACAACGACTCGAAGTCGGCCAGGTCGCCCGCGCCCAGGCTCCGCCGCGAGTGCACGGCGTAAAGCGGCGCAAAGACTCCCCAGCTTCGGGACGCGGGCCCCGTCCCGGTGGGCGAGTAGGCCCGTTGTGGCGAAGAGAGGATGAGCGCGTCGGCTGCGATGCCATCGCACTCCACGCGAAGCCGATGATACCCCCAAGGGAGATGCTCGAAGCCGGGCAAACGTTTTGCGACGTAACGGAGTCCGCCGGCCTCCACCCGCGCGACGCTCGGCAAGCCCGCCAGATCGAAGGTCTGCTCTTGCGTATCTCCCGATTCCTTGGTGAGTGTCCGGCGGAGAGTCGCCTCGGCCTGCCGCTCCGGCAGCCGCACGTCGATCGGCCCGGTCGTTCCCTCCCACGCGACGAGAATGGGTTCGATCATCCTGCCCCAGGTCTCCCGGAGCCGGAGGTCGATCGCTTCCTCGAACCGGCCTGCCCGATCGACGACCGCCCCCAACGCGCTCAAGACGCTCAAGAGCGACTCGCGCGAGGCTTTGCGACGCTGCTTGCGGGCGTCGAGGTAGGAGGTCTGCGCGCCGTAGAGGCGGGCAAGCTGATGCAGTTGCCGGAGATCGCTGGCCATGTCCTTACTCCCGCGATTCCAGGATCCGAAGAATCCCGCGAAGGGGAACGCGAATCCAACTCGGGCGATTGTTCATCTCGTATCCGAGCTCGTACACGGCTTTCTCCAGCAGGAACACATCCAGAAGGGTTTGCACCTCGTTACGCGAGCGTGGGAGGAAGGCTGCGTCTCCCGCGGTGTCCAGGTACGATCGGAGGAACCGGACGCTCGTCCACAGGGCCCAGAACCCCGCCCATCGGTGCAGCAAGGACATCTGCTCCTTCTGGACCATTCCGCTCATCTGGTTGAGCAGCACGGACTGGCTGGCGTAGTCGAACGACCGGATCATCCCGGCGACGTCCCGCAGCGGAGAGCGTTTGAGCCGCCGTTCGCTGATCCGCCGGGCCGGCTCTCCCTCGAAGTCGATGATGACGAAGTCCTTGCCGGTGAAGAGCACTTGACCGAGATGATAGTCGCCGTGGCAGCGGATCCGCGCGCCGCTGATCTTCCGGCCCACGATCGCGCGGAAGCGGTCCATGATCTCTTGTTCGACGACCAGGAGCGACTTGACGTCGTCGCGCGCGTCCTCGGGGAGGTCCTTGTGCTTGCTGCGCAGGAGCCGGAAGGTCCGCCGCGCCAACCCTCGCATGGCCTGGTAGAGCGACCGCTGATAGAGTTCCGAAAACGGTTCCGGGACGAACTCCGGGGAGTCCGCGGAAGAAGCGAGCGCGAGATGGAGTTCCGCAGTCCGCTGCCCCAGGAGCGACGCCAGCTCGAGGTAGGCGTTGCACACCTCCACGGCAAGTGCCGGTGGCTCCTGGTCCACGAGGTGAGCGAGCCCCTTGCGCGGCAACTCGACCACCTCGGGAGGCAGATCCCCGGGCCTTGTCAGCACGCGGTCGAAGAAGCGGTGAACCGCGTCGAGGGTCTGGCTCCAGGCGTCGCTCTCGTTGCGTACGAATCCTTGGAGCACCGCCACCGTGAACGAGGCGCCGTTCGGATCGCGGTAGTCGATGGAGCCCGCCAGCGGCGCGATGTGGGGGAACCGCGCCGTGTCGGTCAGAAAGGCGCCTAGTTCCAGGTCGGGATTGACCCCCTCCTCGAGCCGCCGGAACAGTTTCAACAGCAACCGGTCGCCGTAGACCAGGGAGCTATTGCTCTGCTCAGCCTTCAGCAGGCGCGCGGGCAGAGGCTCTTCCGTAGGTTCCCGCAGCGCGCGGAACGACTTCGCCGGCTGGCCGCGGAGCTTGCCGCACGCGCCCGAGAACCGGCGACGCGACGCGATGAGGTCCAACAAGATGCGGCTGGATTGTTCTTCCCCAAAGGCGTCGTAGAGCACGCCCTCTTCGACCCTGTCGTCGAGGACGACCTGCACGTGGGCCACCACGGCCCCCGACCGCTCGGCGATCCTCTGCTCGGCCCGCGCTCCCGACGCGAAGGCCAGCGGCAGGAGATACGTCTCCGGCTCGTCCTGGATGTAGGCCACCCGCAGCAGGGCAAGATAGACCTCCGGTCCTTCGTCCGCGAGTTCGAGGGGAATCACGTCCGCGATGCTCACCGAGCGGATCGGTTTCGCCTTGCCTCCGAACCAGCGTCGCGTTGTCAGGAAGCGCGGCAGGTACTTCTCCAAGGCCCTCTTCGGCTGTCCTTCCAGCACGGCCTCCCAACGACGGGCCGCCCGGAACGACGGGAGCACGTCCCCGTCGTGCGCCGCGGGCGCCGTGCCCGCCACCACGATCGGCGGCTCCGGGCGCTTCGGGAGGCCGAACCAATAGAAGCTGTGCGGCCCCAACGTCAGGAGGTACGGCAACTCGCCGACCCTCGGGAACGCCGTCTGTCCGAAGAGTTCGACCGGCGCGCTCCCGCGGAACTCGGCCAGGTCGAGTTCCACGAACTGGGAGAACCGCGAAAGATTGGCCACCACCAGGATCGACTCCCCCTGGTAGCTCCGCAGGTAGGCCAACACCTTGGGGTTCTCGGGCAGGAAGAACCGGAGCGTTCCCCGGGCGAACACCTGCCCCTGCTGACGCATGGCGATGAGCCGCTTCATCCACCAGAAGAGCGAGTACGGATTGCGCCGCGAGGTCTCCACGTTGATCGCTTCGTAATGGTACTCGTGGTCGATGATCAGCGGGAGGTAGAGTTGCTGCGGGTTGCACCCTGAGAACCCCGCGTTGCGGTCCGGGCTCCACTGCATCGGGGTCCGGACCCCGTTCCGGTCGCCGAGGAAGATATTGTCGCCCATCCCGATCTCGTCGCCGTAGTAGAGCACCGGCGTCCCGGGCAGCGACAGCAGCAGCGAGTTCAGCAGCTCCATCTTCCGCCGGTGGTTGCCCAACAACGGCGCGAGCCGGCGGCGGATTCCCAGGTTGATGCGGGCCTGCGGGTTGTGCGCGTAGACGCGGTACATGTAGTCGCGCTCTTCGTCGGTGACCATCTCCAGAGTCAACTCGTCGTGGTTCCGCAGGAAGATCGCCCACTGGCACGCCTCGGGGATCTCGGGCGTCTGCTGCATGATGTCGAGGATGGGGAACCGGTCCTCCATCTGCACGGCCATGAACATACGCGGCATGACGGGGAAGTGGAACGCCATGTGGCACCCGTCCCCCTTGCCGAAATAGGCCGCCGCGTCTTCCGGCCACTGGTTCGCTTCGGCCAGCAGCATCCGTCCCGGATAATGCGCATCGACGTAGGCCCGGATGTCACGCAGGAACGCGTGCGTCTCGGGTAGGTTCTCGCAGTTGGTCCCGTCGCGCTCGAAGAGATACGGTACGGCGTCCAAGCGAAGCCCGTCGACCCCCATGCCCAGCCAGTGATCCACGACGTGCAGGATCGCCTTGCGCACCTCGGGATTGTCGTAGTTCAAGTCCGGCTGATGGCTGTAGAACCGGTGCCAGTAGTAGGCCTCGGCGACGGGGTCCCACGACCAGTTGGAGGTCTCGAAATC
>CAYSGY010000017.1:0-30635 GCA_964430315.1 uncultured Planctomycetaceae bacterium
TTTACCAATGCCAGTTCAGACTTGTGTGCAACAACGAGGGCGTTGCCCTGGGCTGTCGTATCCCGCCCCTTCGGGGCTGAAGGGAACTGCGGCGAATACCTCCGTTCTGGCGTGTGCATTTCGACGGTTGTTCCCGTTCAGAACAAGACCAGCATCCATGAAATCCCCTAGCCTTTCACCCACCCACCCGCCCAGCCTTGTCCTGTCCGATGTTCTCTTTGTCTACTCCGCCACGATCTCGTAGGCCAGCCGTGCCTTGCCGTCGGGACCGGCGACCCGCGTGGTGACCACCAGTTCGCCATGGTCGACCTTGGTGGGGACTCTTTCCAGGCGTTTGCCGTTTGGGGTGATCGCATAGACGACCGCGCGCTGTGGATTTGCGAGGCGGATCCGCACGGTGGCCTGGCCGGCCTGGACCAGATGCGGCAGCTTGCCCCAGGAATAGAGGGTGCGGCGCGCCTTTTCGCCGAACGTCGCGCCCGTGTTCTGGAGGTCCGTGAGATGGCACAGCAGCAGGCGTTTGCTGTCGCGGATCGGCTGGGCGTCGAGGCTCGAGACCCAAACCGTGGCATACGCCTTGTCCAGCGTCACCGTGGCGGCCGCGGTGCGGATCGTCTCGCCTTCCGGTCCGCAGCCGCCTGCCGTGCGCGCCGTGTCCAGAACCATGACGTCGCGCGTCGCGTCGATGAGCAGTTCCTGCGTTTCGCTCTGGAATCGCTTGGCGTCGAGGTCCGTGACGTTTCCCTTGAGCCAGCCTCGCTCTCGCATGGCGTCGAGGATCCTGACGCCGGCCTCGTCGGCGTAGGGGTCCTGGGCCAGCACCTGCCCGGACGTGTGAACCGCAAACCGGCCCACGGGAAGCACCAGGTCGGCGTCAATGGGCTGCCCGCACGCCAGGCTGGTGCCGACCCGCGTGACGTGGGCCAGCAAGGTCCAGTCGGGCGCGAGCCTGCGCGCGGAGGTCCGCTGCGTGAGCAGGTCCGGTGTGTTCAGGGCGATTGTTACCTTGTGCGGGGCGGGACGCATGTCGCCGCGGAGGTAAAGGCACAGCGCTGCGCGTTCCGCCAGTTGATTGAGCGGGTCGGTGCCCACGTCGAAGTAGCCCGCCGGGGACGCCTGGAACAGGTTGTCGCGCGAGTGACTGAAGGTGAATCGCCACAGCGCGCTGCAATCCTGCAACGCGCCGAGACACCCGGTGAGGATGCCGCCCACGCCGCGGAACCGGCCCGGCCCCGAGTAGTTGTACTCGCTGATGGTGAAAGGCCGGTCGAACAGCCGCGTGAAGCAATTGGCGCAGCCGCCCGGCGCCCCTGCGGCAATCGGGCTGGAGTTCGGGCAAGAGGACGGCAGACGCCAGGGCTGTTCGAGGAAGTGCGGGTGATCGACGTAGAAGTGGTCGTCGACGTAGTCGTACTCGGCCCGCGCCGCTTGGTTAGCCAGCGGATTGGTCCACGCGTTCATGTTGGTCACCAGCGCCCGGCAGTGCAACTCGTCGCGCAGGAAGGTCTTCATACGCTCAAGTGCCGCAATGTCCAAGGCAGCGCAGAAGGCGGCCGCGTCGCGCACGGCCGGCGAGTCGTCCGGTTTCCACGGGATCGTGACCAGCGGGACGGTGCCGGCGGCCGGGTCGCCGCCCGGATCGCGCTGCCACGCCTCACGCAGGGCCGCCGCGCTGCCGTAGCGCTTGGCGAGGAACTGGTTCCATTGGCGCTGGCAGTCGGCCTTGAGCTGGGGCGACTTGATGCCGCCGAGGAAGTTGCCGACATTCCCCTCGTTGATCATGCACAGCCACGCCAGCGCCGGGTCCTCCGCGTAGGTCAGGCCCGTGTAGGGGTTGCGGTGGGTGAGCAGGTTGCGGGAGAACGCCTGCCAGTTGGCGAAGGCCCTTTCATTGACCATCACGGCCAACTTGAAGTCGTCCATTTCCACGCGGCCTTCGGCCCCGTCCCAAATCTCGCCCGCGCGCACGGGCCGGGACACGTAGAGGTCGGTCGTGAGGTACATCCCCCGCTTCCTAAGCGCGGCCAGCAGGTAATCGAGTTGGTCGAGCCGCTCGGGGTTCAGCGTGACCGACTCGCTGCCGCCGCGCACCAGGATGGCTTCGTAGTGGTGGATCCGCACGGCGTTGTAGCCGATGCGGGCCAGGCGATCCGCCAGGCGGTCGGCCTGTTCGTGCTCGAGGTATTGGGCGCCAAAGCACAAGTTCACGCCGTAGAAGCGCCGCGGCGTCTGAGGGCTCTTCTCAAACGCGAACGTGCCGTCCCGGCGCGCGAGGACGCGGCCGTGCTTTCCGGCCGGTCCGTCGAGCTGCCCCTGCTTCGAGAAGTCGAGCGCCGAACCGGCCTCGATTTCCGGAGCGTAGTCCAAGGGGATCCATTCGTCTCCGGCGGCCAGGACGACCGGCGCGTCGTAGTCCACGGCCAGCCCCTCGGGGCGAGTCAGCGAGAACGCGATCTTGACCGGCACCTCCGCTTCCACCGGCTTCTTGGGATCGAGGGACTCCCCGATCCGCACCGAGAAGGTCGGCCCCCATTGGCGGTTGTCCTGGAGCAGGACTTGCGTCGGAGCGGGGAATTCGAGGGCGATCCGGCCGCCGGTCCGCGTGGTCACCGAGAGCCGGCGGATGCGTTTGCTGAAGAGCAGGATGTTCTTCCCGAGCTTGGCCGGGAACGTCCCCCGCACGCCGTCGCATTCGTAGCCTTGGCCGGCCGCTTCCTCTTCCGGAAACTCCACGGCCACGTACAAGATTTGCAGACGCAGCGCCGCCTTGGGCGTGAGCGTGTAGGCGAAGGAGAGTCCGTTTGCGACCTCGGCGGTGCGCAACGCGCTCTCGACCAAACCGCCCTTGGCCGTGAGCTTGCCGCGATAGTGGCCCGGCCGGTTGTCCTTCGGGTTGCCCGCCACGTAGCCCGCGCCCTGCCAGCCGGCCTCAAAGAGCCCCGGGGCGACGTGGGCGATTTCGTTCTTGCCGCACACCAGGCGGACCTCGCCGCCGGTGCTGATCGAGAGGACCGCGGGCGCGGCCACGCCCGTGGAAGCCAGAATCCAGGACGACGCACTCGCGGCCAACACGCCGGCCAGTACGCGAAGCGAAAGAAAACGGTGCATGTCACGGGCCTTTTTCAGAAGGTAGAGACTGCCGAAGGAGGCTTTCGTGCCGGAGACCACCAGTCCCTGGCGTCAAGGCTTGGAGAGTATTTGCACGTTATCAGAGAGTTGGGTGGCCGTCAACAAGCGGCGTTTCCACGTTGCGCACCCGTTGCATCGCGGCCGGGTCTTTTCCCCGCATGGGCTTGACAAAGGCGTCCCTCGGGACAACGATGCGTGAACGGCCCTCCCCACAACCTCCCTCCAGCCTGGTTGCCGCCCTATGAAACCGTCCCTCCTGTTCCTGTGCGTGGTTGCGTGTGCCGGTTCCCTGTCCGCCCGCGAGCCGGTCTGGGTCTTCAACAACGGACCGGACGCGAAGTTGATCTCGCTCGGTCAAGGGCAACTCGTTCACGAGGTCGGGTTGACGAAGTTGATTCCGACCGGGACCGACCTCACCCTGACCGTTCCGATGGGCGCGGAGGACGCATTCCCCGCCGACAAGCGGCCGTTTTTCGGGGTGCGGTACAAGTACAAGACGACGATTACCCAGGCCGGCCTCTTCTTCACGACCGACACCCTGACCGCTCTCTCCGACAAGAGCTATTCCTCGTTCTCCGTCGTCGGCGACAATACGTGGCGGACCGCGATGGTCGACATGCGGAAGTTCGACCACAAGAATTGGACCGGGACGATCACCTCGTTCCGCTTCGACCCGACGAATCCGAGCGACACGGATTCCGTCTATCAGGTTTCCCGGCTTGGGTTCTTCCCGTCGGAGGCGGAGGCCCAACGCTTTCTCGCCGCCGCCGTGGACGCCCCCGACTATTCGGAGCCGACGCAGTTCGTCGCGCCCCTGGAGCGGGTGCTGGTTCCCGGCGGCTGCCTCTTCGAGGGGTTCGACCGGGCCGACTTCATGCTCCGCTCGACGGAGATCAAGAGTCCTTCCGAGGCGACCGTCGTCCGGTTCACTCCAAAAGACGGAAAGGCGGGGGAGTCGGTGGTTCCCGTCTGCCAGACCAATCGCCGCGGGTTCACCCACTTCGTGGCGAGGAAGCCGGGGACGTACCGGTTGGTCAACGAAGAGCTGCCGCTGGACGACCTCGCCAACCTGCCGGCGAACACCCGGTCGGCGATTCGATTCGCCGTGGCGCGGCGGTTGCTGGACGGCGGGAAGGACGGGAAGTTCCTCCCCAACGGTCCGCTTTCGGAACCCGACTGGAACGGCGCGGTCGCTTCGCTGAGCGAGTACGGTATCCCTCTCAAGCCCGAAGCCAGGCCGGCGACCCGCGCCGAGGCGGCCGTCGTCCTGGCGACAGCCGTTCAAACCGCCTTGGGAACGCGCATCGAATCGCCCTATACCAGCGAGTACCTGACTCGCGACCGGATTCGGATCGGGGCATGGGTCAGTCCGAACCAGGAAGCGATCGGTAAGGACTTCATTGAAACGTACCGTTCCGGCGGATTCGACTGGATCATCGCCCACGGCGCCCTGGCCGGCTCCGAGAACCGAAAAATGCTCCTCACGGACTGCGACCGCTACGGCGTCGAGCTGATCCTGGGCGACGGCGCGTACAAGGACTCCGCCGTCGCGACCGCGGAGTACTTCGACCATCCGTGTTTCGCCGGGACCTACGTGACGGACGAACCGGGAACGGACCAGTACGACAAGCTCGCCGGGATCTGCAATGCGTATTACAAAGAGACCGGCGGCAAGCTGCCGTACGTCAACCTGCTTCCCATGTACGCCAACGCGGCACAGTTGAAATACGGGGCCTCCGCCGCCGCGATCGAGTACTACGACCCCGATCCCGCCCTGTACAAGAAATACTGTGATGCGTTTTGCAGGAAGTTCGACGCGCCGTATATCTGCACCGACATCTACCCGCTCAACTGGGCCAAGGGCAGGCGGACGACGTACCGGGACTACTGCGAATCGATCCACGTGATCGCAGCGTCGGCCCGCGAGCACGGCAAGGACTTCTGGTGCTGCATCCAGACGTTCGCCTGGGTCCCCAGCAAGCGGACCCCGACGGAATCGGAGTTCCGCTGGCAGTCGTACTGCATGCTGTCGTTCGGCTGCAAGGGCCTGCTCTGCTGGACGTATGCGGGCCACAATGCGGAATGCCCGTCGTTGATCACCGTCGACGGCAAACGGACGAATGCCTGGTACGATGCCGCGACCGTCTTCAAGGAGATCCGCAGCGTCTCCGATGCCTTCGTCCGGTACAAGAACGTCGGCGCGAGGACCCATCGCTGCACGGAGGATACGCCGTACCTGAAATTCAGCAACCCGGTCGGCACCTTCCCGACGATTCAGCAGATCCAGTGCGACGACCCGCTGCTGATCGGCTGTTTTGAGAGGAACAGTGGCGGCGGAGCCGCGTTTACCGTGGTCAACATGAGCGAGTTGGAGGCGGTCAAGACGGCGCACGTCAAGCTGAAGATCGCCGGCTCGAAGGTCGTCGCCTGGCCGCGTGGAGAGCGCACGGCGTTGACTCTCGGCCCCGACGGGTTCTATCCTCTCACGCTTGCGTCGGGCGAGGGAGTCTTCGTGGAAGTCGAATGACCCGGGAGGCCGCCTCCGGTGCCCGGAGCGCGGCCCGGGCGGGCCTCGCAACCCAATCCCACGTCTCCGTTTCCTTGCAGGAGGACTGTTCCGATGAGAATGGCGAGTGTTGTGCTGGCTCTGGGGATGGCAGCGATGACTTCGATCCGGCCGGTCGCAGCGGCGGAACCGACAGGGCATCCGGATTCGTCCGGGTGGAAGAGTCTGATTGCCCCGGACCTGTCGAACACCGTGTTCCCGGCCGGAGTCTGGACCGTGACCGACGGCGTGTTCACCGCCAGCAAGGACGAGTGTATCTGGACCAAGGAGCAATACGGGGACTGCGTGATCGATCTGGAGTTCAAGAACGACGTCGGGACCAACAGCGGCGTGTTCGTCTATTGCAGCGACATCAAGAACTTCGTGCCCAATTCCGTGGAGATCCAGATCGCCGACGACTTCCTCACGAAGCGGGCGAAGATGTCGCCCACCTCGCGCTGCGGGGCCTTCTTCGGCCACCAGGCGCCCACGAGCAGCGCGGTGCGCAAGCCCGGCGAGTGGAACCGGATGACCGTCACCTGCAAGGGCCCGATCCTCAGCGTGGTGCTCAACGGCAAGGCGGTCAACCGGATCGATCTCCGTCGCTGGACCTCGGCGAAGAAGAACCCCGACGGCAGCGACATCCCGCCGTGGCTCAGCCGCCCCTGGGCCGAACTGCCGACCCACGGTCACATTGGATTGCAGGGGAAACATCACGGCGCGCCGGTCTACTTCCGCAACCTCAAGATCAAGCCGGAGTGAGAGGAAGCAAGCCGGTACGGAGAACCGAAACGCGCGGGCCTTGTGAATCTCAGTCAACGCGAGCGGACTTCGGCCACCATTTCCAGCAAGATATCGAGCAGCTTCTCCGAGGCGTGCGGCTCGAACGCGCAGGAGCCGAGCCAGGTCTCGTAGCCGCCCCAGTCGAAGTGTTGGGCGGTCGGGATGTAGCCGAACCCGCCGTGGGCCCACTCGATGAGCACGGCCGGCTGTACCGGGCTGCGGCGGCGGAACTCCAGTCCGATCTCGCAAAACGGCTCGCCGGGCATCGTGCCGAGGCACGCCGGGCCGATCCGCAACACCTGCAACGGCACCGAGACCTTCTCCTCGCGGTTGACCATCCCCTGGATGCGCCGGGCGTAGCTGTAGGGGAGGTTGACCTCGTCGGGCTTGGGGGCCGGCTTGGTCAAGGTCTGCTTGGCCCAGGCGATCTGCTCGGCGGTGGGACGCGGACGAGCCACGATCGTCTCCCGATAGCGGGCAGCCAAGGTCACCTGATCGCGGTAGTCGGCCTTGGCCAGGGCCGCCTGCACCTTGGAGGCCAAATCGTGGGCCACGAAGCGGATCTGCTCGTAAGGCTTCTTGGACGGGCGCGGGTGGAGGAAATTGAGATTGTTGATGTCGCCGCTGGACGCGTTGGCCATCAGGGCCACCATGGGTGGATCCTGCTCGTTGCCGTGCAGCAGGCGCTCCAGGCGATCGCAGTACACGCCGTAGTAGTCGGCCGAGATATCGCCCTTCGGCACGCCGCCCACGTAGTGCAGCGAATAGGTCGAGTAAACGGCGATCGGCCGCCCCTCGGGCTCGCGCACGGCGAGGATCGTCACCGTAGGATCGGTCGGCCCGGCCGGCTTGATCAGGTCCGGGCTGCCCTGGGGCGGGTTCGTTTGGACCTGGTCGATGCCGCCGAACGGGTTGGGACGCGCCGCGCCCGGCTTCACAAACCAGCGACGATTGAAGACGTGCTCCGGGGCCTGGGTCGTAAGGCAGGCCAACTGGGCCGGACGCAGCCGGTTCGCTGCGCAGCGCACGCCGTCGACGATGCGATGCACCACGAAGGCGCGGTAGTTCTCGTACTCCGGCTTGCCGGGGGCAGGCGCCTTGCCGCCGGTGCTGCTGGCCGAATGGGTATGCACGGCGGAGATCAGCACGTTGGTCGCCGGAATCCCCACCTGCTTTTCGATCAGGCTTCGTGTCTCGGCGCACATGCCTGCCTCGGTTCCCAGCAGATCGAGCACCACCAGAGCGAGCTTCGTCTTGCCATCGTCGAGCACCAGGCACCGGGCGTGGAGTTCATCGTGGACGTTGGTCGACAGCGGGGCCACAAAATTGCCGACAATCGGCCGCCCCAGCGGCGGAGTGATGTTGCTCATGGCCGCACCGGCGCGAAAGGCGGGGGCAGGCGGGGCCGCGGCCAGGGCTGCGGTGCTCACGAAACAGGCAACGATGCCGAGAAGATACCGTCTCATGAAGGTGGGCTCCCAAGGCAGGTCAACGAAGCGGAAATGCTGGCAACTCCTTCAATATACTGCGAAGCCGCGCACAATGCCACGCTTGCACCTCCAACGCTCACGCTCGATGCCGATGTCGCCCGCGCAGAAACGGGAATGGACCCGGGCGAGCTCGCCCGGTAGACGGCGGCCGTCCCGGATGGTATGAATCAAGTGTCCCAGTTGCCTTTGTCACGGAGAAAGCGATGAATCGACGCGAATTGTGCAAGCTGCTCGTGGCCGGTCCGGCCGTGGCCGGACTTTCGACGCCCTACGTCTTCACCGCGCAGGCCGCGGGGGCCGCGAAGCCCAAAGCGAAGAACGACCGCTTCCGGATCGGGGCCGTCGGCATGCGCTACCAGGGCTCGGTGATTGCCGAAAAGGCCCGGGCCCACGGCGATCTCGTGGCCATCGCCGACGTCGACCGCAACGTCCGCGAGCAGGCCCGGGCCGCCTTCGGCAGCACGCCGAGGATCTATGAAGACTATCGCAAGATGTTCGAGAAGGAGAAGCTCGACGTGGTGCTCATCGGCACGCCCGATCACTGGCACACGAAGATCGCCATCGACGCCGCCAGGGCGGGAATCGACATCTACTGCGAGAAGCCTCTCACGCTCACCATCGACGAAGGCAAGATCCTGTGCCGGGTGGTGAAGGAGACGGGCCGGGTCTTCCAGACCGGCTCCTGGCAGCGGAGCGACGCCCGCTTTCGCCTGGCCGTGGAACTGGTGCGTCTCGGCCATCTCGGCAAGCTGCACACCGTGACGGCCATCGAATCGCCCAACCCGACCGGCGGCCCCTTCCCCGTGCGCCCGGTGCCGGGCTGCCTGAACTGGGACCTCTGGCAGGGGCAGACGCCCAGCGTTCCTTACCTGGAGGAGCGGTGCCACTACACGTTCCGCTGGTGGTACGAGTATTCCGGCGGCAAGATGACCGACTGGGGCGCCCACGACCTCGACATCGCCCAGTGGGCCATTGGGGCCCAAGACTCCGGACCGGTCGAGATCGAGGGCCGGGCCTCCTCGCTTCCGAACGATCCCTTCAGCTACAACGTCGCCCCCCAGTTCCACGCCGAGATGCGCTACGCCGACGGCGTGCGCCTGGTGATCGCCACCGAGGGACGCAACGGGCTGATGCTCGAGGGCGAGAAGGGCCGGATCTTCGTCAACCGCGGCACGCTCAGCGGCAAGCTGATCGACGACCTGGCCGCGTCCTTCGGCGTCAGCGCGAAGGACCTCCCCTTCCATCCCGGAGTACGCGAGAAGTTCTACGGCATCTACCCCGACGACAACCCGTCGCACACGCTCAAGGCGGGCAAGCTCGACGCGATCGTCAACCACATGGGCAACTTCTTCGACTGCATCCGGACCCGCCGCCCGACAATCTCCAACGTCGTCTGCCAGCACCGCTCGGTCTCGACGTGCCACCTGGCGAACATCGCCGTGCGTCTGGGCCGGAAGCTCCGCTGGGACCCCGCCAAAGAGGTCTTCGTCGGCGACGCCGAGGCCGACACCTGGCTGCGGCGCGAACAGCGCAAAGGGTTTGAGATCGCGTAACGGCCGCTCCAGAAAGCCCACGGGTTGCAACCCGTGGGCTTTGGGAGGGCGAGGTCGTTTAATTCCCCCGTCCCACGCGCGTCTTCGCGCCGAGATGGTTGGGATTGAGCTTCACGGCCCGCTCGAATTCGGCCCGGGCCTCGGCCGCTCGCCCCTTACCCTGGAGTCCCAGGCCGATCAGGTAGTGGGCCTCGGCGGCCTGAAGGGCCGTCGCCTGGTTCGTCCCGAAGATCCCAAAGAAGTCCGTGCGCGGACCGCGCTTGAGGGAATCGAGGGTTTCGGTCCCGGCGCGGACGAGGGCGTCGAGGGTCTTCTGCGCGGCGGCCTCGTTGCCGAGTTTCCTTTGGGCCAAGGCGTCGTAGTAGCGGATGGGCAGCGATTCCGCGCCGGCCGCGACCGCCTGCTCGAAGTGGCGCCGCGCCTCGGCCGGCTTGCCGAGGGCCTCGCTCGTCACGCCCAGCAGGTACTCGATTTCGGCCGTTTTCGGGCCCCCGTGGAGCGGGCGGCCCGTCTCGAAATTCTCCGGATACTCCAGCGCCGCCAGGAAATCCTGCCGGGCCTCCGCGAACTGCTTCGCGTCGAGATGCCGTTGTCCGCGGAGCAGGTGCGCGTCGACGTACATGGTATGGGGACCGTTCTCGCCTTCCCAGCGGCGGAAGCGGTGGTCGGCCAGAAGCGTCAGGGCGCGGTCGTAGCGGCCCGCCAGGAGGCAGAGGCCCACGTGGCGCAGCAGGGCGTCGTCGCGCCGCGCCACGGTGGCGGCGTTCTTCTCCAGGATCGCCAGCCGCTTCTCCAGGGAGACCCCCGCAACCTCCGCCACCTCATCCAGCTCGGTGAACGGCCGCGGGTCGGTCGGATCGGCCTCGACGGCCGCGGTCAGGCTCGCCGCGGCCTTGGGGTAATCGCCCTCGATGCGGGCGTAGGCCAGGCCCAGGTTGCGATGGACCGTTCCGAATTCCGGGTCCAGGTCCCGCGACTTCTCCCACGCGGCGATCGCCTCGCGCGGCTGGATGTCGTAGAGGAGGTTCCCCAGGTAATAGAGTGCCCGGGCATCGGCCGGGTTGGCTGCCATCGCCCGCCGGAGCACGTCGATCGACTCCAGCCGGAACGGGAAACAGTAGTCGCGGGGCATCTTCGCGGCCAACTCCCCATAGCGACGGGCCTCCTCGCGGCTTCCCTTCCGGTCGCAGAAATCGGCGAGATTGTAGTAGACCATCGGGTGGATGCGCGTCTTGTCGGGCGAGATGGCGACGAACCGGGTCAACACGTCGATTGCATCGTCCCAGACGCCGCAAGCCGCGTAGTCGGACGCCAGTTCCAGGTACGACTGGACCTCGCCGCGCATCGACGCCTCCAGCCCGGCCTTCGCCTTCCCCGCTTCCGCGGGCTGCGCGCCGGCCGCTGCCACGAGGTACGCCTCGTTGCCGCTCCAGAAGTCGAGCGGGTCGAGGCGCTGGGCCTCGCAGACCGCGGCCAAGGCCTCCTGCGTGCGGCCGAGTCGCCGCAGCAGCATCGCCTTGAGTCCCAGGCCCTTGTGGTTCCGCGTGTTCGTGGCCAACGAGCGATGCAAAAGATCGAGCGCTTCTGCAAGCCGGCCCTTCCGGCACGCATTTTGGGCCAGCGCGAAGTAGCCCGCAGCCGACCAGGCCTGACCCCACGTCGCCTGGTAGAACGCCTCGTCGGCCGCGTCGTGCTTGCCTTGGCCGTCGAGGGCCACGCCGAGATAGTAGAACGCCTCGGTATCCTTGGGCACGGTGTAACGCGTCGTGATCCTGGCGATCGCCGCACGGAGCCGCTGCTCCGCCTCGACGAACATGCCTCGCTTGCAGTAGAGGATTCCAAGGGCCGTGTTCGCCCGCGAATCGCCGGGATCGCGTTTCAAGGCCTCTTGGTAGTAGGGATACGGTTCGATCGCCGCGTTGTGGAACTGTTCCAGGCGAAGACCGATCTGGTGAAGCTCGTCGGCGGTCTTCACGTCCTGCGGGGCGGGCGGCGGCGTGACCGGATCGGGCATGGGCGCTCCGCGGGGCTTGGCCGGTTGGTAGCGGACCAGTTCCTTTCCGTCCGACCAGACCGTGAGCTTCAGATCCTCGGGCTTCACGCCGGGACCGGCGGCGACCTGGGCCACGAAGGGCCGCTCCGGGCCGATCGCGGCCGTCTTCTCGTAGATCGTCTTCCCACGCGCCTCCAGGACGACCCGGGCGGCGCGACGTTCGGAGGTCGTGTTCACGGCCAACCGGGCGGTGTGCGAGGCGTCGAGTTCCAGGTTCACCGCCGCTTCGTCGTTCGCATTCTTGATCCCGCCCAGGGAACGCAGCGGATACCAGATCTCGCGCACGATCCGGGTCTCGTAGGGCTGGACCCAACTGTAATCCGGCTGGTTGTCGGAATAGGCCCCGGTCATCAGTTCGATGTACGGCCCGTCGCCGTCGGTCAGGACCTTGTCCCACATCCGGCCTTCTTCGCCGCTGCCCCAGGTGAAGAACTTCTTTCCGGGCGCGACGTGGTGGTCGGCCACGTGGACCACGCCCGCCTGCTTCCCGTGGTCGTAGCCGCCGACGAAGTCGTCGTCGTAGTTCCACGCGAAGATCGAGATGGGCGACGGCTGGTTCTTCCACCAGCTCAGGTCGACGCCGCGGCGGTCCACCCGGTTGTAGACCTCCTGCCCGATCGGCCAGTGGACGAACTCGCGTTTGGCGTGCTGGGTGCCGTACTCGGTACCGGGCGGGAAGATCACCTGGTAGTCGGCGTTGGCGTGGACCGCCACGTTGGCGAAGCAGAGCATCGAGTGGGCCACGGGGGTGCGGTTGAAGAGCTTCGTCGTGATCTCAAGATAGGACCGGTCGGGGTGGAGCGTCACGCCCACCAGCCATTTCATGCGGTGACGCCACTCGGTCTCGCCCAGCCAGACCGTCTTGCTCCCGTCGGGGTTCTCGACCAGCCGGTAGTCGACCGGCATGAACGTGGTCACGCGGTGATGGTGCGGGATGTTCCACTCGACTCCGCCCGAGATCCAGGCCCCGGCCATTCCGATCAGGGCGGGCTTGATCACATGCTGGCGGTAGAAGAAGTCGTAGCCGTTGGTCTTGTCGAGCCCGGTGAAGATGCGGCCGCCAAGCTCCGGCAGGATCGAGAGCTGGAGGTACTTGTTCTCCAGGTAGACCGTCCGGTATGGCTTGTCCACGGGCCGGTCGCCGAGCTTGTCGAGCATGGCGTAGGGATACACCGGCCCCTTGGCCCCCTGATACCGGCGCCCGCTGTAGAAGATGGGGTCCTTGTCCGCTTCGCCGAGCGGATAAGTCGGGATGGCGACCGACTGCTCCCACATACGGACCGTGGCCGGCTCGCCCGCCGAAGCGATGCCCCAAACGGTTGCCAACAGCACCGCCGATATACACGGGAATAACATCTTCATCGGTGGCTCCTTTCCAGAGGATTCGGGGAATATCCTACCACAATCCCCGGAGCGTTGGCAAACCGGCGGGAGCTACTATCGCGGGAAACGGCGAAACCACGTGGAATAGAGATAGTGGACTTCGAGTTTGAAGGGGGCCTTCCCATGTCCGACTTCACCACCAGCTTGCCTGATCGGGCTGGAGCGGTGGGTGGGTAAAAGGCCAGGGGACTCATGGATGCTGGTTCTGTTCTGAACGAGAACAACGGTCGAAATGCACACGCCAGAACAGGAGTGTTCGCCGCAGTCCCCTTCAGCCCCGAAGGGGCGGGATACGACTTTCCTATCGCGCCCCTTCGGGGCTGAAGACTCCGCTGCTCGTTGAATCGTCTGGAACAGAAGCAGCCACCGGGCCACCCATTTCAACTTCCCGCTTTTCACCTCCCCAGGGTGAAACCCGCCCAGCACCGAGAGGCTGTCCCGAAAGTACGCAGCACCGGTCCCTTCTCCCTCTGGGAGAGGGTTAGGGTGAGCGCTGTTGGGCGGCGAGATGATTGTCTCAGCGCTCCCGTCCAACGGGCGAGAGGAGCCATTCTCGGGCAACCGTTGAGCGTACTCTCGCCACGCGGTGACGCTCAGTCCATGGGGACGGACTGGAGCCACTCCGGGTGTTCCCGAACGCCCTCGGCTTCCCGAATCGGCCATGTCGCGCGGGCGTCGTCCTGATACAGGCCGATTTCGCCCAGCGGAATCGGCTTGAAGCCGAGCTTCAGGGCCGGGGATTCCGGCTTGAGCGTGAAGTCGCCGTGTTCCGGATCGACGAACAGCGGGTCCGCGACCACCGAATGCACGTCCGCCCCGGCCAACTGCCACGCTTCCCATTCGGTCGCCGGCTCCACCTCGTCCAGTCGCAGGCCGCTGATCTCGGCCCAGCCCTGGCTCGAGTTGAACTGGAAGTGGAGCGACAGGTCGGTCACGCGGGCGTCGTAGTCGGCTTCGCCCGATTTCGGAAGGTAGAAGCCGGTCTCGCACGTGATCCCCTCGGCCGCGGTGACGACGTCCGACATATCCGAACGCTTCAGAAAGCCCCGCTGCCCGAACGCCTTCCACAGGCCCCGGCCCTCGGAAACAAAGCGGGCGACCAGCTCGCCGGTCGCATCGCCGTGCCGCAACTGGAAGGCGAGACGGTAGTGCTTGCCGGGCGTCAGCGCGAAGGGCGTCGATCGGACGCACGTGTATTGGATATACTTCTTTTCCTTGTTGAATGCCCCGGGCAGCCGCAAGGCGTTCTTGCCTTCTTTCGTGACGATCTCCGCCCGGAGACCGGGGAGGATCTTCTGATACCACCGCCAGTCGGCGGCCACGGTGCGGTCGGGGGCCTTGGAGACTTCCTGCGGCGTGAGACGTCGCGAGAAATCGGCGTTCGGGATCTTGCCGGTCAGGTCGGCAAGGGCCTTCTTGAACGCCTGCTTGCCCGTCTTCACGGGCACGGTCCCGCCGTTCCAGACCGTGTTGGAATCGATCGTGTTGGACTGGAGGTTCACGCCGTTCTCGCGGATGTAGCGGGAGTCCGGCTGGTTGGGGTAGTAGAAGATGTTCTTGGTGATCTTGTTGCCCCGCATGATCGTGCCGTCGGGCAGGAAGGGGTCTGCCGGCGACACGTGCATGCCGCGCATCGTTGCCCACGCGGGATTGGTCATCAGCCGTTCGTAACTCTTGAGCATCTTCGGCTGCCGGTCCTGAAGAAACACACCGCTCGGCGAGTTGTTCCAGGTTTGCAGCGAGAGCTGGTGGGTCTTGCCCTGGGGTCCGGCGTTGCTGACGAAAATGTTGTTGTGGATATGGTTCTCTCTCGCGTTGTGGAGGTGCATGGCGCCGACCTGGCATCGCTCCACGAGGTTGCCGTAGACGTCGTTGCCGCACCCGCTCTCATCCAGGTAGATGCCCCAGGCGAAGACGAAGAACCGGCCGTGGTTGTCAAACCCGATGCTGTCGGAGCAGTGGTTGTACCGGATGGTCTGCCATCCGCCGGTCCATCCGCCGGTGTAGGTGCAGCCCGTGTCCTCCATTTCGAGGTTGCAGTGGCGGATGCGGTTGTACTCCAGAGTGTTGAGCGCCCCGCCGTGAAAGATGCCGCATCGCGGCATGTCGTGGATCAGGTTGTGCGAGACGCGGATCCCGACGCCGCCGAGCATCACCCCGATCCCGTGGCGGTTGAACTGCCCGACGTGGTGGATGTAGCAGTTGTCGACCGCATGCTCGCATCGCTCCATCTTGACCTGGTCGCCGCCGTGGACCGAGACGCCGTGCCCGCCGATGTTCGAGATGTCGCACCCGCGGACCGTGCCGTGCGTGCCGCGGACCAGGGAAACCGCGGCGCCCTCAAAATAGCCCAAGTCGTGGATCGAGCACTTCTCGACCACCGCGTCGTCGCAGTCGGAGAAACGCAATGCACACTGCTCGGCGCAGGTCAGTTCAAGCCCGCGGATGCGGACGTGCCGGGTCTTGGTGAAGCTCAGGATGTCGTTCACCGTCGGGACGGTCACCACGTCCTTGGCCAGGTCCGCGCCGGCGGGCGGGATCAGGTAGAGCTTCTGGTTCTCCACGTCCTGGAACCATTCGCCGGGAGCGTCCAGCTCTTCCCGCATCCCCATGACGCAGAAACGGTCCTCGGGCCGGGCCGCGTACTGCATCTTCTTGGCGAGCGTGATGGTGCGGGTCTGGCGGTCGTAGGCTGCGATCTTCTCGATGCGGTTCCACCAGTTGTAACGGGGGAAGATGCAAACCTCGCCGTCCTGCGGACGCGACCACGGGCGCACGTCCTTGGCCCTCAGGACCACCGTGTCGGTGCGTTCTCCCTCGATGTCCTTGTACATGGGCGGGCGCACGCCATCGACATAGGCCCAGCCGCCGGAGTAGGGATGCGTCTTATCTTCATTGGGGTAGCGGGCCCAGGTCAGGCGCCGCCCGTTGAGATAGACCTGCTTGAAGGGGACCGCAAGCGCCAGCGGCTTCAGGTCGGCCTCGAAGACATCCGAACGGCCGTTGAAGGTGCTCTTCTTCCAACCGGCGACGACCACGCCGCCCACCAACACCGGCCTCGCGTCCGGGGCCGCCGGATCGCGCCAGGCGAGGATGCTCAAAGGCGATTGCGCCGTCCCGGTATCCCCCGGTTTGAAGGCGACGGTCTTCCGGATCGCGTACGTCCCGGGGTGCAGGAGGATGTTGACGGCTTCGGTCGGGCGTTCCTTGCGAAGCGACTGGGCCAGCGCGCGGGCCTTTTCCAACGTCTGGACGGGCGATTCGGCCGTCCCCCGCTGATCGTCGGATCCGGTCGGCGCGACGTGAATCTCGGCCGCCAGGGAGGCGTTGCAGACCGCCACGAACAGGAGAATACGGCAGGAGTGTCCCATGGGTCCTTTCCTCTCGATACGTTCTTTCTCGACAGGCCGGGGTGGCATGCTCTCACGACGCGAAACGTCGGGTGAGCATGGAAGCCGCCGCGACGGCCTCCATGCCGACCCTCGGCTACGCCGAGTGACGGCATGCCACCCAAGCTGCCGAAGCCACCAGTTACTCCCCGGTTCGATGCTAGCGCACCTCAACCTCGTAAAGCATCCGCGCCTTCCCGTCGGCGGAGACCGACAGCGGAACCGACAGCGCCCCGCCGGCGACCTTTGCCTCGAGTTCGCCGGTGCGCTTGCCGTTCACCGCCAGCGAGTAGACCTTCGCCCGCTCGGCGTGCTGGAGACGGAGCGTGACGGTCGCGCGGCCGGCGCGGACCAGGTGCGGCAGTTGCCCCCACGCAAGCAGCAACTGGCGGCTGGCGTCGGCGTAGCGGGTGCCGGTGTTCTGAAGGTCGGTGAGGTGGGTCACGAGGAGCCGCTTGCTGCGCGCGATCGGCTCGCCGTCCAGGCTACTGACCCAGACCGTCGCATGGGTGTCCAGAACCTCGATGGCGGCCGCACGCGTCTGGATGCGTTTTCCGGCGGGCGCAAAGCCTCCGGCTGTGCGGGCCGTGTCGATGGTCAGGATGCCTTCCGGCGCGTCGACCGTCACTTCGCCGGTCTCGCTTTGAATGCGGTTCTTCTTCAAGTCGGTCAGGTTGTCCGCGGGCAACCAGCGCCGGTTGGCGAATGCGTCGAGAATTGTCTTCTCGGTGCCGGGCGCGAGCGGATTGCTCTCGCCGCCCGGGAATGCGAGCGGCAGATCGTCCTCTCCGGCCCGCGACTCGCCGCCGAGTCTCCAGCCCACGCGTGTCAGCCATGCCAGGCGGTGCCAAGACGGCGCCACGTCGCCCGACGCCTTGGCCGATCCGAGCAAGGCCTCCGGCGTGGACGCGATCGCAACCGAGTGCTTCGCCGGCTGCAAATCTCCGCGGAGGAACAGGCAGAGCGCGGCGCGTTCGGCGGCTTGCGTGAGCGGATCGGCGGCCACGTCGAAGTAGTACATGGCGGCGGGCCGGGTGATGTTGTCGCGATGGTAGCTGTAGACGTGACGCCACAGGCCGTCCCAATCCTGAATCGCCGCCAAAGCCCCGGTGAGCATGCCGCCGACGCCGCGGAACCGGCCCGGAGCGCAGTAGTTGAACTCGGTGATCGTGAAGGGCTTGCCGAAAAGGCGCGTGAACGCGCAGGCCCGGCCGCCGGACGCGCCGCCGGCAATCGGATTGGCGTTCGGCAATCGCGAAGGAGGCAGCCGAAGCGGCGACAGGAAGTGCGGATGATCCACGTAGAAATGGTCGTCGACGTAGTCGAACCCGCTCCGCACGGCCTGTAACTGGACGGGATTGGTCCACCCGTTGCAGTCGCTCAGCAAGGCCCGGCATCGCATCTCGTCGCGGAGAAAGGTCCGCGTGCGGTCCAGGAAACGGCGTTGGACCTCGGCGACAAAGACGTTGAACAGGACGACGCCCGGCCCTTGGCCGCGGATGGCCTGCAACGGCACGGTGCCTTGCGCGGGATCCTCCCCGTCGGCGAGTTTCCCCAGCGCCCGGGCCAGCGCCTGCCGGTCCGGATAGCGTTCGGCAAGCCAGCGATTCCACGCCCGCTGCCAGTCGTCGCGCAGCTTGCCCTTGAGGCTGCCGAGGAAGTTGCCGGGGCAATCCTCGTTCATCAGGCTCAGCCAGCCCAGCGCGGGATCGTCGGCGTAACGGAGTTTCGTGTACGGATTCTTGTGGTCGAGCAACGCGCGGGCAAACGCCTTGTAGTTCTCGTAGGCCCGGTCGTTGACGTAGACGGCCATCTTGAAGTCCTGGACACCGAAGTCGGCCGGGCCGACATTATAGAAATTCTCGAACGTCCACCAGTCACCTTGGGCCCCCTTGGCCTGGCCGGTGGCTGCCTTTTGGGAGTGGTCCTCGTAGACGTCGGAAAGGGCCACCAGCCGCGAGACGTAGAGATCGGTGGTCACATAGATGCCGCACCGCTTGAGCGCCGCGAAGAGGTAGTCGAACTGGTCCAGCTTGTCGGGCCGCAACCGGATCCCGGCCTGCCCACGCTCCACCAGGTCCCTTTCGTAGTGATGGATGCGGACCGCGTTGTAGCCCAGTCGCACCAAGCGCTCGGCGAGCAGGTCGGCCAGCTTGTGGGGAAGGAATTGCGCACTGCAACACAGGTCCACGCCGTAGAACCGCGCCGGCGTGGTCCGCTGGTCGAAGGCGAACTTGCCCTCCTGGGTGGCCACGACGCGGCCGAATTTCCCCGCAGGCGCGTGATGCGGCACCACGTTGCTGAAATCCAACGCGGAGCCGGGTTCGATGTCGAGGCCCACCTCCAGCGGCAGCCAGTCCGGACCGGCACTGATCATCAGGGGCGTCTTCCCCGCACGGGCCGGCGTGCCTTCCGCGGCAAGCACCGAACCCGCCGTCGCAACCCAGGAGGCCAGCGTCGTCGCGATAAGCAAGGGCCGAACGGCCAACACGAAAGCCGCCCGAATGCCACGCAGAAACGAGACGATCGAGGCATGTCCGCGGAGGTGGGGAGGTGAGAGGCCGATTGACCGGCAAGGGCGAGTGGGTGTCCGGTTTCGTTCCTCTGACGTGGGCCTCTTCCGGAGCCGCGGTAGCGGCGGCAGATCGTAGCCCATGGTGCGAGCCATGGGTAGCGATCCCGCAAGGCCCCCGGAAGCCCCGTGAGGGGCGACAGAACGGGCCCTGCCGCCCCGGTTCCGGCCGCCACCTTCTTTCGCCCCTTGCGGGGCTTGGTTGGCCGCGAGAGGCCGAGTCTTCCCATGGCTTGCGCCATGGGCTATGGTCTTACGCTCCTTCGGAGCTGAGAGCGCGAGGCGCTTTGCCATTGCATTCTGTGTGCGATCGTTCAAGCGCCTTCGGAGCAAAACCGGAGTCCAAACGCGGGAAGACGCAACCCGCCGTTTCACCCCACCACCGCGGAGAATCGCTCTGGCCATCCCTCGAAATCTCTCTTACATGATCTCACTTGCCGGTGGCTCTGTCGGCCAAAGGGGACTTCTTCTTCAGTTCCACCTGCGAGCGTTCGGCGATCATGACCGGGCTGTCCCAGACGGGCAAGGCCGTGAACTCAACGTCGGGCCCGTGGGCCTTCCATCGCTTGGGCTCGATCTGGTAGACCTTGCCGGTAATCATCTCGACGTACACCGGGTCCCGGAACGTGGTGTTCTTGATCGTCACGTCGACCGAATCCCATGCGAGCGCGTCGCTGGGCACCTGGTCGCCGTACCAGAGCAGGACGACCGGGGTGCCTTGCTTCTGGAACCCGGCGGCGGTCAGCTTGCGCGGCGAACTCGACCGGCACTCCAGTTCCCCGACCGGCTTCACCGCGTCGTCGAAGAAGCTCATCATGTGCTGAACGGCGTAGTAGGCCGGCCGCTTGTAGATGAACTCCAAGAGCAGGTTCGAGCGGATCAGGCCGAACGACTGGAGCATGTTGGTGTACTTCAGGTCGATGATCGTGAAGACCGACGAGTCGATGCCCCGCACCCGATCGCCGGCCATGCGCCGCAGGTCCCACTTGGCCTGGCTGTACTCGGTCCAGGGGTAGCCCGCCAGCGCGTGCGTCCATTCCAGGATCGACGGGCAGCCGACCTCGCCCTGATAGACCTTGTACTTGGGGCTGTACGATTGGACGAGGGCCTTCGTCTTCTCGACGGCCGCATACGCGGTGTCGGGGTTGGGCGTGTAGGGGTGATAGGCCCACCAGTCAACGAGGTCCAGCTTGTTGGCGGCCTTCAGGGCGTTCAGGACCTGCACTCGGTCCGGATCGTGAACGGCCGTCACCACTACCACCGCGCGAGGCTGAATCCGCCTGATCAGCTCGGCGGTGGAGAGTACGAGCACCGCGTAGTTCTTCCCCTGGCCGAACGGTTCGTTCCAGATCTCCCACTGGTGGACCACGTCTTTGTAGCGTGTTACCGTGGCCTCCACGTACTTCAGCCAGGCGGCAAGGCCTTCTTTGGACTCGACCAGGCCCGCCAGGCCCGCGCCTAGATTGATCTCTGAGCCGTACAGCGGGTTCCCGTAGCACAGGCAGACCCAGGGCCGGACGGTCTGCTCGTTCAGCCCGTAAACGCACTCGTCGAGCCACGCGAAGTCGTAGACGCCCTTCTGCTTCTCGCACTTGGCCCATCCGCTTTGAATCCGCGCGTGCTTGGCCCCCAGTTCGCCCACGTAGTCCTTGTACGTGCTGAACCTCGCGTAATCGCGATCGAGCGTCTCGCACCCGATCGACCAGGGCGACGAGGGGATGTCCCGGGCATGCCGGACGGCCAGCAAGCCGATCTGTTTCAATTCCGGCCCCGCGGCCTTGAACTTCTCCCAGGTGATCGACCTGTAGCCCTTGCTCTTGGGCTTCGCCGCGTCGGCCGGACCGACGGCCAGGCCCGACCACACCAGGGCGCCGCAAGCAATCAGGATGCCAAGAAACTGAGAAAAGCCGGGCATGGTTGCGTCCCTTCACGCGAGGATAGGAGGTGGGGGGAGGGAAGTCGAAGCTTCAAGGACCGGCCACAGATCGCTCGGACCCGTCCGCGTGCGTTCAAGATACTCGGCCGAACACGACGTGTCAAACGGCAGGCAAATCAGCCTCGCCCTCCCTGGATCACACCAATATAGCCTGACGGCCGGAGCCGATGAAGCCTTCAGTCTTCCGCACCGGGGCTACGGCCTCTTCGGCTCCGACAGGCGGAACAGCTTGGTCTGGTTGCGCTCGAGGGTCACGGTGAACTCACGCGCCGCCGACGCGACCGGCTTGGCGCCCTCGAACAGGTCGAAGACGTCGCAGGCGCGGGGCAGGACCACGGTTCGCGGCCCGGGCTCGGCGACGCATAGGGCCAGAAGGCTGCGGTTCGCGTAGACAACGTCGTGCGGCTGGGGCTTGGGCAGATAATTGTGGACGCCTGCCTGCGCGGCCAGATCGCGGAGCAGCGCGGCGGGCAGCTTCGGGGCGGCGGAGTAGACCGTCGTCCACGCGCCGAGGTTGCGGCGAACCAAGCCGGCCCGGCCGTCGGCCAGACGCCCTTGCACGGTCGCCCGCGGATCGTCGGCAAAGAAGACCGGCGACACCTCGAAGCCGGCGCCATAGACGCCGGAGTCGGTCTTCACTTCGAGCTTGGCGGGGTGCGGGTCCATGGCGATCCGCACGCCGGTCAGCGATTCCATGGCGGCCGGATCGAGCCGTCCTTCCCGGTAGATGCCCGGGGCGTAGACCCACACCAGCACGCGGCCCTGGCCCTTCAATCGCTCGATCGCGCGGCGCTCCGCGGCGTCGGGCGCGAAGGCGTTGAGGAACAGGTACATCTTCCGCGGTGCGAGCCGCTCCAGGTCGCCCAGCGCGTAGAAGCCTGCCGGCGCGCCCAGGTGGCCGAGTTCGGGCAACTGTTCGAGCAGGAGGGGCCGGCTCAAGCGGTTGGCGACCTGCATGCGGTGCAGGCTGCGGTCGTCGACCACGACCGCGACCTCGTCGGCCGGCGAGCGGTCCCAGTCGAGCGAGGCCTCGGCAATGCGGTTCATCGCGCCGATGTCGGCGAGGATCCGCGGGTCGTCGTACCAGCCGCCGCCCATGTCGAACCACCACTGCCCCACGCCCTGGCAGAGCACGTTGGCGAACTCGCGCTGCAACTGGCCGCGGGTCTCCTCGTAGGAGTCGGTCTGTCCCCAGGCGCGAGACGGCTTTCCGTCCAAGAGCCACGTGCGGATGTCGTTCTCGTCGAACCAGAGCTTGCCGTGGAGCTTGACGCTGTCGGTGAGCGACATGAAATGGCTGTAGCCGGTGCCCGGGGTGCGGAAGGCATAGCTGGTCGGGCTGGTGAGGAAGTCCACGTCGGGACAATTCCAGACCTTTTCCAACGCGGTGTGGCCCGCGTTCTGTTGCCGCTGCTCTCCGCAGAGTTGCAGCACGTAGCCGTAGAACACGCCCACCACCGCCTTGCGCCGGGTCGCGTCCTTCACGGCCTTGGCGAGGTGCCCGATCGTGTCGGCCACCAGGTCGGCGTTGTAGTCGTAGAAGTCGATCACGCGGCGCTCGCGCTCCGGATCGCGGAGCGTGCCGAGGCAGGTCGCCTCACGCTCGCGTTTGAAAGGAACCGTCGCATTCTCGAAGGTCACGGCCGGATCGGCCCAGGCGGCCTGAAGCGCGCCGGCGGTGCGGTACTTCACCTTGAGCCATTGACGGAACCGGGCCGCGTTGGCCGGGGAGAAGTCGACCCATTTCCCTTCGTTGCCGCCCCACATCATCCATTCTTCCGTGGTACCCGAGGCGAGATGATAGCCCACCACGCGATCCGCGTACGGCGAATCCTGCACGTGCTCAACGAACCGCCGAAGCGCGGTCGCCGTGTCGCGGCGCCACACCTCAGACGCCCAGGAGGGCACGCGCTTGTCGGCCGGCGAATGGAAGAAGGGCTGCGGCCGGCCGTCGCCAGGGTCGAAGGTGACCAGGTCGTCGGGATGCTTTTCGTCCCACCACCGCGGCGAGGAAAGGTAGAGCCGCGGGAAGAAATAGGCGTCCGGATCGGCGTCGAGGAGCATCTTCACACGCTCCTCGAAACCGGAGTAATCGAAGCGATCCGGCGCGACCCAGCAGGTCTTGGCCAGGCCGTAGGCCGCTTCGCTCGGCGTTGCGGAGAACGAGTAGAGATGGACGCCCAGGTGGCCGAACTGCCCAAAATACTTGCCGTTTGGACGATAGGACATGTAGCTCATGCCGCTGTGGGCGTGGCCGTTGATGAACAAGGTGGGCACGCCGCCATGGGGCTTGATCTCGGCCACGGTCTCGCGAGGCTGCCGGGCCTGGAGCGTGACGGCCACGGTCTGGGCGGGATCGGCCAACCGCGATCCGCCGACCTCCGGTGCAACCGTCAGGGAGCCACCCCGGGCGTAAAGCGGGACGTGCAGCTCCACATCCCGCAGCGCCACGCGCTGCTTCGGAGTGAGCTTCGTCGGGACCACGGCCACAGGCAGCGGCACACGCAGCAATGGGACGCCATCGCCGCGGAACACCAACTCCGCGTCGTCGGCCAGGCCAGCTCGGTCGAGCGAGAAGGTGAGGCTATAGCGCACCGATTGGCCGGCTCGGAGCGTCTTGGGGAACTGAAAATCGTGCACCGTCAGCCGCGGCCGATCCGGGTGCACCACTTCGATCCGCGCCGTTTGAAGTTCATACTCCCGGCCGGCCTTCACGTCGAAGGCAATCAGGGTGAAGTACGAGAGGGGGAAACTGAGCTTACCGTCCGGATCGCGCGACCAACCGGCGACGTTCCACGCACTTCGCGGCAATTCGATCCATTGCCAGTCGCCGGCGCCGGGCAGGGGCACCCGGGCCGTGGTCCACTCGGCTCCCCCCGCGTCGCCCACCTTGGCGGCAAGCGAAAACGCGGCCCCCACGTTCCGCACCCGGAGCCGGATGCCGGTGAAGTCGCGCTCGATCGGCCTCCGGAGGAACAGATCGTTGAACCCGGCGCTCCGGGGAACGAACCGCCAAACGATCGCAACCGGGTCGGCTTGGGGTTTGACTTCGCTCAAGGAGAACTCGGCCGCCAGCCGTTTGGCGTCCCGGGCCGTGTCCCAGGCGGAAGACGACGCGCCGTCGAAGAGCACCTCGACTTCCGCCGCCCCGGCCCGCCAACAAGCGGCCGCCAGGCCAAGGGACCACACAAGAAAAAGAGCACAGGTGGATCTCGTGAAACCGATCGGCATGGAAACGTCCTCCTGTTGCTGCCGCGCTCAGGCCTTCAGTCCGCGGAGATTGACTTCGCGGGTCTTGGCCTCCTTGATGACTTCGTCCATCGTCAGCCACGCCTTTCGCGCCATGGCCTCGCGGCCGAGAATGGCCGTCAGATGGCAGTCGACCGAACGGAGGGCGATCGCGTTGTCGAACCGTCCCTCGGTGATGCAGCGATAGAACTCGGCGATGTTGGCCTTGGCGCCGTCGGCGTAGATACCGCCGGAAACCTCGCCCGAGTAGTGCTTGGGGCCCCCGCGGACAAATACCTTGCCGCTGTAAGCCAGGCGGGCCGTGGCCTGCCGGCCCATGAGGTCGGCCGCCAGGTTGTACATCACGGCATTGTTCTGGAGAAGTTGGGTATGGTGGGTCCAACAGGTCCCGTCGGCGAGTTGGAACACGACGCCGCCGCAGTCCGTCCGGTCGCCGTGGGGATCGGGACGGACGATGCGCGAGTAGCCGCTGGCACCGACCGCGCGCTGGCCCGTGACCCACGTGACGCCGTCGAGGATGTGAATGTCGTACAGCAGCAACAGGTCGCCACTCAGGCCGATGTGCGAGTACCAGGCCCTTCGGAACAGGTTCTCGATGGTGGGGCCGACCTTGGGGTCCGGCAACTGGCCGCAGGTGCCGCCCGAGTAGATGTGCGCCAGGCCGCCCAAGGCGTCTTCGCCGATGCGCCGTTTGACTTCCTGATTGGCGGGATCCATGGGCAACTGGTAGTCCACCCGGAAGCAGAGCTTCTTCTGCGTGGCCTTCTTGGCCAGCGCCTGCATCTTGAACACGGCGGGCACGTCGACGGCGAACGGCTTGGCCATGTAGACGTGGCAGCCCGCGTCGACCGCCGCGGCGGCTTGCTCGGGATAGAAATAGGGGATGTCTTCGAGGACCAACGCTTCGACGCCGCTGTCGAGCACGCGCTTGTATCCCGAAAGGCCGCTGAACCGCTTTCCGGCCGGGACGCCGAGCCGGTCGCCGACCGTGTTGACGGTCTCCTCGAAGTAGTCGGCGGCCGCCACGATCTCGTATCCCGGATGCTGCTTGAACAGGCCGGCAATCCAGCTTCCTCGACTACCGAGGCCCACCGTGCCGATGCGAATCTTGCGTTGCGGCGGCACGCCGGCCGCGGCCTTGGAGCCCGCCTCTTGGGCAAACGCTCCGGATGCTGCGGCCAGCAGCGGAACCGCAGCCGTTCCCGCGCTCTGCCCGACGAACTCCCGTCTGGTGATGGAACGATCCGATGTCATGATGCGGCTCCTCTCGTGCGGTCTTGAAGGTGGACGCGGCGGCAATCGCCTTTCCTCAATCCTGGGAAGGCGAGGCTCCTGCCGAGCCTGGAACACTACCTCTTCATGGACCAGCGGAGTACGTTTTCGCCGGGCTTGGGGTGCGCCAACGGCCCGGCGATCGCCGCGGCCCGCTTCTGTCCAGGAAGGTCGGTCTCCACGCGGATCGCCTGGCCCTGGGCGTCTTCGATCGTCTGTCCGACGGTGGGAAGAACCCCGACCAGCTTGCCATCGACCCACGGCGCGTTGGGCGGCAAATGAGCCGGATCGAGACGGAAACGGAGCGTAACCCCCAGGGGGCTCTCTTCGCGGCGGAACCCGGCCTCGACTGCGTTGACCACGCTGTGTTCATCGGCGAAGGAACTCTTCTTCGCGCCTTCCAGGAAGACATTGTAATCCGAGGCGTAGCCCGGGGCCTTCTTGACGCCCTCCAACCCCCGGCGAACGAAGAGGTTGTTGAACCACTTGTCGTCGGCCGGGATGCCGTGTTTGCGGCCAACCACGTTTCGGGTGTGCGGCTTGTAGTATTGGGAGGAACGTCCGGTGTCGGAGACCATCTCGAACTTGCAGTCGACGAAGAGATTGTGCGCGAAGACGCAGCCTTCGGAGTTGCTCCTCACGCCTTGGCCCACGAGCACGTTGTTATCGACCAGGATCGGACCGTGGTCCATTTCCAGGAAGACGTTGGCCGCCTGGGTGTCGTAGATGACGTTGCCCGAGATCCGGGTCCCCTGGTTGGCCCAGTCCATCCAGATGCCGAACGCGCCGAACTTCTGGTAGGAGACGCGGCGGATCAGGTTGCCCGAGATCACCGTATCGACCGATTCATGGAACTTGATGGCGGCGGTCTCCCAGCCGCCGAACTCCTTGCGGTAGTTGGTCTCTTCGATGAGGTTGCCGGCGATGAGGCACCGCGTCGCGCCCTTCTGGCCGGCGATCCCCGCCTCGCCGCAGCGGCGGATCACGTTGTTGCGGACGATATGTGAGCCGAAGGCGTCGATGTCGTCATAGTCCACGCCGGGCGCGTGCCCGAGGGAGATCCCCACGCACCGGGCATTGGTGACGGTGCAGTCCTCGATAATCCAGTGCTTGCCCATGCGCGGCCCGATCGCCCCCACCTGGAGGCGAAGGCCCGGCGGCTGCCAGTTCTCGGCGGAGTGGAGCACGTGGAAGCCGCGGATCGTGAGGTACTTCAGGCCGGTCTTCTCCGGCATGAAGACACACTGGCGGACGTTGATCTCGGCGAGCTGCGTGTTGGGGTTCGCCTTGCCGAAGTTTGCCCAAATCGCGGTGCTCTTCTCGCCGGCCCGGCAACACCAGGTATGCGCCTGCTGCTTCACCTCTTCCGGGGCCTTGCGCTCGCGCAGTGCCTCGCTGTCGAGGTAGACGTCGCCGCGGTGCAGCCACTGGCCGTAGAGAAGCCAGCCGCCGGAGATGTTCAGGGCATAGGGGTTGTAGTCGCCGAAGAATCCGTTCGGCAGTTCGACCTTCCAGAGCCCGCCTTCCTGTTGCTGCCAGGAGGTGATCTGCTCGGACCCCTTCACAAATACCTCTTCACCCGGTGCGGCCCGGTAGGTAATGCGGCTCGCTTCGTCGCGGCCGCCGCGTGCCGGCTTGACCCACTCGCGATAGGTCCCGGCGTGAACGGTCACGGTATCCCCGGGCTGGGCGACCGCGGCGGCCTTGCCGATCGTCAAGTACGGGCTTTCCGGGCTGCCGGCCTGCGCGTCGTTTCCCGTCTTGGCGACGTGGATCTCGCGTGCCGACGCCTCGGAAACGTGGAAGACCATGGCGGCCAGCCATGCCGCCAGCGCGATGGGCCGGGAACTGGATATCATTTTCATCTCCTCCGCCGAGTCGGCAAACCCTAAGGGCCCACGGTCTCCCGTCGCGGCAGGCGGCGACGGAGGTCCCGCATCGCATGGCAAGGTTCCGCATTCCCATGACACTAACAGGGGGCGAAGCACAGTTCAACCCCAGACGGCCGGTGCCTGAGGTCTTGAACCGGATCCTTCAGGCCTCGGGAATTCCGTGGCGTCCAGCGTCACACTCGCCCGAAGCGCAAGCGAGGGAAATCGGTCGTGGCTCCCTCGCTTGCGCGTCGGGCTAGTGTCCGGGGCAAACGCCTACCGCGGTAGGAAACGCCCTCCGCTACCCCTACAGGGAACGTCGGCGTGAGCTTTCGACCCAAAAGCGATTGCAGAAGACGACGGCCGGGCGATAGATTGAAGGAGGTTCCACGATTCGGGGACGGCATGGACTTGCTTCGGCGAGTCCTCAGAACGAAAGAAGGATCGGATGGGTGAAGGCCAGACGGCGCGACGGGTCATCGAGGTCCATCGCGGGATCGTCGCCCCGGTGGCGCCGCGGCCGAGCACGGTCCGCCCACGCAAGGTGGACGATTATCCCCACGTTCCTCGGGTCTTCCGCGACGTGGCCCAGAGGCTGGCCAGTCCGCTGCTGATGGGCCCGCCGATCTGTGATGAGCTGATGGCCTTCGTCCAGCACGTCTTCACCGAAGAGGAGGCCGCGGTGGTCCGCCACCTGCGTCCCCTGCCGGGCAAGAGCGCCGCGCAGGTTGCGAGGGCGGAACACCGGCCGGTCGAGGAGGTGGAGCAGCTTTTCCAGCGTCTGGCATTGAAGAAGCGCGTCATTGCGTCGTCCGGGACGGGAACGAAGCGCCGCTACCATCTCCTGCCGGTCATGCCCGGCATCTTCGAGATGGTGCTGATCAGCGAGACGCCGGAGAACCTCTCCCAGTGGCACCGCAAGTTCGTCGAGTTGATCGAGGCCCTCTACGAGACGGGCTACGCCTCGGCATTCACGCGGCATGCGACGCGTACGGTCCGCTACCTGCCGGTGGGCCGCATCGCCGACGCGCATCCCCTGGCCCTCCCGTCCGACCGCATGGAGGCCGTGCTCGACCGGTTCCACCTCTTCGGCATCGGCCTGTGCCAATGCCGGACTACGATGGCCGCCCTGGGGCAGGGCTGTGGGAAGCCGCTGGCCAACTGCACGGTCATGGGCGATTGGGCCGCGCAGGGGATCCGCGACGGGTGGCTGAAGAAGGCGAGCCGGCAGGCCGTGCTCGAAGCCAAACGCGAGGCCGAGGCCCACGGCATGGTCAACTTCGTGATGAACGTCGAGTCGACCCGCGGACAGGTCTCCTGCTCCTGCTGTGGCTGCTGCTGCAAGACGATGCGGACGATGACCGAGTTCGTCGCGCCGAGCCTTGTGGCGCCGCCGCATTTCCTTCCCCGGTTCGATCCGGCCCGGTGTACCTATTGCGGCAAGTGCGCGGCGGTTTGCCCCATGGGGGCCCTGACGGTGAACTTCGGCGAGAAAACGCGCGGGCATTCGGTCGAGCGTTGCATCGGTTGCGGCGTGTGCGCCGTGGCCTGCCCGCAGCCGGGGGCCTTGGCCATGGAGCCGGCGCCCGGCTATCGCCCGCCCTATCGCAACTGGGCTTCGCTGGTTGCCCACACCGTCCCGGCCCTGCTCGGGAACGTGTGGCGCGCTTGGACGGGACGGCGGTAGGACGCACCGGTTGAACCGGCGTCGTTTGGGTGGCAAGCCGTCACTCGGCGCAGCCGAGGGGCGGCATGGAAGCCGTGAGGGTGGCTTCCATGCTCACCCGACGCTTCGCGTCGTGGGAGCATGCCACCCGCCGCCCTGTTGAACCGGTGTCGTTCGGGCGGTATCTTGGGAGCGGACTTCAAGACACTCCTACCCGAGGGCTCCCACCTATGAGTACCCGACAGCAAACCCGTCTTCGTTTCGCAGGCCGCCGCCGGTTCCTGAAGCAATCGGCCGGGCTGGCCGGTCTTCTCGCCGTTCCCGCGGTCGTTCCCGCCTCCGTCTTGGGCAAGGACGGCAAGGTGGCGCCCTCGGACCGTGTGGTCCTGGGCTGCATCGGCCTGGGCATCCAGGGGATGGGCAACATGCGGACGTTCCGCGGCAACCCCGAGGTCCAGGTCGTCGCCGTCTGCGACGTCCACGAGACCCAGCGGAAGAAGGCCAAGGAGTCGAACGACGAGTTCTACAGCAACAAGGACTGCGCGGCCCTGAAGGATTTCCGCGAGCTGATCGGGCGCAAGGAGATCGACGCCGTGCAGATCACCGTGCCCGACCACTGGCATCCGCTGGTGGCCCTGGAGGCCACGCGGCAGCGCAAGTCGATGTATTGCGAGAAGCCGATCGGCTGGAGTCTCCGCGCGGCCCAGGCGGTGCGCAAGGCGGTTCGCGACAGCGGCGTGGTCTTCCAGTTCGGCACGCAACAGCGGTCCGGCGGCAATTTCCGGTTCGCGTGCGAGCTGGCCCGCAGCGGCAAGATCGGCCAACTCAAGACGATCCTGGTGGGCGTGCCCGCGAGCTGGACCTGCGAGAAGCAGCCGACCGAGCCGGTGCCGAAGGAACTCGACTACGACCTTTGGCTGGGCCCGGCGCCGGTGGCCCCCTACTGCTACCAGCGGTGCCGGCCCTGGACCGAGAAGCAGGGCTACAGCGTCTGGTACTGCATTTCGGACTACTGCATGGGCATGATCGGCAACTGGGGCGTTCACCACCTCGACATCGCCCAGTGGGGCAACGGCACCGATCTGTCCGGTCCGACCGAGGTCGAAGGGACCGCGACGTTCCCGGTGGGCCTGCTGACCGACGCCGCGGTCCAATGGCAGGTCGAGAACCGCTACGCCAACGGCGTGACGTTGGTCCACATGGACACCCCCACGGCCAAGAAGCATCCGCTGCAAAAGGGCGGCTACGGCCAGGGCGTGCTCTTCCTCGGCACCGAAGGCTGGGTCCATGTGGACCGCTCGCGGATCGACGCGGAGCCCAAGTCGCTCTTGAAGCTGAAGCTCGGGCCCAACGACGTCCACCTCTTCAAGAGCAACAACCACCACGCCAACTTCATCGACGCCGTGAAGGGCCGCACCAAGCCGGCCGCTCCGATCGAGGTGGCCTTCTGCTCCGACGCCATCTGCAATCTCCAGCAGATCGCCGTCAAGTTGAAGCGGAAGCTCAAGTGGGACCCGGCCCACGAATCGTTCGTCGGCGACGACGAAGCGAACCGGATGCTCGACCGGCCCATGCGGGCACCGTGGAAGCTGTAAGACCTCTCCCCTCTCCCGTCGGACGGGAGAGGGGCACGGGGTGAGGGCGGCTGCGATCGAGGCGAGTCTTCCGGGTCCATGGTGAAGGCCGCGTGCCCTCACCCCCGACCTGGACTGCTATAAGCGGTGATTCGATGACCTGGATTGTG
>CAYSGY010000018.1:0-28401 GCA_964430315.1 uncultured Planctomycetaceae bacterium
TTTCGCACCCAGAACCGGAAGAGCCCAAATCGTTGACGTGTCCCGCGCGCCCTTCACCCTGGCCCTCTCTCGGAGGGGTAGTGGACCTAAGAACCAGGTTCCTTCGCGTGCGAACGATTTTTCCAAGGAAACACTGGATTTTCCAGTGACTTTCTGAGACAATATTCGTAGGGCAAGGCGTTCACGTCGGGTGCGGTTTCGGTGTGCGCGTCCAAGGGCAACGTGCATACTGCCGATTCCGGAGGGAGGATTGCGATGATTCTACGGAGACGTACTGCGTTCACACTCGTTGAGTTGCTGGTGGTCATCACCATCATCGGGATGCTGATGGGCCTCCTGCTGCCTGCGGTCCAAAATGCCCGCGAATCGGGACGCCGGGCAACCTGCATGAACAACCAAAAGCAATTGGGGTTGGCCATGCAGAACTTCGAAGCTGCCCGAAGGGCTTTCCCGGGCTACTGCAATCGGCACTATAAGGTGGACCCTGACGGCGATGGTGTGTATGACAGTTGGTTCGCTACCAGTTGGGTAGTCGAACTGTTCGGCTATCTTGACCGTGCGGATCTGGCTGCGGAGTGGAGTTCCTCAGGTCCCGTGTACACCGCCAAGCCGACTGTTGGTCTTGGGTTCCTAGTCTGCCCGAGCGATCCGAGGGCTGATGCTCGTACGCGGCCGGTTCTTGCGTACGCGGTGAACACTGGAGTCGCGTTGGACGACGCCTCGATCCCCGATGGAACTTGGTTTCCCCTGGGCGCTAACCAGACGGTTTCCGGAAATGATGCCAAGGCGATCGCCGGCGGAGTGTGCCACAACCAGTTCACCAGCCCTTCGCGCAAAGTCTCTCTCGATTATCTGAGCACGCATGACGGATCGCAGAACACGATGATCCTCTCAGAGAACGTGCAGGCGACAGAGTGGTCGATGGCGAACAACGCGAGCGCTGGCTTGACCGAAGACACCTCCTATGCGCCTTGGCAGGGGGAAGTCGGTTTGGTGTGGTGGAGCACGGGTTACGGCATCAACACCGGGCGCGATCACGCGCCGCTTGTCGGAACGGGCGCGTCGGGCGTGTACTCGATTCCTCAGGGGGACGGCAACCCGGGTAGCACGACCGTACCCTGTGGATGGTACTCTTCCACAGCCGCGTCGGCCGACGCATTGCTTGCCTACGCGCGTCCCTCGTCGCGTCATCCGGGCGGGGCTCTTGTGACGTTCTGTGACGGGCACACCCAGTTCGTATCGGAAACGACCGACTACGGGATCTATCAGCACATCATGACGCCCTATGGCAAGACGTTCGGCCTGGGCACGTTCGACGCCAGCCTGCTCGGCCAGTAACCAGTCTGCCGATCAGGCCCCACTGCCAGCACGATAAGAAAGACCCTCGGCTGTACCAGCCAGCCGAGGGTTTCTTGTTTCTTGAGCCGTGCGGGCGGGGCAGCGCCGTGAGAGCCGTGTCCGCGGCAGAACGCTGTATTCCCTTCCAGCCGCGCAAGCGGCGTAAGATCGTAGCCCACGGCGCAAGCCGTGGGAACCGAAGATGCGCGGACATCCGAGAGCCCCGGCAGGGGCGAAAGAGGATGCGTCCGCCCGCCACCCGGGCGAACCGCGCCATACGCCGCGTCCTGCCTCTGTCGCCCCTGCCGGGGCTCCCGTCTCACTCCTCGCCTCCTGACCCACGGCTTGCGCCGTGGGCTACGGTCTCACGCCCCTGCCGGGGCTGAAGTGCCGTCGGCCGTCGTCGTGTCCGGGGGCCGAATCACGCAAAGCCGCGCAAGCGGCGTGACATCGCGTATGCAGCCGCGCAAGCGGCGTAAGATCGTAGCCCACGGCGTGAGCCGTGGGTACCGAAGACGCACACGCGGGCAAGCCCCGGCAGGGGCGAAAGTCTGCCGCCACCCGGGCGAACCACGCCATACGTCGCGTCCTGCCTCTGTCGCCCCTGCCGGGGCTCCCGTCTCACTCCTCGCCTCCTGACCCACGGCTTGCGCCGTGGGCTACGGTCTCACGCCCCTGCCGGGGCTCCGGGACGCCGCCATCACCCGTCGATGAACGGCGATCATTCCCAGAGGTAACGCTCGTCGTACTGAATGCCATGCTTTCGCAAGAGCGCGAGGAATTCCTCCTGGAATGTCATGCGGCGATGATGCTCCTCCTGGCTCGCGATGTACTGCTTGATGGCATCGGTCGCGGACCGGCTGACGCTAAAGGCCGCGTAACCGGTCTGCCAAGCGAAGGAGGAACGTTCGCGCCCCTGGCCGTGTACCCACCGCGACGAATTCGCCTTCAACACGCGCAAGGCGTCGGCCACCGCCGTGGCCGGGGGAAGCGACAGGAGAAGATGAACGTGGTCGGCGGTGCCGCCGACCAGAACGGACGCCGCGCCGATCTGGCGGGCAATGCCGCCGAGGTACGCATGGAGACGCGGCCTCAGCGCCTCGTCAACATACGTCGCGCGGTCTTTGGTGCTGAAGACAACGTGATACAGGAGGTGGCTGTAGGTGTGCGCCACGATTCCGTCCTTGCCCGAGGTCCGAATCACGCGAAGCCGCGCTAGCGGCGGAACATCGTAGCCCACGGCGCGAGCCGTGGGACGCGGGATCGCACAGGCATGAAAGCCCCGGCAGGGGCGAAAGAAGGTCCATCGGCCCGTGACCCGCCGCCGTCGCCCCACGCCCTCCAACGACACCGTGGGTTGCGCTCTTTCGCCCCTATCGGGGCTCCCGTCTCACTCCGCGCCTCCTGACCCACGGCTTGCGCCGTGGGCTACGGTCTCACGCCCCTGCCGGGGCTGACGTCGCGTTGTCATGTCCGAGCTCCGACTCACGCGTAAGCGGCGCAAGATCGTAGCCGACGGCGCGAGCCGTGGGAACCGGCTATTCGAATCGGATCCCGCTCTTCCCACCCAGGTCGAGCAGGTGCTTGCGGGCCTTGTCGTACTGCTCGGGGCCGGCCATGTGCTCGATCATCAGCGTGACGTCGTTGGGAAGCGACGCGAGCCGTTTCAGGTACGTGGCGAAATCGATCGAGCCTTCGCCGACGGTCACCTCGCGGAAGTGGATGTTCATCTCCACGTCCCAGGTGAGGTCCTTGGCATGGCAACTGACGATCCAGGGGCCCAGCTTATCGAAGCACTCATTCAGCAGGGCGGTGGTGTTGAAGAACCGCTCCGGGCAGTTGATCAGGTTGCAGGGATCGAGGTGCACGCCGAACGCCGGACGGTCGACCGCCTTGATCAGCTTCAGGTAGGAATCGGGGCTGTCGGGAATCGCCCAGCCCATCATCTCGTAACAGAATTTGGCCCGGGCGGGCTTCACGGCGTCGACGATCTTCCGGGCGTTTTCCACGACTTCGTCGAAGAACTTCTGCGAGAAGTTGCCCGGGTCCGGGCCGTACCAGCACTTGGGATGGTACGATCCGGCGATGTCGACGCAGCAGCGGGCCCCGATCGCCTCGGCCAGGGCGAGGCCTTCGGTCACGGTCTTCAGGTTGTCGGCCCGTTTGGCCGGATCGGCGTCGAGCAGGTTGACCCAGCGCCCCACCTCCGCGATCACCACGTCGTGCTTGGCGAAGGCCGCCGCGATATCGCGGATCCGCTCCTTGTCGTCCAGGGCGACGCCCGGGCAATAGGCGGCCCGATAGCCAAGTTTCCGGTGCGCCAGGGCCATCCCCTCGGGATCCTTGGGCATCTGGAACACCGGCCCTCCGAGGCGGATCGGATGCGTGCTCTTGCCGCGCGGCTCGGCCCGGGTCCGGTGCGACCCGTCGAACCGGAGCCCGTGCGTTGCGACGGCAACTCCCGCGACGGCTGCCGTCGTTCTCAGAAAACCGCGACGCGATCGGCGTGCTCTGTCCATGGTGTCCAGACGCTAACGGGGCTCAAGTCCCCAGTTCTTGAGGATTTCCTCGCAGCCGGGGGTCAATTTGCGGACCTTCTCCGCAATGACCGCCTTCTCCGACACGGTCGCCTTCTTCAAACGATGCGACAACTGGCCGAGCTTGCTCTTCCGGTGACGCCGCCGCTTCAGTTCTTTCTTGCGCTCGCTGATCGACACAGAGTCAACTCCTTCACGGATTCGACAACACGTGGACGCCGGCGGATTTGCCGGCTCCACGGGGACATTCCTACTATGGGGGTGGCTTGTTGCTGCCCTTGGGAACGACCTTGCCTCTCGTCCACTCCACCCCCGACAGGAGGTTCTTTGTACTACATCGGCCGGCAATGGTCAACCCAACGGGGGAGCCGCGGAGGCCGTTTTGCTGCGTACAAGCGTCTTGAGGCACACGCGGCTGTTGCCCGAACGCACCCTCTCTCTCGGTCGTTCTCGCGGATCTCCCTCTGAAAGCACCCCGTAACGACTTGTCGTACAATGAGTTGCGTCATCTTGCTGGCCTGGGAGGGGGCGATGGCATCGCGTTTGCATGATCTGCACCTCACACAGACTCGTCGTTCTCGGAACAGGGGAGGAGGTGGGCCCACGGGTGAGAGCCCGTGGGCCCCCTTCGCTACACCACGGCCTGTCGCAAATCCCATGCATGCTCGCGAACTCATCGATCTGGCGGCGGTCGTCGCCATTCACGGGCCGGTCTTGATCCGTGCTTCCGAGGACCTCCTCGAGGAATGCGTGGAAGCGTACTGGGTGGCGTCGAAGTGCCGCCTGGACCGTTGGGGCCGCTCGCTGAAACGACTCTCGATCGCCATGGGCCGGAGCGCTACGACGGCGGATTCCGCCGACCATCGCGCATTCCGAGCCATTCTGGAAGAGATCCTCGCCGGGGAGGTCCTCACCCGGGTGTGGACCGCGGCCATGTGCGCCTACGACCGGACCCACGGCACCGACCGCATGGAACCGGTGGCCCGTAGCGTTCTCATCGGACACATGGAGGCCCGTCACCGCGTGCTCACGATTCTGGTGAGCCAATCCGGACTCTCGGCCGAGGAAGCCATGCGGCTGAATGCCCTGCGGCACCGCACCGAGCGATGGAGCGACGTTCTGATCGGGCACCTGGCTGCCGGGCACGACGTCAGCGAGTTCGCCGTGGAGCCCGATCGTGCGCGCGACTTCGCCGAAGACTTCGCCCAGCAGCGTTCCGAGGAAGGAGGCCGGTTTGCATGGCCCATGCTGCTGGCTTCGCTTCGGGCGGCGTTCCAGGGGTGGCTGGAGCCCGAGGGGCCGAACTGCGACTTGAACGTGAGAATTGCCGCCAGCATCCTCGCCTGTTTCCCGCCAGAAGTGTTCGACGCCACCGGCGTGATGCAGTCCGGGTGGCTCCTCCGGATCACGCAGATCACCCGCGAAGCGGAAGGAATGCTCGAAGAACTGATGGAAGGGATCCCCGCCCGGCCCGTCGCGTCTCCCTCTTCGACGCGAGCCATCCCTCCCGATTTCCGGGGTCGGTTTCGCGGGTAGCCATCCCGCGGCGTCTCCCTCATCCGGCCGAAGCCGCTCAAGGCAGTCCGGCCGTTGAGGGCGGCGTCTTCGGTTTCCCCATCATTTAGGTTTGACAGCGGCATGGGCGAGCCCAGCCACGAGCGACTCCAAATCGGCGAAAGGACGTTCGCCAACCGTCGCAGGGCGACCAACGACAATCACATCGCAGCCTTCGGCATGGGCCGCGTCGAGTTTCTCCCGCGTGCCGCCCGCAACACCGCTGTCCTTCGTCACCAGCACCCCGATGCCAAAGGTGCGAATATGCTGCCGGTTGGCCTCGATGGAAAACGGCCCGCGCCCCACAATAATCTGCTGGGGCGGAATGCCGGCGAGCCGGCAGGCCTCCCAGGACTGCGTATGGTCCAGGATCCGCACGACGAGGGGCGCGCCGGTGCGGGCGGCTTGTTCGGCATACGGGCCGAGATTCCGGGACCCTGTCGTGAGCAACACCGGTCTCGCACGAGCGAATGCGGCGACGGCCGCAGCCGCGTGGTCGGCGGCAAACTGCACGCCGGGCAAGTCCGCACAAATGACCGGAGGACGGACGTAACTCACACAGGGAATACCCTTGTCCGCGGCGATTCGATTCGCCGTTGCGCGGATCGCAAGAGCATACGGATGGGTCGCAACGACGACGGCTCGGATCGCGCGACGATCGAGAAGCTCGGCCAGGGCGCGACCATCGAGCGGGCCCGAACGGCACTCGATGTTCGGGTGCGTGCCTGGCTCCAGCGGGACATCGGTTGCCCGGGAGACGAGCACGCGATAGCCCGCCTCGGCCAGCCGCACGGCGAGCACGGGCGTTTCGCTTGTGCCGCCGAGGAGCAGAATCATGAGTGAACATCCTGAGACAGCAAGTCGAGGTATCCCCTCGCGGTAACGATCCACGGGCCGATCCTGCGCGTCGTGCTGTTGCCGATCATGACGACGGTCCGCATGTCGGCGCGCTCGTCCGTCGCGCAGTCGAGATCGGTGACAACCACGGATTGGCCGGATTGACCGGCCGCCGTGACGAAACCCACGGGAGTATGGCCCGGTCGGGCCGCCCGGAAGATGCCGATCGTTTCCGTCAATTGATGCACCCGACGCCGGCTGCGGGGATTGTAAAGGACCGTCACGAGATCCGCTGCGGCCACGGCTTCCAGCCGCCGGCGGATGATCTCCCAGGAGACCAGCACGTCGCTCAGGCTGATCGCGGCGAAATCGAGCATGAGCGGGGCTCCCAAGGCGGCGGCGGCGGCTGTGGCGGCCGTCACGCCGGGAACGATCTCGATGGGAACGCGCAGGCCTTCGGTTTCGGCCAGTTCCAGGGCCAACCCGGCCATGCCGTAGACCCCCGGATCGCCGGATGAAATCAGCGCGACCACCTCGCCTGCCGCGGCGAGCTCAAGGGCCTGGTGGCATCGCTGGACCTCGCGGGTCATGCCCGAGGCAATCCGCTGCTTGCCGGCGGTCAGATCGCCGATCGCGTCGAGGTACGGTGCGTAGCCGACGACGACGCGGCTCTCGGCAATCGCCTCGACGGCGCGGAACGTGCGATGCTGCGGGCCGCCGGGGCCTATTCCGACGACGTACAGCTTTCCCGGGCCACCGCCACGGTCACTCCGTGCAGGATTTGTCGGCTCAGTACTAATTGCGTCCTCCTTCCCGCCAGCAGGGCTGCGGGTTCCGCAACCGCCGGAAGGTCCACCTTTTCTTGAACGAAATCGCTGTGCTGGAACGGCAGAGCCGCTTGTCGGATTTGTTCCGAGGGGACCAGTCGCAAAGGCAGCCCCAGAGTCTTCGCAGCTTCCCACAGCCCCGGCTCTCCGGCCTTGATCGTGGCCGACGCCAACATGCGCACGTTGGCGGAATCGCAACCGGCCAAGCTCAAGCCTTCGCGAACTGCGGCAACGATCGCGTCCGCCGCGGCTCCGCGGCGGCATCCCACTCCCACGATCAGGTCCTTCGAGGCTTCGGTGGTGGTGGAGATCACGGGCTCGGCCCCGAGAGCGTTCGCCACCGTCATGGCGAGTTGGTTTGCGCCGCCTTCGTGACCGCTCAACAGACTCACCGCCCACCGAGCCCCGACGTCCACGACGACCACCGCCGGGTCGCTTGTTTTGTGGCGGATGCAGGGAGCGACGGCCCGAACCACGACTCCGATCGGAGCAACGTAGACCAGCCCCTGGTACCGTGGGAAGATGTCACGAGTCAGCTCGGCGATGCGGCGGAATCGCCGGGCCTCGGGCAGTGCTGTGACAGTCGCGTGAAGGAACACCTCCGCCGAATCGACAAACGCGACCAGTGCGGCGGCGAGCTGCGCTCCTCGGTTGTTCAAGCTGATGACGGCGATCTTCACGGCTGCGCTCCAGAGCGATAGCCATGACTGAACGTCTTGTCGTAGAGCTTCGAGGCGTGCGGCGCGGGCCGGGCCAAGGCGCGTCCCACAAGGAAGATGGCCGTGCGGCGGATCCCCTCGGCCTGAATTCGCCGGCCAATGTCGGCCAGCGTCCCGCGGAGGATTTTTTCGTCCGGCCAGGAAGCATGGTATACCAGCGCGGCCGGGCAGTCCGGACCATAATGCTCCGCCAGCATCCCCGTCAGTTCCGCAATGCCCTCCGTCGATAGAAAGATGCAAAGCGTTGCCCGGGATTCGGCCAGGCGCGCGAGGTCTTCCGACTCGGGCATCGGCGTGCGGCCCGGCGTGCGCGTGAGGATCACCGTCTGGGCGATCTCGGGCACCGTCAGCTCCACGCGCAGCGAGGCCGCGGCGGCTTGAAACGAGCTGACGCCGGGCACGATCTCGTAAGCGATCCCCAATCGATCGAGGGCGTCCATCTGCTCGCCGATCGCGCCGTAGAGCGACGGCTCGCCGGTGTGCAATCGCACCACGTCGATCTTCCGGTCCCGGGCAGTCTTGAACAGCCCGACGATTTCGTCGAGAGTCATCGCGGCAGAGTCATGCCGTTCCGCGTCTGCCGGCAATAGGTCGAGCAACTCCGGGTTGACGAGCGACCCCGCGTACATGCACAGGCGGGCGCCTTGGAGAAGGCGTTGCGCCTTGACCGTCAGAAGCTCGGGATCCCCCGGACCGGCGCCCACGAAAAACACTTTCATCGTTGAACCTCCCCGGCCGGCGCCGGCCACGAAGCGGCTTCGCCCTTTCCACCGGCTTGTACCATGAGCACCGAGAGATAGCCCGCGTCCTTCCGCTCTTCCCGCAATCGCCGCACGTCGGTCTCCACGCGCTGCCCGGCCATTCCGGCGTGCGAGACGAACACGGTCCGATCGAGCAGGCCGCGCATTTCCAGTGCGTCGAGCGCTCGATTCAGACGCTTGCCGACTTTCATCAGCACCACCGTTCCGCCTCGATCGAGCGCTGCGGTGAACCGATCGAGGTCATCGGAGGCCGGCACGATGGTCACCAACTGCTTGCTTTCGCCTACCGGGCGGTTGGCCAGGGCGGCCGCCGCGCTGAACGCAGTGACCCCGGGCACGGTCATGACGCGAACGGCCGGATCGATAGCCGCCAGTTCGCGCAGCAAATAGATGTACGTCGAATACAGGAGGGCGTCGCCCAGCGTGAGGAAGCAGCAGTCCTCGCCTTGGCTGAGAAGGGCGTGGACCTCGCCGGCCGCCTGTCGCCAATGACGCCGCAACACGTCCGCGTCGTCCGTCATGGGATAGGCCTGTTCGTGGACCACGGCGTCGGGCCGCAAGTAACCGCGCGCGATCTCCAAAGCCACGCTGTCGGAACCTGCGTCCGATTTCGGCACGCACACGTGGCGGCACGCCGAGAGGATCCGCACCGCCTTGACGGTGATCCATTCCGGGTCGCCGGGGCCGACGCCGATGCCGTAAAGGGTCCCTGGGGTCATGTTAGCAGAGTCCTCCGGATCAGAAGCACGATCGACAGCGACGCGGCGTCGAGCGTGCCGAGTTGCACTGGCGTCACGCCCTGAAACCGCTCGTTTTCAAGGGTCAAATTCTCGGCAAGGAACGCGACGTGGCTGGCTTCAAGGGCGGCTGCCAACTCGGCCGACCAGCGCAGCGCCGCTTTCGTTCCGCTGAGGATGGCGATCTTGTCGCTCCGCTCCAGTTCGGCCGCGGCAGCGTCAGGCATTCGACCGTGGGCGCTCAGGATGCGGGCGTCCGCCCAACCCAGGCCCAGCCGGGCGAACGCTACCTGTACCGAACTGACGGCAGGCACCACGTCGCAGTGCTCCCGGCCAAAACGCCGAACTACACCTTGTGCCAGACTATAAAGCCCCGGGTCTCCGCTCACCAGCACCGCAATGCGCCGACCGGCGGCATGCGACTCGGCAATCCGGTCCAGGGCCGCGGGGATCTCGGCATCGATGCGGATTCTCTCCGCTGGGCAATCGGCGAAGAGGTCCAGGAGCCGATCGGCGCCGAACAGCACATCCGCCACGGCGACAACCCGCCGGGCCGCTTCGGGGACGTACTCCGCCGCGCCCGGTCCGCAGCCGACAATCGCGATCGTGGACAGGTTCACTGCCATGGCGAGAACTCTCCATCGCGCCCGAGGCACTCGCCGGCCATGTCAACGAGAAGCACCGCCACGGGCAGGCGATGGGCGAGTCGCTGCTCCACGGCCAATCGCACGCGTTTGGCCAATTCACCGGCCAGGGTGCTCTTCTCGGGGTTCGTCATCGCCGCAAACATGCCTTCCGTGGTCGTGCGATCCGGTCCGGGATGCCCGAGGACTCCCGGAGCGAGTTGGGCCAGGTATTGGGTGGCCTGATCGGAGCGAGACGAATGGGTGTCCCACTGGCCAGCCGCCAGCTTCGCCAGCTTGCCCGGATGCCCCAACAGCATCACCGCCCGAAAACCATAGCGCGAGAGCAGATCCACGAAGAAACCCCACTCGTTGCCGACCTCGATGACTTGTTCCGTGGCGAGCGAGAAATGCCGCGATGCGGCCCGCGCGCCGATGTTTCCCGGCACGAGCACCGGCGAGGTCACGCGACAGGCAGCGGCCACGTCCAGCGCGCATTTCAGGGCATCGCGAAGGGCCTGCACGCAATAGGGGCGAACGATTCCCGTGGTGCCGAGGATCGACAGGCCGCCTTCGATCCCCAATCGAGGATTGAACGTCCCGGCTGCGATTTCCCTTCCGCCGGGGATGCTGATGGTGACGCGGACGCCTCGGGCCGTGACCTCGCGGACGGCCGCGGCGATCATCCGGCGCGGCACGGGGTTGATGGCCGGCTCTCCCGTCGCAACCTGCAACCCCGGCTTGGTTACGGTGCCGACGCCTTCTCCCGCCGCAAAGCTCACGTCCGCAGTATCCTGCCAGGACACGCTGGCCCGGACTTCAAGACCGTCCGTCACGTCGGGATCATCGCCCGCGTCCTTGCGCACGGTCGCGGTCACGGCGGAACGCGCTGGCTCACGCACGACTTCGACAATGGGCACGCTGGCCGTCTGCCCCGAAGGAAACCGCAATTCGACCGCCTCGGGCGCATCCCCGCCGCTCAGGACCATGACGGCCGCTTTCGCGGCCGCGGCCGCGCAGGCGCCGGTCGTGATGCCGCATCGCAGGCTCAAGCGAGTTCTCCTTCTTCAAGGCAAGTCGTTGGGTCGCCGGCCAGCCACCGGAGGATCTCCTGCCGGGCTTCGGCCACGGTCAACGGCAGGCTATCGAGCCCCAGACGGCGATGGCGCCGAAGTTCCTGGACCAACTGCGAAACCAGCGGACTTCGCAGCCCGGCCTCCGCGACGTGGTCCGGATCGGCGAAGACTTTGTGCGGCGAGCCTTCCTGCCACACGTGCCCTCGGCTCAGAACGTAGATCCGGTCGGCGCGAACCGGGAGCAGGTCCACGCAGTGGGTGGCGACGATCAGTGTGGTCTTCTGTCGCCTGCGGAGTCCCATCAGCAGGTCGATCATCTGCGATTCGCCGCAAGGGTCGAGACCCGCGGTCGGCTCATCGAGCAACAGCACCGCCGGTTGCATGGCGAGCACTCCCGCCAGACATACCCGTTTCTGTTGGCCGTAGCTCAGACGGTGGATGGGACGACTTCGCAGATCCGCGGCATTGACCGCCTCAAGCGCGTGTGTGACGCGCTGGGCGACCTCGGCCTCGGAAAGCCCGAGGTTGCGGGGCCCGAAAGCGACATCCTCTTCGACCGAGGCTCCGAACAACTGATCGGCGGGGTTCTGAAAGACCATGCCCACGCGGCTGTAGAGTTCCGCTGCGGCCATGTGCCGCACGTCGGCTGGCCCCAGGCGAACCTCCCCGTGCTGCGGATGGAGCAGGCGCATGAGGATCTTCAAGAGCGTCGTCTTGCCCGACCCGTTCGCCCCCATGACCGCCACGAGCTCGCCCTCCATGGCATGGAAGGAGACGTCGGCGAGCGCCTCGATCCCGCCGGGATAGGCGAAGCCGACATTTCGGGCTTCGATGGCCGTCAGGCCGCAATCGCGATTCACGGACACCACCTTTCGGCCAGGGCAAAAACCAAAGCGATTGCCGCGACACCGGCGCAGGCGACAGTGGCCTCAGACCGCGAGAGAGGCGGCAGCACGGGAAGCGGAAAGGCCCCGCGGTAGCCTCGGGCGACCATCGCCTCGTGCGACTTCTGGGCCTGATCGAGCGAGCGGAGGAGGACGATACCCGCCGCGCCGCCCACCGACTCAAGCGAGCGTCGCAGATTCCGGTAACCCAATCGCACCCGCTGGGCCGACACCACGCAGGCGGCTTGGGAGGAGAACACGTGAAGATAACGGTACATCAATAGCGCGATCTCGATCCAGGCGTGCGGCAGTCGCGCCCAACGCAGCGCGGCCGACAATTCCTGCATCGACGCGTTGCGGCACAAGAGCGTCACCAGGCCCAGCGACCCGAGGATGCGAGAAGCGACTAGTGCGCCCGCCCAAAAGCCTTCGCGCGTGGCCGTCAACCGGCATACGCCGAGATCGAACTCGGCCCACGGAGTCGTGCCCGTCAACAACGTCCTCGCGAGGAGGACGACGACGGCAAGCATCACCGGCCCGGCGAGCCGATGGAGAAGTGCTCCGAACGAAGTGCGCACCATGGCCAGAGCAACCAGCGAGCACACGAGCACGGTCAGGCCGAAGCAAACGCTCGACGACGCCACCACGGCGAGGATCGCCGCGAGGGTCAGGACAAGCCGGACTCGGATGTCGCACCCCGACAGCAGGCAACGCCGCTGGAAGTCATTCCTCGACAAGTCTTCCGGTACCTGGTGCATGGCGAACTCTCTAGACCGAAGGTGCGGGACGACGATCCTCACTCATCTTCCGCGGTGGAAACAGGGCCCTGAACGCGTAGCCCATGATGAAGCCGCCGATCGCCCCGGCCAGCAGGAACAAGAACAGGAGCAAGTCCCCTTGTTCCGTGTTGATGTACGGTTCCCGCGGCGGATGGCCGGCCTCGGTCGCCACCTTTTCGATGACCGTGGCATCGACCCCCTCCCAAGTCTTCGTTTCATTCATGGGCTCGGTCCTCCCGTCCACTGCAAACCGGATCGCGCACCGAGCAGTTCCGGCCGCCGATCGAGAACAAAGCGGTAGGCGAAGGCGGTCACGACCCCCTCGGCAATTCCCAGCGGCAACTGGGTTGGAACGAAAGCGGCCATGACGGCGGCCGTCATCGCCCAAAACGAACCATCGCCGTGCAAGGCGGTGGAAAGCTCCAACGACGTGGTGGCATAGGTCGCCCAGTCGGAGACGATCCCCGCGGCCAGCGCGGCGTAGAAGACCGGAATTCCGACCGCTCGCAGCAAGCGAAAAACGAAGTAGGCGCTATAAGCGCCGACCACTCCCATCGACACGATATTCGCCCCCAAGGTCGTCAGCCCGCCGTGAGCGAGAAACAGTGCCTGCAAGAGCAAGGCGATGCTGGCCACCACGACCGTCGGCCCCGGACCGATCAGCAAAGCCCCCAGGCCCGTGCCGCACGGGTGCGAGCAGGTGCCGATCCACGGAATGGGGATCGGCATGCAGGAGATGACGAAGACCGCCGCGCCGACCATCGCCACCATCGTCACGGCCTGCGGATTCTGCTCGCGCCACCGCCGAATCGTGCGGAGTCCCCAGGCGACAAACGGGATGGCTACGACAAACCACATCCCCGCCCAGGGCACGGGCAGGATGCCCTCCGAAAGGTGCATCGCGTAGACCGGCGTGGGGCACAAGGCGATCCCCAGAATCGCCGCGGCCGCGATCCATCTCCACGGTCTTTTCATCACAGCTTCCCTTCAGCCAAGAGGGCAAGGACATTGACCGCCGCAGCCGCCGCCGGACTGCCGCCGCGCGAATTGGTGTTGGTGATGTAACACAGATCACTCTCGAGCAGTGCCAGCTTGGCCTGCCTGGCGCCAACGAACCCGATGGGGAGCCCGACGACCACTGCCGGCCTCGGACCGCCGCCGGCGGACATTTCCAGGATCTTCCAAAGTGCCGTGGGAGCGTTCCCAACGGCCACGATGGCCCCGTCCAATCGCGGTGCAAGGTGTTCCATGGCCGCCGCGGCCCGGGTGCATCCGCGGGCCTCGGCCAAGGCGATGACTTCCGGCCGATCGATCTCGCAGAAGATCTCGCCGCGGATCTTGGTCATTCCCGCCTTCAGCATCTTCACGTCGCAAATGACCGGTTTGCCGCCGGCCAGGGCCGCGCCACCGCGGGCGATCGCCTCCGGATGAATCCGCATTGTGCGCGCGAAGGACAGGTCGGCCGTGGCATGGACCACGCGACGGACGATCCGGTCCGCGCCGCCGTCCCAGCAACCCCAATCGGCCAGTTGCCGTTCGATGATCCGGTAACTCTGCCGCTCGATCGCCGCTCCGTCCGCCCGTGTCGGCTGCTCCGCTTCCGCCAACGGTCCGAGCCGTTCCACCAAGAGGTCCTCCAGCACGGGATCGTTCTCCAGCGTGGGCAGCAGTTCGATCGACAGCTCGGGAAACCGGACGCGGCACTGATCCAGCAGGGCGGGAATGTCCACCGTCACGTGCTGGCCTGAGTAGAGGAAATACGGCATCAGCAGCACGCGCCGCACGCCTCGCGAGGCCATGGCGGCCACCTGTTCGGGGATGTCGGGATGCACGATCGAGAAGAACGTCGGCAGGACAACGGCGCCTTCCAGTCGCGAGGCCACTCGCGCCGCCATCGCCTCAAAGCCCCGGTTCGCCTCCTCACGCGGGCTACCGTGGCTGACGATCAGGATTCCCAACGGTTCGGCCGCCGCATTCATCGCGCGTTCTCGCAACAAGAGACGAAGTGACGCGCGGCCTCGGGCCGCGACGCCCAGTGAAGATGCACGTATCCCGCCGTCACGTTCCCCCTGCAAAGGCCGCCCGTCACGGGCTCTTCGCCGCGGCGGCAAACGGTATACGCCGGCTGCCACCGGTCGGCGGATTCGTCGCGGCCGGTGATTTCGGAGTAGTGGAATTCGTGGCCGCGCGCGGTCTGTCCGGTCGATCCCCATAGGACGTCCGTCGTCCAAGAGACCTCGGCGTAGCCGAGCGTCTTGAGCCGCGGGAGCATCGCCGTGCGGATCGGCAGCACGCCAGCCAGCGCATGGCTCGCGCCATCCATGTCGGTCAGCGTTTGGCCGAGATACATCAGCCCGCCGCACTCCGCGTAGACGACGCGCCCCGAAGCCGCGAAACGCCGGACGTCGGCAAGCATGCCCGAATTCTCGGCGAGCCGGCCGGGGTGCAACTCCGGATATCCGCCGCCGAAGTACAATCCATCCAAGTCGTCGGGCAGATGCGCATCCGCCAGCGGCGAGAACGGCACCCACTCGACGCCGCGGCCTGCAAGCGCCTCCAGGTTGTCTGGGTAATAGAAGTGAAACGCCTCGTCACGGGCGATGCCGACGCGGATCCGCCGCGCGGCGAGAGTCGGCGACGACGGCTCCTCCACGTCGAAGCTCGCGGCCGATTGCGCCAGGGCGACGATCGCCGCCAAGTCCAAGTGCTGCGAACACGCGGCAGCCAACCGGGCGTATACTTCACCGGAGAGTCCCGCATGTTCCGCGGCGACCAGCCCCAAGTGACGGCCGGGAAGCGCCGCGAGCGATTCGCGAGCAAACATGCCGACCAGCGGCGCCGTTGCCACGCCAGCGAGCGACTCCGACAGCCACGCACGATGCCGCGCCGAGCCGCCCCGGTTGGCGATCACGCCGGCCACCCGCAGGCCCGGTTGAAACTCGGCAAATCCCCTGACGGTCGCCGCCAGGCTCCGCGCCACGCCGTGCGCATGGGCCACCAGCAGCACGGGCGCATCGAGCCAGAGGGCGATCTCGGCCGTGCTCCCTTCGATCGTGCGCGGCGAGGCTCCGTCGAACAGGCCCATCACCCCTTCGATCACGGCGATGTCCGCATCGGCCGCGGCCCGGGCGAATAGCTGCCGCACATACGCGAGCGACGTCATCCAGCCGTCGAGATTGTAGCATGTCCGGCCCGATGCAACGGCCAGGTGACTCGGGTCGAGGAAATCGGGCCCCACTTTGAACGTCTGCACGCGCAGCCCCCGGTCGGCCAGGGCCCTCGCCAGTCCCAACGCGATCGACGTCTTCCCTACGCCGCTGCCGGTCCCGGCGATGACCAGTCGGGGACAGGTTGACTTCATCGCTCGACTCCCTTCTGCGCGGCGATCCCTGCGTTCAGGCCGTGCTTGACGCAGCGCATCTCGGTCACGGTGTCGGCCAGAGCGATCAAACTCGTAGGGGCGTCGCGCCCGGTGAGCACAAGGCAGGACTGTGGCGGGGCATGAGCCACGAGTTCCGCCACCCGGCTTTCGTCGATCGCCCCGCGAGCGACCGCCAGGCAGACCTCGTCGAGGATCACCAAGGCGTACCGGCCGCATTCGACGGCTTCGGCCGCTGCGATCAAGCCGGCCTGTGCCGCCGCGCGATGCCCGGCGAAGTCCGGATGGTCCCGCGGCGGAAGGAATCCAAGCCCCGTCGTGTGGATTTCGATGGATGGAGATGCAGCGGCCGAGGCGATTTCGCCGACCGAGGTGTCACCCTTGACAAACTGGACGACGCACGTTCGCAGCCCGTGTCCGGCGGCGCGGAACGCCATCCCCAGGGCGGCCGTGGTCTTGCCTTTGCCGTCTCCGGTGAAGATCAGCACTCTCGCTCTGCCGCTCATCGGGCCAGCCCCCACGTGTCCCAGAGATGCGTCACGGCCGCTCGCAAACCGAGGCTGATGGCTACAAACAGCCCGACGGTGACGAACATCACAGCGTTGGCCGTGCGGATATGAGCCGCGCACAGCGGCACGATCGCCTCCCCGAGGGTCGGCTTCTCGAGCGGCCGGCCGTCGTAGTAGTTGACCCCGCCCAGTTGGACCCCAAGAGCCCCGGCCATCGCCGCCTCAGTCCATCCGGCATTCGGGCTGGCGTGCTTTCGGCCGTCGCGCAACAGCATGCGTAGCGAGGCAGCGGGCCGCAGTCGCAGCAGAAAGGCCGCAACACAGACCAGCGGAGCGGTACATCGCGCGGGAAGGAAGTTCGCCAGGTCGTCGATGCGCGCCGCGGCCCAACCGAACCGGCAGTATCGTTCGTCCTGATGGCCGAACATCGAATCGAGCGTATTGATGGCGCGGTAGACGATCGCGCCGACCGGGCCGGCAATCACAGCAACCATCAGCGGCGCGGTAACGCCGTCCACGGTGCTTTCCGCCACGCTTTCGATCGTCGCCCGCGCGACGCCCGCTTCGTCGAGCCGATCGGGGTCGCGCCCGACGATTGCGCCCACGCGGCGCCGGGCTTCTGCCAGATTCCCGGTTGCCAGCGAGCGAAACACCGCCATGCTGTGGGCGGCCAGGTCGCGTGCGGCGATCGTCGTGTAGATCACGACGATCGAAACCACGTCGCCGGCAAGCGGGTCGAGATCGCCCGAAGCGCGGATCACGATCCAGGTCACGCCGCCGGCCACCGCATAGATTGCCAGCGCGGCGAAAACCCCGGCGGCGCGCGTGTCGCCCAGCCACCGGCGCGAAACAGCCTCCAGACGCGATGCCAGCCAGCCGATCCCGCGCACCGGATGCGGCAGCCAACGTGGGTCCCCCAGGACGAGATCGAGGACGACGGCGATCAGGATTTGGTATTCCAGTCTCATCGCAGCCCCATGATCCGGTAGACTTCGTCCATCCGCAGGCTTTCGCGCACCGCTCGCGCCAAGCGATCCAGGGCGGGCTCGATGTCGTAGCGCGCGACGACGTTTCCGACAGGCGGCAGCCCTTTTCGCCAACGGAGGCGATCGAGGAACCATCGCCGAAACGCGTCGGCGTCGAACACGCCGTGCAGGTACGTGCCCCAGATCCGGCCGTCATCCCCGGCGATTCCCACCACCTCGCCGTCCGCCCGCGTGAACATCGGCCGGCACGCGTCGCAGGTGGTCCGCCCGTGATGGATCTCGTAGCCCGACACCTCCAATCCGGAGGCGCCGTGGCGGGCGGTCCCGCGAGTCAGCGTCTTTTCCGTCGCCATGACGGTGGTCGCACGCAGCAGCCCCAGTCCGTGGGCTGACTTGCCGGCCGATTCGATTGCCATGGGATCGCAGATCTCCTGTCCGAGCATCTGGAATCCGCCGCAGATGCCGATGATTTCCGTCTTACCCCGGCGTGCGAATGCCGTGAGACGTTCGGCCAAACCGCTGCGGCGGAGGTATTCCAGGTCGCCCAGCGTATTCTTGCTTCCTGGAATCATGATGGCATCCGGGCTCCCCAACTCGTCGGGCACGCGAACGATCCGCAGATGAACGTCGGGCTCGTTGCGGAGGGCGTCGAAGTCGGTGAAGTTGGCGATGTGCGGCAGATCGATGACCGCGATCGTCACGGTCTCGCCATCCGCGGCCCGTCGGTCGAGTGCGCCGCTCTTGAACTCGACCGAGTCCTCTTGCGGCAGACCGAGTTCGGGCAGGTGCGGCACCACTCCGAGCACGGGCCGGCCGGTGTGCGCAAGCGTGTATTCCAGGGCCGGCCCCAGCAGGCTTGCGTCGCCGCGAAAACGGTTGACGATCCAGCCGGCGACCAGGCGTCGTTCCCACTCGGCGAGGACTTCCATGGTTCCGACAAACGACGCGAACACGCCGCCGCGGTCGATATCGCCGACGACGAGGACCGGGGCGGCCGCGTGCTCGGCCATGCGCATGTTGACGATGTCGTGGCTCTTGAGATTCACTTCGCCGGGCGAGCCCGCCCCTTCCAGGACGATCGCGTCGAACTCGGCGGCCAGCGAGTCGTAGCACTCGCGGACCGCGGCGAACGCCTGCGGCTTGAAACTCACGTACTCGCCGACCCGCATGTTGCCCACCGGTTTGCCCCTAACGATCACCTGGCACCCGGTGTCGGAGTTGGGCTTGAGCAGGACGGGATTCATCCGGACGTCGGGCTCCAGGCGGCAGGCTTGGGCCTGAACCACCTGGGCGCGGCCCATCTCGCCGCCGTCGCGCGTGACGAACGAGTTTAGCGACATGTTCTGGGCCTTGAACGGCGCCACGCGAACACCGTCCTGGAGGAGAATCCGGCAGAGGGCGGCCGTCAGCACGCTCTTTCCCGCGTTGGAACTCGTTCCCTGGATCATCAGGGCCTTGGCTCGCACCGGCTTCGGCCGGGGTTGTCGCGGGGCTCCCAACGCGGCGGCCAGGGCCTCGCACAGCCGCGCATTCTCCGGCGCCGTTCGCACCGCGACCCGAAAGAAGCGGTCGTCCAGATGCTCTTCCGTGCCGAACGTCCGAATGGCGATGCCGCCGCGAAGCAACCGATCGGCGAGTTCCCGGGCTTTCAAGTCGGAGCGATCCAATCGCACCAGCAGGAAGTTGGTCACGCTGGGATAAACGTGGAAGCCCGGAAAGCTGGTAAGCTCCTTTGTCAGCCGGTGACGCTCGTGATCCACCAAAGCGACGCTTCGTCGGGCATAATCGTCGTCGGATAGCACGGCCGCCGCCGCCTGTTGCGCCAGCGCGCCTACCGACCAGGGCAAGACCTGGCTGCGGATGCGCCGAATCGTCGCCGCGTCGGCGACGGCATAGCCAAGCCGCAATCCGGGAACGGCGTAGAATTTGGTCAGCGAGCGGACGACGATCACGTTCATGCCCATGCGAGCGGCCAGCGAGCGATAGCCGGCCGCGAAATCCGAAAAGGCCTCGTCGACGATGAACGCGATATCCGGACGCCGGGCCGCCAGGCGGCAGAACTCATCGGCGTTGAAGGCCCGGCCCGTGGGATTGTTCGGCTGCCCCAGCAGCACGATTTCATCTCCCCGCAGTCGTCCCTCCAGGGAAATCCAATCGACGGCGAAACCTCCACTCTCCTGGAGTTTCAGAAGATCGACTTCGCAACCGGCCGACCGCGCGGCAGTGGCGTAGTCAATGTACGACGGGACAGGAATGACCGTCCGGGCAGGTGCGAAAGCCCTTGCCAAAGCAAACAAGATCTCCGTCGATCCGTTGCCGACGACAATTCGATCGGACGTCACTCCGTGCCGCCGTGCCAGAATCTCGACCAGGTCGCTGCAATCGGGATCAGGATAGCGGACGAGGTTCGCGATTCCACGCGAAATCGCGGCGCGAAGCCCTTCAGGCGGTCCGAGCGGATTGATGCTCGCGCTGAAGTCGAGGATCTGCTCGGGGCTCATTCCCGCGAGGAGGGCCAGGCGACGCAGATTTCCGCCGTGTTTGCCGGCCATCGGTCACCTCGCTTGCCCCATCGGCCCGAGGACCAGCACCAAGGCCGGCACCAACTCGACGATCTCGCAGACGGCCCCCAACGTGTCGCCCGTCGCTCCGCCGATCTTGCGATAGACGTACGCGGAGAACACGATCGCCACGCCGACGGAAGCGGCTCCCACCGCGAGTCCTCGCCAGCCAAGCACACCGCAGGCCACGGCCGCCAAGAGGGCCGCCGCCCAAAGCGACGTTAGGCGATTCCGCCGGCGATAGAAGATGCCCGCCAATCCGCTTGCCCTCGCATACGGAAGCAGAGCCAACTGGACGACGATCGCACATCGGCCGGCCAGCGGCATCACCAGGGCGGTCGCCCAAAGTTCGCCGGCACTCGGCGACGCGAGGGCCGCGAACTTCAGCAGCAGCGTGCCGACGATCGCCATCACTCCCATGGCCCCGATGTGGCTGTCTTTCATGATTTCGAGAATTCGCTCGCGCGGGCGGGAACTCAGCAGACCGTCGGCCGCATCCGACAGTCCATCCAAGTGCATGCCGCCCGAGAAGCCCATCAGGACAACGACCATGGTGCCCGCGCACACCAGCGGCGGCGCCACCATCGGCAACACCATCGCGAATCCCGCCGCCACGGCGCCCAGCAGGAGACCGACCACTGGAAACCAGGCGGCACTGCGGGCCAGATCGTCCTCGGCCGATCCCCAGGAGCCTGGGATCGGGAGGACGGTCAGGAATCGCAGGGCCGCAACGAGCGGTCTCATCATGTCGCCTTCGAGACGTGGGCCTCGTCGAACGTGGCCACCTCGGTGAGGACTCGCCGGGCCGCCTCGACCAGGTTCATCGCCAGGGCCGCCCCGGTCCCCTCGCCCAGACGAAGGCCGAGATCCAACAGCGGCTCCTTCCCCAAGCGGGCGTGCATCGCCGGATGTCCTTGCTCCACACTGCGATGGGCCGCAACCACATACTCGGCCGACGCCGGACAAAGCACCTGGGCCAATAGCGCGCCGGCCGTGGAGATGAACCCGTCGACCACGACCGGTTTTTGCCTTGCGGCGGCGCCCAGCACGACGCCAGCGATTCCGCCAATCTCGAACCCGCCCACCTTGGCCAACACGTCCAAGGCATCGGACGGGTCGGGGCGGCTCAGCATGAGTGCCGTCTCCACGACGGTGATCTTCTTGGCGAGTTGACTGTCGTCGATGCCGGTTCCGCGGCCGGTCAAGCCGGCAACCGGCAGGCCGGTCAAGGCCGCCACCACGGCCGTCGACGGCGTGGTATTGGCGATCCCCATGTCGCCCGTCCCGAACACGTCGGTGGTCTCTGCCAGTTCGTCGACGATCTCGATGCCGGCCTCCACGGTCCGCACGGCTTGCTCGCGCGTCATGGCCGGCCCGCGGGCGATATTGCCCGTGCCGAGGGCCACCTTCTTGTCGACGATCTTGCCGGCTTTGGCCAGAGGGCTCAGGTCCGCGGCGACCCCCATGTCGACGACGACCAGCCGGGCCCCGGCCAATCGCGCCAAGGCATTGATCCCGGCCATCCCGCCGACAAACCCCAGGACCATCTGCGGCGTGACTTCCTGGGGGTACTTGCTCACGCCCTCGACGGCCACGCCGTGATCGCCCGCCATGGCGACAATCGTCTTGCTCGCGACGGCGGGTGCCATCGAACGCGAGATCCCGGCCAGGTCCACGGCCAGATCCATCAGGCGCCCGAGCGCCCAATGCGGCATGATGAGCTGATCCAAACGAGCCTTGGCCTTGGCACGCCAGTCGGCGTCCTGGGGGACAATTCTCGCAAGCGTCGTGTGCAGCAAGTTCATTGGGCAATCCGGCCTTTCAATGGCAGGGGGATTCCGCAGCAGACCAGCGTAACGCTCTCCGCCCGGGCGGCGAGGATTTGACTGGCCCGGCCGACCAGATCGCGATAGCGCCGCGCCTGGGCGTTTTCGGGCACCACGCCCAACCCGACCTCGTTGGTGACGAAGATCACCGTGCCGCAACACGCCGCCGCGCCGTCGAGCGTGAGACCGACGCGATCGGCGATCTCGTCTTCACTGACCTGGCGAGCCTCGCGTTCGGCCTGGTACATCAGGTTGTTGATCCAGAGCGTGACGCACTCGACGAGAATCACGTTGTGATGACCGTGCGAGCGAAATACGCCGGGCAGGTCGATCTGTTCTTCCACGGTCTCCCAATCACGGTCGCGGCGGGCCCGGCGGTGGCGTTCGATCCGCATCGCCATCTCGTCGTCAGTCACGGGGCAGGTGGCCACGTAGAGCCACGACGGCGGCAGCGACTCGGCGAGCCGCTGGGCGTAGGCGCTCTTTCCGCTTCGGCACCCACCGGTGACCAGCGCGATCCTAGCCATGGCCCACCTCCGCCGCGTCGGGTCGCTCCAGTGTTTTGAGCACGCCCTTCCCTGCGAACAGGTCGATCACGGCAATCGCCGCGTACGGCACATCGAAGGCGACATAGTGCCGGGCCTCCAGTCCGAGCAAGTGGCAAATCATCGCGCGGATCACTCCCCCGTGGGTCACGGCCAGGACGGTCGACGCCTCGGCATGAGCCAAGCGATCGGCGGCGGCCCGAACGCGACCCAGGAAAGACTCCAACTTCTCTCCTCCAGGAAAGCCAAAATCGGCGGTGAAGGCCGCCCAGCGGTCCGACAGCCCGGGATCTTCGGCAGCCGCCTCGGCGAACGTCCGACATTCACAGCGGCCAAAATCGATTTCGCGCAGATCGGCGTCGACGTGCAGCGGCAATCCGGCGGCCACGGCCTCGGCCGTCTGACGGCATCGCTGCATGGGGCTCGAAAAGCAACGTTGCGGCATCCATCGTGCAACGCGGTCGGCCAGGCGTTGCGATTCTGCTTCGCCCAAAACGGCCAAAGGGACATCGGTCGAACCGATCAGCCTCCCGGCGTGCTGGGCCGCGACCGGAGCGTGCCGCAAGAGAAGCAGGCGTTTGGCCATAGCGATTCCTCTACGCGGGCGGCGCCTGCGGCGTTAAGGCAACGGATTGGCCGACGACGATCACCGCCGGGGCACGGATTTCCTGCCGCTCGATGACGTCGGCCATCGTGCCCAGTGTGCAGCGGACCGTCTGCTGGTCGGGCCAACTCGCCCGGCGCACGATGGCGGCCGGAGTATTCGGCGCGAGACCGCCGCGGATCAATGCCTCGCTCCATTGCCTTGACGTCGTCATCCCCATGTAGAACACAAGCGTGCCCGGGAATCGCGCCAGGGCCTCGTAGTCGAGTTCCGCTCCCCCGGCGTCGGCGCGGCGGTGCCCGGTGATGAGGGCCACGGCCGAGGCCGCGTCACGGTGCGTGATGGGAATGCCCGCATGACTCGCCACCGCCGAAGCCGCGGTGACGCCCGGCACGACCTCGAACGGAATCCCCGCGGCCGCCAGCGCCGCGGCTTCCTCCGCCCCGCGTCCGAAGATGTGCGGGTCGCCGCTCTTGAGCCGGACAACGCACTTCCCGGCACGGGCCGCGGCGACCATCCGCCGATTGACGTCCTCCTGGAGCTTTGCGTAACCGGTGTGGGGATGCCCGACGCACACGCATTGCGACGAATCGGGCGCATAGCGCAGCAATTCAGGATGGATCAGATAGTCATAGAGAACCAATTGAGCCTGTGCCAGGCACTGGCTGCCGCGAACCGTGATGAGGCCGGGATCCCCCGGACCGGCTCCGACGAGGAAGACCGTTCCAACGCCGTTTGGAGAGGGAGAAATCATGATCGACTGCCGCTATACGAAAAAAGCCCATCCTTCGCCAAGAATGGGCCTTCTGCGCGCAGCGACAGCCAGGACCTTCCCGCGAAGGAACGCAACGTTGACATCGGGGTTATCGAACCCCGGCGCAACCAAGCGCCTTTGTGGTATCCTGACTTTCGGGTCGTCCTACTCGCCGCGGCCTTCCCATCCTCTGGCGGACAGTGGCCCACGTTGCGGCTTTCGTCGCCGATCACAGTGGCGGGGCCGTGCTGGATTTGCACCAGCTTCCCAATTCCTCATGCGGCGAAGAACGCGCTCTCGCCGAAACAAGGAATGCCGTAGCATAAGCTTCGGCCGCCAACGGTGTCAAGCGTCCGCACCACGAGTTTCCGGTAGTTGACGGCGGACCGCCGGCGACAAGGTCAACGAATTCCTCCGGGACGAGTAGGACAAGGACACGCGGCAGACGTTTGCCAGGCATCTTCGATCTTCGTGAGGCGTCGGCGAGAATTCTCTGCGGCTCCTGTTGACAGCCGTTCCGGCTGAGGTAAGATCAGTCGGTTCGATCGTTGCGTTGGTGGTCGGCCGCTCCTGTGGGAGGGCCGACGCACAGGGAACCCGGTGTGATTCCGGGACGGCCCCGCCGCTGTTACCGGGCGTTTTAGGTTCGTCCACATCTCCTCGCCATTGTCGTTATCCGAAGGCCGGCGCGTATGCCGGCTGAGACGACGAGAAGGCCGGACAAACCGAGCTCGGGAGTCAGAAGACCTACCAGCGCAGGACATGCGGCTCTTCTGCGTGGGACGAAGACCGCGAAGCGAGAACCCGCCAAGGACCCTCGGTTTTCCGGCGTCTGATCGCGTTTCGTGAATTCCATCGGGCGTGAGCTGGATGGAAATGCGGTTGCACTGCGCGCCTTGAGAACCAGGTCCGCCCTTGGCGTCTCGCTGGAATCGGCAGGGCGAGAAAGGGGGGAACCACCACATCGGGCCTTCCGCAAGCGGATTTGCCGCGCTGTAGCGCAACTGCCAATCTCCGCCGGAAGGCCCTCCGTCACGCCCAGCGTTCACGAACTCACCTCCTGCAACCCAATGCCTCCGGCCCATTGATGGCCCGGGAGTTTGCGTGCGCTCGGTGTGCGCGCTTGAGCAGACCGAACGCTCGCGATGAAAGGAATCCTATGTTGCTCGAAAGGACAAGCACCTGCGGATACGTCCACGTCTACACGGGGGACGGCAAGGGCAAGACCACGGCGGCACTTGGGCTGGCCCTTCGGGCCGTCGGTGCCGGCTGGCGAGTCTTCTTCGCGCAATTCGCCAAGGCGACGGCCACCAGCGAGTTGACATCGCTCGATCTTCTGCAAGGGCGGATCGAGGTGAGGCAGTTCGGCCAGGCCCATTTCATCCGCCGCGGGCCTGAGCACGCAGATCTCGATCACGCCCAACAGGGATTGATTGAGTGCAAGGCGGCGATCCTGTCGGGAGACTACCGACTCGTCGTCCTGGACGAAGCGAACGTGGCCGTGGCCCTGGGGTTGTTTGCCGTCGACGACCTTGTCGACCTGATCGCCTGCCGTCCCGAGCCGGTGGAACTGGTTCTCACGGGCCGTTGGGCGCACCCGCGCATCGTCGAGCGGGCCGACTTGGTGACCGAGATGCGCGAAGTGAAGCACTACTATCGTCGAGGCGTCCTTGCCCGGGCGGGAGTTGAGCAATAGCGGCCGCCAATGCGTTTCCGGCCCGTTTCAGCACAAGGGTAGTCAACGTGGAAGGAGGTGAGTTGTGCGTGGTGTCAAGGATCTGAGGCGGGCGATCGTCGGCGGCAACGTGCAAGACGCCGAGAATCAGGCGGAGAGCCTGGTGCAGGAAGGGATGACGGGCCGAGAAGTGTTCGACTCCGTGGTGCGGCCCGCCATGGATTGGTCCGCCAGCTCACCCAGAGCAATTGACCGTCGCCAGTAGCAAACAAGAAAGGCAAACACCATGTTCACCGACAAACGTCGCGGTTTCACTCTCGTCGAGCTGCTGGTGGTCATCGCGATCATCGGCATCCTGATCGCGCTTCTACTGCCGGCCGTCCAGGCGGCGCGGGAGGCGGCCCGCCGCATGAACTGCACGAACAACCTCAAACAGTGCGGCTTGGCGATGCACAACTACCACGATACGTGCCGCTGCCTGCCGGGATACACCAGCAGCAACACGACCAGCTTCTCGCCGCAGGCGCGGCTCCTGCCGTACGCCGAACAGACAAGCCTCCAGAACCTGATCAACTTCAATCTGCCCCTGTTTGGAGGTTCGCTGGCCTCCAATTACCTCAATCCGGCGCAGGGGGCCGCTGCAGGCACCCGAGTGCCGATGTTCCGCTGCCCCAGCGACGGCGAAAACGACGTCTTCACCGAATACTACATCCAGAATCCGGCGGGGATGAACTTATCCTTCGCAGGCGGCAACTACATGGTCTGCCTCGGATCGGGCACCGGCACCTACTACGACCACCGCTACCGCACCGATGGAGCATTCTACCAATTGTCGGCCTGCAACTTCGCGAACTACACGGACGGATTGAGCAACTCGCTGATGTTCGGCGAGGCCCTGTTAGGCAACCACAAAGACACGACCGGGCCGGCCCCGGAAAATCCGCAACGCCAAGTGGCCAATACTTCGCTGGGCACGACCGGTCCCGGGCTGGGCGGTGTGGCCAATCCGGACCTTGCTTCGATCGTTGCCGGATGCACCACCTGGCAAGGGCTTCGCGCATCGGGCTGGATCGTGGGAAAGGTGTACACCAGCACGTTCAATTGCTACATGCCTCCCAACACCCCGGTGCCCGACGTGTATCGAATGGGGATGGGTTGGTTCGCCGCCCGGAGCAACCATCCCGGTGGTGTGAACGTGGGACTCGCCGACGGGAGCGTCCGGTTCATTTCGCAGACGATCGAACTGAACACATGGCATGCGTTGGGCAGCATCGCGGGCGGCGAGACGCTGGGGAGCTTCTGATGAACGAATGAACTGCCGGGACGCATTCCGGAATGCGCTCGCCCGGACGCTCGCGATCACCGATCGAGAAGGCACTCCATGAGCATATTCACCGAGATCTGGCTCGGGATCGCAAACGTGGTCCGCGACCATTCGGCCGGACTGTTCGTCCTGGTATTCGCCGCGGTGGCGATCCTGCATGCCGCGGCGGGGCTCGGACGAACGCGGCAGTGGTACCTGCTGCCGATCGTCTTCGGGCTGACGGCCCTTGTGGGCTTCTTGCTCAATCCCTTTGCCGACGCCAATACGCCCGCGGATCTTCGCGTCGCCCTGACGAGCTTCGAGACGCTGACGCTGCTGTGCATCGGCCAGTTTCTGCTCCTGGCCGCTGCGCTGGTGTTGGGGATTCGCCTGGATCCGTGGAGTGACGCACCTCGCGGTGTGACCGCCCTGGCCGTTGTTCACTCTATCCCCGTGCCCGTGGTTGCGATCGCCATGCTCCTGATCGAGCAAGGGAGGCTGGGCGGGGTCCCCGGGGCCCGGCCGGAAGCGGTCGGCCGAGAGGTCGGGTTTGTCGTGGCCGGGGGGCTCACGCTGGCGTGCGCCGCGGCCATGACGTTGCCACGCCGCCTGCTGGCACTGCCTCACCAGATGCTCTCCATCGCCATGCTCCTGGCCTGCATGTTCGTGCCCTGCCTGGACGCCCCGTTGCCCGCGCCGTTGTTCGGCTTCGACCGGGAATCGGTCCGCCTTCTGTGGCAGGTTGGATTGGGTGCGATGGTCGTGGTGCTGGCCGGCCGGTGCTGGCCGCGAATGCCGTTTTCGGCCCTGTTCCGCCGTCCTGTCACGCGGTCGTCCGCCGAGGGACTCTCTTGTAACGAATGACTCCGAGGTAGCCCATGGGACTGTTGACCAACGTCTTCTACTTGATTTCCACCGCCCTCTTGATTCCCTGCATGCTGGCGCTGTTGTGGTGCCTGGCGCGGGCCCTGCTGTTGGCCGGCCAGGCCCTGCGCGAGCACGGCGTCCGACGCCGGCAACGGACGGCCCTGGCCGAGTTCTGCCGGGCGCTGGAAGCCGGGCAAGTCGATCCGAACCGGCTTCCTCGCAACGGCCACCTGGGTCCACTCTTGGCTCACCTGGCCGAGACGGCCGACAACCCGGCGATCACCCGGCGACTGGTGCGCGAGGGCGAACTGGTCTGGAAGACAGACCTCGAACGGTTTCGCGTTCTAACTCGCAACGGGCCGGCGCTGGGGCTGATGGGCACGTTGGTCCCGCTCGGCCCGGCCCTGGTCGGGTTGGCCGCCGGCGACCTCGTGTCGCTCTCCAACAACCTGATCATCGCCTTCGCCACCACGGTCGTGGGGCTCCTGGTGGCCGTGATCGCCAGTTCCTTGTCGAGCGTCAAGAAACGCTGGTACCAGGCTGATGCGATCCTGCTAAATTTCACCACCGACCGACTGGCGCAACTCGTAGCGGACGGGCCGACGCACGAGTCGACCGGGCCGTCCGGCGACGGGCAGGCCCGGCCGTCCGCGTCCGCCATCCCCAATTAGTTTCTGTTGCGAAAAGGGTGTTTTGGGTGTTGCTCGTTGGGGCGAACGG
>CAYSGY010000019.1:0-27947 GCA_964430315.1 uncultured Planctomycetaceae bacterium
GCGGTTGCCTTCCCAGGGCGACCCGGTCCGTTTTGACTCTGACTCTCTAGGCTACTGGAAACTAGCTGCGTCTCCGTTTTGACTCGCTCACTTGCTCGTCCGCGAGAATCTGGTCCACCGCCGCGCCGTCGGCCTGAATCACGCCAAGGAGGAGCAACAGCGCCACGCGTCGCATGGTTGGTCTCCGGGTGGACGATCGGCACGGCGCGATCCCACGCTCTTCGTGGGAACGCACGCCGGGCCGCTCTGCGGCTGCCGAAGATAGCGGCTCGGACGAGGCAGGGGGACGCAACGGAGCCGTCGCCTGGCAGCGCGGAGCGGATCTCATGGTTGTGGACTCCCTTCCGCCGGGCTCGACGCGCCGCGGAGCGGCGGGGCTTGCGATCCCACGCGGAGCGTGGAATCGAGGGGTAGGAGACCCATGCTACCACCTTAGCGGGTACCGCGCGGACGTGCAATCCTTGACTCCCGGCGTCTGGTGTGGCACGATGAGAGACTCGGCGAGCGGTCCTCCGACCACCATGGGTTGTGGTTGCGCCTTCTGCAACCGGAGGATTGCGTCAATCGCTGGTCCTAACTACATTGGAGAGGCATCTCCAAGCCTCTTTGGCCGTGATAGTTCATGTTCGGGATGAACATTCGGGAATCGGCCGACGCGCGGCCAACGGGCAACGCCAGCAGTGGCGAGGCGCCGATGCAAGGGTCCGGCCGACGCCGCAGGATCCTGCTCTTCGCGGTGGCGCTGGCCGGGGTCTCCGTAACGGGGACGATTGGATATCTCCTCTGGGAAGGAGAGAATCGCCGCGTGGAGGCCCTTTTCCGGTTTGACGCGGAACAGCGGGCGGGGGCAATCCAGCGTCAGTTCGAGGCGAACCTTGGCGCGATCGACGCCGTCGTGGCGTTCTTCGCCAGTTCGGACAACGTCGATGCCACCGAATTCCACGAGTTCACCGCCGCCTTCCTGAGGCGTCACCCAGGCTTGGCGGCCATGGCGACGGCGGCCTTTGTGCCGGAGAAGAGACGGAACGACTTCGAGAAGGCCACGCGGACCGAAGGGCAGGCTGGGTATCGAATCCAGGAGCGGGATTCCGCCGGGAACCTCTGCCCAGCCCTGGCGCGCGACGTCCACTTCCCCGTCGTCTTCCAGGAACCCAAACACGCCCGGGTCTTCAGCCGCGGGTTCGATCTGGCCTCCGTGCCGCTGCTGGCCGAGTCGATCCGCCGGGCCTGCGAATCGGGACGCATGGCCTCCACCCGGGCCTTGCCCCTCGAACCGGGACGGGAGAGTCCGCCGGGCTTGTTCGTGGTGGCGCCGATCTTCAGCAAGCAGGCCCTGACCGGTCCGAAGGCCGCCCGTCAACCGTGCGCCGAGGGGATCATCGTCGGCGCCTTCCATTTCGCGGCCATCGTCGAGGACGCCATGGACGACGTCGAGGCGACCGGAATCGACATCCGGCTTTCGGAGCAGTGGTCCTCGGGCCGGGAGGAAATCGTCTATGCGAGGATTTCGCGGGACCCCGACCAGGCGGGCCGCATCGGGCGGGAACTCCTCGACGGTTCCTTTCAGGGACTGGTCCACAAAGTGGAATTCGAGCTGGGAGGCCGACGCTGGGCGGTCTACGGCACCGCAACCGAAGTTTACATGGCCCGACGCAGGACCTGGCTGCCGATGACCGTCCTGCTCGCCGGCGCGCTCATCACGGTCCTCCTGATGTCTTACGCGAACACGCTCGCCGGGCGGGCGGCGGAGGTCGAGCGGCTGGTCGTGCAGCGCACCCAGGAACTCCGGCACGCAAACACCCAACTGGAACAGGAGGTCGCCGAGCGCGTCCACGCCGAGAAGGTGTTGGAGGACTCCCAGGCGCTCTACTCCTCCCTGGTGGAAAACCTCCCGGTGCAGGTGCTGCGAAAGGACATGGAGGGCAAGTTCACCTTCGCCAACCGGTCGTTTTGCCGCCTCTTGGGGAAGAAGCACGAGGAGATCCTCGGCAAGACGGACTTCGACTTCTATCCCGCGGAGTTGGCGCAGAAGTACCGGGGCGACGACGCGCGGGTGGCCCAAACCGGGGAACTCTTCGAGGATGTCGAGGAATACGAGAAGTCGGGCGAGCCCCGCTACGTCCACGTGATGAAGTCGGCGGTGCGCGACGCCGACGGGAAGATCGTCGGCACGCAGGCCGTCTTCTGGGACGTGACCGCGCGCAAGTGGGCCGAAACGCACCTCGCGAGGGCGAAGGAGGCCGCCGAGGCCGCCAACCGGGCCAAGAGCGCGTTCCTGGCGAACACAAGCCACGAGATCCGCACCCCGCTCAACGCGATCCTCGGCATGACGGAACTCGTGCTCGACACCCCGCTCGCCGCCGAGCAGCGGGAGTACCTGACCGTCGTTCGCGAGTCGGGCGAAGCCCTTCTGTCGCTGGTGAGCGACGTTCTGGATTTCTCGAAGATCGAGGCCGGGAAGCTGGAGTTGGATTGCGCTGCCTTCGATCTTCACGAGAGCCTGGGCGACACGCTGAAGTCGCTGGCAATGCGTGCCCACCGCAAAGGGCTGGAACTGGGCTGCTGCATCCGGCGCGGCGTGCCCGACGTGGTCGTCGGCGACGCGACGCGCCTGCGGCAGATCATCGTCAACCTCGTCGGCAACGCCATCAAGTTCACCGACCGAGGCGAGGTCGTGGTCGACGTCGAATGCCAATCGCAGGCGGAGCGCGACGCGGTCCTCCGCTTCAGCGTATCCGACACCGGGATCGGCATTCCCGCCGATCAGCGCGAGGCAATCTTCGGCGCGTTCGTTCAAGTCGACAGCACCACGACCCGCAAGTTCGGCGGCACCGGACTCGGCCTGGCCATCTCCTCGCGCCTCGTCGAACTGATGGAGGGGCGGATGGAGGTGGAAAGCGAAGTGGGCCGGGGAAGCACGTTCCGGTTCACCGTGCGCGTGGGACTGGCTGAGGAACACGCGGCCGAGAGGCTGCCGGCGCAGGCGGCGAACCTCCGGGGCATGCCGATCCTCGTGGTGGACGACAATGCCACGACCCGGCGGATCCTCGAAGATCTCCTCACCCGCTGGGGCCTCGAACCCGCTCCCGCCGCCGGCGCCGCGGAGGCGGCCGGCCTTCTGCGCCAGGCCCGGGACTCGGACCGGCCGTACCGCGTGCTCCTGGTCGATGCCGCGATGCCGGAGACGGACGGCTTCTGCCTGGTCCAGCGGATCCGCGAGCAATTCGACCCGGCTGTGCCGATCATCATGATGTTGGCCTCCGGCGACCGCCCCGGCGACATCTCCCACTGCGAGCAGCTTCGCGTGGCGGCCTACTTGCTCAAGCCGATCAAGCCGTCGGAACTCTTCGATGCGGTCGTCATGGCCTTGGGAATCGTCTTGCCCGAGGAAGAAGCGCCGGAAGCCCCGCCCAAAGGCCCCGGCGTGACCCGCCCCCTGAATATCCTGCTGGCCGAAGACAGCCTTGTGAACCAAAAACTGATGCGGGCACTCTTGGAGCGCCGCGGGCACACCGTGGTGATTGCAAACAACGGCCACGAGGCGGTTGCGGCCTTCGCCACCCAACGGTTCGACCTCGTGTTGATGGACATCCAGATGCCTGAAATGGACGGCCTCGAGGCCACCGAAGCGATCCGTAGGACCGAACGCCACCGCAGGACCCACACGCCGATCGTGGCGATGACCGCCCACGTCCTCCAGGGCGACCGCGAACGGTGCCTCGAAGCGGGCATGGACGAATACCTCTCGAAGCCGGTGCGGGCCCGCCGCCTCTTCGACACGATTGAGGCGATGGTGGGTGGGACCGGTGGCCCGGCGGTCGCGGCGCCACCAAGCGATGTGGCCGCGAAGAAGGCCGCCCTCGCGCTTGCAGCCCCCCCCGCCACTCCTGATACGTCCCTCGGCCTTGGGGATTCGGGCTCGATGACCGCGATCAGCACGGCAGGAATGCCGGAGAGCGGGGTGGTCGATTGGCGCGTCGCGCTCCATTCCGTGAGTGGCGACCACGAGTTGCTCAAGGCCGTGGTCGAGACCTTCCTCGTGGAAACGCCGCGCTTGATGGAACAGTTGCACACGGCCTTCTCCGGCTCCGATCCCCGCGGCGTCGTCCAGTCGGCCCACACGCTGAAGACTTCGCTCAACTACTTCGGAATTCGCCGGGGCTTTGAGTTGGCGCTGGAATTGGAGAGAATGGGACGTCAGGCCGACTTGAGCGGGGCCGAAGAGGCCTTGACCGCCCTGGATGGACAGATGGCCCAAGTGATCTCGGTCCTTACCGAATATGAACGAACGGGCAGCACGGGGGGAAGACCGGAGCAGCCCCAGCGGGGTGGAATCTCGTAAGCTATGGGAGGGGAGCAGACGATGCCGACCATCCTCGTCGTGGACGACTCTGCCGTCGACCGCCGGCTGGTGGGAGGGCTCTTGGAGAAGGAGGACACCTGGGTCCTCCACTACGCCGCCGACGGGGCGGAGGCTGTGGAGAAACTGCGCCAGGCGCCCTATGACCTCGTGCTCACCGACCTCGTCATGCCGGCGATGAACGGGCTGGAACTCGTAGCGTCGATCCGAAGCGAGCATCCCCACGTCCCGGTCATCCTCATGACCTCCAAGGGAACCGAAGAGATCGCAGTGCAGGCTCTCCACGCGGGGGCAGCCAGCTACGTTCCCAAGCGGATCCTCGCCCAGGGCTTGGCTGAGACCATCCGGCGCGTCCTCGCCGTCTCCACCCAGCATCGGTGCAAGTCCCGGCTGTTGGACTGCCTCACCGAGAACCGCTATTCGTTCGTGTTCGGCAACGACGTCACGCTGATCGAATCGCTGGTCGGGCACCTCCAGGAAAGCGCCGTGCAGATGGGCGTCTGCGACGACGCCGACGTCACGCGGATCGGGGTGGCGTTGGAGGAAGCGCTGATCAACGCCTTGTATCACGGCAATCTCCAGGTCGGCTCCGAGTTGCGCGGCGAAGATGACGAGGCCTACTACGCCTTGGTCTCCGACCGCTGCCGGACGACCCCTTTCCGCGACCGGAAGATTCACGTCAGCGCCAAGCTGACTCGCGACGAAGCGGTCTTCGTGGTGCGCGACGAAGGCACAGGGTTCGATCTCACCAAGCTTCCCGACCCCAACGACCCCTCGGCCCTGGAGCGTGCGAGCGGGCGGGGGCTCCTCTTGATGCGGGCGTTCATGGACGACGTGTCCTACGACCCCACCGGAAGCGTTGTCACCCTCGTGAAGCGACGTAAACCCGATGCGTCGCCCGCGCCCGAGGAGAGCTCGTGATGGACAGTGCCCGACTATTCGCCATGCATGCCGAAGGCCCGACCTTAATCGTCACGCCGACCGGGCCGGTCAGTAACCTCGTCGGCTACGAGGTGCAGCCCGAGCTAAGCCAGCTCCTGGCCCTCTTCCAGAAGGAGCAGTGCCGCGACGTGCTCGTCGATATGGAAAAAGCCACCTTCTTCGGCTCGGTGCTCCTCGGAGCGCTGAACACAATCTTCCGCCAGGTGCGCCAGCAGGGAGGAAAGCTGGTCCTCTGCAATCTCTCCGGCGTGGGCCAGGAAGTGGTCCATGTCGCCCGATTCGACACGCTCTGGCTCGTCTGTGCCACCCGGGAAGAGGCCCTCCAAGCGCTTCGTCGCTAACTCGTGCCGATTGGAGATGCGGAAGTCGATCCCGCAGACGCCCCGCGTGCTCCGCAAGTCCGGCGGGTAACGACATGGACGATCAGCCGACGGCCCTGCGCAGTCGGTATCGGTGATCGGCGACGGCGGCAGTCGGTGACGGCGTATAAACGCAAGAGGCCGAGCGCCCAAATGCGCCGCTGACCGACCTGGGGCCTGAGGGGATTCCGGGGACACACGACAAAATGCGCGAATTAAGGTGTGTGGCCCCGGAATTCGCCCCCGGAATTCGCCCTGGAGGAGGATTTGCCGCCGGATGGGTTTGTGCGGGTGGCTCCCGAACGGTGCAAGACCCGCTGGTACAAGTATGGCTGGTTGCCGGCGGACTTGTACGCCGGTCTAAAGGCATGTGCTGCGGACGGATGGGCCTTTGGACGGTTCTCCGACGAGTTGCGCCGGTTGCTCATTCTGTGGAAGAGGCAACCCAACCACGCAAGGATGGTCAAGGAGTTCACCCCGAAACGGCTGGTATGTTGGCTTCAAGACGAATTGAAGCGATACAATGACGACCGGGACGGCGAGGCGTTCACCCTCCATGACTTTCGCTGGACTGCGATAACCGGCCTGCAAATGGCCGGTGTGTCGGAGAAGGAGACCTCCCTCATGGTGGGGGCAACGACGGAAGTGATTAGGAAGCACTACGAGAAGTTGGACGCTATGGCCATTGCCAAGCGGAATGTCGAATGGCGGTTGGCGACCGGGACTGCCGCTGCCGGTCAGAATCCAACTGCACCCATCATTGCGCGCCTGTTGCGCGCAGAGGGCACAAAGGCCCTTGACGGACGAAAGGCGATGCCGCAAACTGATATTGCGTAAGCACTTGCCGGAGTGGCGGAATGGCAGACGCGCTGGACTCAAAATCCAGTTGGAGCAATCCAGTGAGGGTTCAAGTCCCTCCTCCGGTACTTGAATGCAACGAGACGCAATGAGGTGCGTCCTGATGCAAGCAGATGCCGCAAGTCCCAACCACGTCGGGGCTTGGGGCGTTTCTTATTGGCTCTCGTTTGCCCCCTGTTCGGGGTGCTCTCGGTGCAAACTGGTGCAAACCGTGACCATACGCGGCAGATTGTACGGCACCATAGTGGGCACCTTTTCCGAGCAGCTCGGCACCACTGTGGGCACCTTTTGATGAGCCAAGTTCCGCCCGAAGGTGGCCCGTTAGAAGTGGCGGAACGATGGTGACGCACGCCCCCCGCCGTTAGCTCCCGGTCGCGCGCAGCGGCTCGCGGCTCCCGGCCACCTGCGGGATCGGCGGCAGGGCCTCCACGGCCGATGCCTGATCGTGGACGCCGAGCATGGTGTACGTGTTCATCGTCAGGTTGATGTCCGAGTGTCGCGCCAACAACTGGGCCATTTTGGGGGAGACGCCGACCCGCGACAGATTCGTGATGAAGGTCTTGCGCAAGGCGTGGAAATCAGCGTAGTGGCCGCAATCATCGACGTAGGGGATCCCTGCCCGTGCGAGGTCCTTTCGAAGCATCTCAGCCGTGTGCTTTTCGGCCACGTCGAACAGCGGCTCCTCCGGCCGCAGCGATGGTTTGCCAGCCAGCCACTGCTGGATCTGCTCGGCGAAGTCGACCCGCAGGGGCAGGACATCCCGCCGTCGCCGCTTGGAGTAGCCCGCGTCGACCGTCAGGGTGGGCGGGGCGCTTTCGAAGTCGAAAGACCGCCGGGTGATCGACCCGATCTCGTTACGCCGGTAGCCCGTATAGGTGGCAACGATATACAGGACGACTCGGTCGGGACCAGGGATGTTCTGGATGGATGGTCCACTCGCAGTCGCTTGTAGCAGCCGAGCGAACTCCTCTATGGAGAGCGGGCGGCGAATACGGCGTCGGTCCGCGTCGACGTTCATTTGCGACAGGTGGGCTAGTCTGTCCTCCGCCGCGCGACGGTCCTTCACCAGCCACCGCGTGAACATTTTGATAGCCCTGAGATAGTGGTTGCTGCTGGCGGCGCTTCGACCCGTGGCACGCAGATCGCTGAGGAAAGCCTGCACCCGACTTGCCGAGATCCGATCCATGCGATCGAACTTGCACTGATCGAGGACTGCACGAACGCGTTGCCCGGTCGTGGCCACGTGGTCCGCGCTGGACCCCTTGTTCTTCAGGTACGCGACGAAGTCGGCGAGGTGCTGCCTGAGCGGCCGCTTGCGATGTTCATCGAAGGGGTCCAGCAGGCCGGTCGCCTTGCGTTCGACCTTCTTGACCAACTCGTTCAACATCGCCTGAGCGGCGTTTTTGTACGTGGCCAGGGGCACTCGCTTCTCTACGCCGTCCTCGTCGCGGAATCGCCCCCACCACTTCTTTGATTTCGCCTTCACCTTCCGACCCGTTCTTGGGTCGTGAATGATGATGGGCTTCTTGTAGAGACTGGCCATTGGTGTTTCTCCGATCATTCGCTCCCACGGCCGACGGCCGGAAGCCGGCACAGTGTGCCTCATTTGTCCGAACTTGCAAGCGGAGTTTTCGGCCCTCCGCGGATAAAATCCGCTGCCGATGCACCTCGCTAGATCAGGAGAGGATGCTCGCCTGCTGCAGCGAGTCCCAATCCTTGCGGCATGGGCAACCCGCCGCGACCCACGCCCGAAGTTCATCGGGCCGCCAAAGGGTTGAGCGACGGATGCGGACGGGCCGAGGAATCAGCCCGGCGGCGTCCCAGGCCCGCCACGTTCTTAGCGATTTGCCACACAATGCCGCAGCATCTGCAGCCTTCAGCAGGAGCGGCATTCGATGTTCAGCTTGTCCCGCCGGATGCGGCTCCTCCGGGGGATCCAGGTGGCGTGTCTGAGGTTGATCCATAAATCCCTCTCCCTACCGCGTGCATCCATCCAAGCCTATTTGTGCGAAACGTTCTCGCAGCCCGTCGACACGCCGCTTGATCGTATGCCACCCGCAACCGAGCCGCCGGGCGATCGCGTCGATTGACTCACCATCGGCCAAAGCCTGACAGATGTCCCGGTCGTCGGGCGCAAGGCTGGCGAGGGCCGTCTGGACGTCGAGGACCGACGCGATCCGCTCCTCGCAGGAGTCCTCAGCGGTCTCTGTGACGAGGGATCCCTGGGGCATCCATCGGCGGACTTGATCCAGGCGACGTTGATACCGCCGCTCACTCCGCCGGGCCATCTTCAGGCGGCGATCGATCATGGCCGTCAGAGCGGTGGCCTCGGTGGCGCCGTTGGACCGTTCCTGGCGGAACTCGAAAGCCAGCACGTCTGTCACGATTTCTTGCTGAACGTCCTCCAGGTCGTGACCGCGAAATCCTTGGCGGATCGCGCGGGCACGGATTAGGTCAGACTTCCAGCGCGGAAGGGCTTGCTGCGGGGACCGTTGGCTCACGGTTTTTTTCCTTTGGGAAGACGGATTGCATCGCGTTGCATCGAATGACGCCGAGGTCCGCACCTTCGATCTGATCTGACGAAGACATTCCGCTGGCGATGCGGCGGGCCCTCAAGCGGGTAGGCATGGACGTGATAAGGATCGCTGCCCCGCCCGCCCTTCGCCGCGGATCTTAAACCAACACCACCGATCACACTCAACCCCAATCAGGAAAGGGCTTGCGTATGGGACTGTTGTCTCAAGTTCAAACCGGCAAGAGCCGCTTGCCGCCACGGATCCTGGTATACGGTATCGAGGGCGTGGGTAAATCGACCCTCGCCTCCAAGGCCCCAAAACCCATCTTCATCCAAACCGAGGACGGCCTGGGGGAGATCGACTGCCATAAGTTCCCTCTGGCCCACTCGCTTGAGGACGTCGAAAGTGCCTTGACGGAACTCCATGTCGAGAAGCACGACTACCAAACCGTGGCGATCGACTCCTTGGACTGGTTGGAGCGGATCATCTGGGACAAGCTCTGTAAGCTCCACGGCGTCACGTCGATCGAGAAGGTCGACGGAGGCTACGGCAAGGGCTACGTCCACGCCCTCACCCCCTGGCGGAAGATCGTCGACCGGCTCTCCGCCCTCCGCGACGAGCGTGGCATGATGGTCATGCTCTTGGCCCATGCCAAGGTCGAGAAGTTCGAGGACCCCGAGGCCCCCACCTACGACCGCTACTCGCCACGGCTCAACAAGCACGTCGCGGCTCTCGTCTCAGAGTGGAGTGACGCAGTGCTTTTTGCCACCCGGAAGATCATCACCCGGACTGAGGACGGCAGTTTCAACCGCTCTCGGACCCTGGCGGCCGGCCAAGGCAAAGACGGCGGCGAACGCGTCCTCAAGTGCGTGGGCGGGCCCTCTTGCATCGCCAAGAACCGCTACAGCCTGCCGGCGGAGTTGCCGCTGGACTGGCCGGCCCTCTTGGCTGCGATCACCGGAAACATGACCCAAGACCCAAGTCCTCAACCTACGGAGAAATGAACCATGGTGACACTAAGCGGCTTCGACGCCAACCAAGTGGAACCTTCCACCGCGTTCGATCCGATCCCGGCCGGCAAATACCTGGCGGCCATCATCGAATCCCAGGTCAAGCCAACCAAGTCGGGCAAGGGAGAGTACCTCGAGTTGACCTTCCAGATCCTGGAAGGGGAGTTCAAGGGCCGCCAGTTGTGGGCCCGGCTCAATCTCAATAATCCCAACGCACAGACCGTCAAAATCGCTCGGGGGGAGCTTTCGGCGATCTGTCGGGCGGTGGGCGTCATGGCGCCCAACGATTCGGTGGACCTGCACAACCTGCCCATGGTGATCACGGTGCGGTGCAAGAAGCGGGCGGACACCGACGAGATCGCCAACGAGATCCGGGGCTACGCCAAGCGGGAGGCGGCCAGCGGCAAGCCCCAGCAGGCGAGCAACGACGCGCCGCCGTGGAAGAGGCCGTGATGGGCGCGAAGTCTCGTCGCAAAGGGAAGCGTGGGGAACTGGAGGCCGCGGCGGAGATCAGGAGGGTCTTTCGCACGGAGGCCCGCCGCGGCCGCCAGTATCAAGGCACGGACGAGTCGCCGGACGTCTTGACCGCGATCCCGCAGGTCCACTTCGAGGTGAAACGGGTGGAGGCCCTGCGGCTGTACGAGGCGATGGCCCAAGCCGTGGCCGATGCCGGCGAGAACGTCCCGGTGGTGCTCCACCGCGCCAACCAGAAGCCATGGGTCGCGATCGTGCGTCTGGAGGACCTGCCGCGGCTGGCGGTGCAGATCTACCTGGCGCTGGCCGAGAACGCGTGAGAGGGGAGAAAATGATCGTCAAGCTCCAATACGAACAGATCCGTATCGACGGCGGCACCCAGCCTCGAGCGGAGTTGTTGATCCCGGTGATGGAGGAATACGCCGAACAGATGCACAGCGGCGCCAAGTTCCCCCCGATCACGGTATTCTTCGACGGCAAGGACTATTGGCTGGCCGATGGATTCCACCGGATCGGCGCCGCACTGCGGGTATATCCCGATGGTCCGATCGAGGCGGAAGTCGTTCAGGGCACGCAATCCGACGCGCAGTGGTACAGCTTCGGCGTGAACAAGGCCCACGGGCTCCGACGGAAACGGGAAGACGTGGCCCGCGCTGTCAAAGCAGCACTGCGCCATCCGCTGGGCGCCAAGCGAAGCGACCGTGAAATCGCGGAACACGTTGGCGTCGACCACAAGACTGTCGCAGGTTATCGATCGGAGCTGAGCGCATCTGGGGAAATTCCCCAGATGCGCACTCGAGAGGTAACCCGCAAGGGATCATCCTACCAGCAGAATACCACGAACATCGGGAAATCGGCTTCCGCGAATGGGGAACGGAGCGGAAAGAAGCAGGCTGCCCGGGTCTCCCGCAACGCCCACACCCTGAAGCGTGGGCACAGCGACCCCTGCCCGATGATCCCCATGCAGTTCTCCCCCAACAACCCCAAGACCGCGGCCGCCACGCTGTGGCAGCACTTCTCGCGGTCGTTCATCGAATCCTTGATTGCCGAACTCACTCAACGCCTTTCCGAGGAAGGAGACTCCGTATGATTCCCACGGCTTCCGCCAAGACCAAAGAGCCCTATCACGTCATCATGGACGTGACACCCGAAAAAGCCCTCGAATGGCTCGAAGGCAATACCCACAATCGACCCGTGAACGAAGCCCACGTCCGGCGTCTGGCCCGTGACATTCAAGCCGGCCGCTGGCGCCTGACGCACCAGGGCATCGCCTTCGACACGGACGGTCTGCTGATTGACGGGCAGCACCGCCTTTGGGCGGTGATCGAGTCCGGGGTGCCGATCACCACGCGGGTGTTCTTCAACGAGCCGCCCGAGAATCGGGATGTGCTCGACAGCGGCCAGCGCCGCAGCAACCTGGACATCCTCAACATCACCGGGCAGGTCGGCGAGGTGACCACTCGGCACCTGGCCGCGCTGCGAGCCATGCTGGCTGGCGCCTCCTTGCACCCGGTCCGCGCGACCCCCGGCGAAGAGGCCGAGCAGTACCGCCGTCACAAAGAGGCCCTCGAGTTCGCCATCCAGCATCTCGGTTTCGCGAGCGTGCGGGGGGTGGCCACCTCCGAAGTCCGGGCCGTGATCGCCAGGGCCTGGTACTCGGCCGATCATGGGAAGCTCATCCACTTCTGCGACGTCATGAAGAGTGGCTTGGCCGGCAGTGGCGGCGACGCCTCGCTTTCCATGCTGCGGGACTTCCTCATCAGTACGGCCGGGGGCGGTAAAGGTGAAAGTGTCCGCCGGGTGCGCTACGCCAAAACGCAGTGGGCGCTGTCGGGCTTCTTGGAGGGCAAATCGCCTAGGCGGCTGTGTGGCGCGTCCACCGAACTGTTCCCCCTGCCCGAGGAGATCGCGAAGACGACTGCAGCGTGAGCAGTTGGGAGGATGCCGTGGCATCCGGTGGCAGAGTGCGGGGGCACGGGCTCATGATCCACACGCTTCAGGCGCAAGTCCTGACACCGGATCTTCTCATACGAGGCGATCATGCAGTTGCGACCCTACCAACAAGCGGCCGTCGACGCCGCCTACCAGTATCTGCGGGAACAGGACGGGAACCCGTGCATCGTGCTCCCCGTGGGGTCAGGCAAGAGTTGGGTCATAGCCCAGATGGCCACGGACACCGTTGCCCGCTGGGGAGGCCGGGCCTTGATCGTCACCCACAGCGCCGAACTGGTGGAGCAGGACGCGGACAAGATCCGCCGCCTCTGCCCCGAGCTTGACGTGGGGATCTACTGCGCAGGGATGCGACAGCGCGCGACCGAATCGGCAGTGATCTGCGCCAGCATCCAGTCGATCTACCGCCGAGCGTGCGAGCTCGGGCCGTTCGATCTGGTAATCGTCGATGAGGCCCACTGTATCCCCGTGGACGGCGAGGGAATGTATCGCACATACCTGAAAGAGGCCCGTGTGGTCAATCCCCATCTGCGGCTGATTGGTGCCACGGCGACGCCCTTCCGGACCGCCAGCGGCGCGCTGTGCGGGCCCGATCGGCTCCTCAACGACGTCTGCTACGAGATGGGCTTGCGAGAACTGATCGTCGCGGGGTTTCTGTCGCCGTTGGTCTCCAAGAGCTCCGTGGTCCAGGTCGACGTTGGGCGGCTCCATGTCCGCGCCGGGGAGTTCGTCTCCAGCGAGCTCGAACAGCTCATGGACGAGGACGCGATCGTCGAGGCGGCCTGCGCGGAGATCGTCCAGTACACGAAGGACCGACAAGCGTGCCTGATCTTCTCCGCCGGCGTTGAGCACGGACGACACGTGGCCCGCGTGCTCGCCGAACGGCACGGCGTCGAGTGCGGGTTCATCAGTGCGGAGACTCCCCGCCGGGAACGCGACGAGACCTTGGCGAGGTTTCGGGGCGAAGATCAAGGAGAGCTCTTTCGCAGTGGTCCGCTGAAGTACCTGTCGAACTGCGCGGTCCTGACCACGGGCGTGGACGTGCCCCGACTGGACGCGATCGCCATCCTTCGGCCCACCATATCCCCCGGCCTCCTGGTCCAGATGGCCGGGCGAGGCACCCGCCTCTATCCCGGCAAGGAGAATTGCCTGATCCTCGATTACGGGGGCAATCTCCAGCGCCACGGGCCCATCGACACGATCCGCGTCTCATCGCTGTCCAAAGGCAGCGGCCCCGCCCCCGTCAAAGAATGCCCAGAGTGCCATTCGCTGATCGCCGCCGGCTACTCCACCTGCCCGGACTGCGGCTACCAGTTCCCGACCCACGAAAGGGCCAACCACGACGCCACGGCCTCGACCGAGGGCGTCTTGTCCGGCCAGGTCGTCAACGAGCAGTACGCGGTCCGCGACGTCTTCTACGCCGTCCACACCAAGCGCGGGGCAGAAGAAGATGCCCCCAAGACGATGCGCGTCGACTACAAGGTCGGCTGGCATGAATTCAAGTCGGAGTGGGTCTGCTTCGAGCACGAGGGCTATGCCCGCTGGAAGGCCGAGCAATGGTGGCAAGCCCGCTCCCTTGACCCGATCCCCGATACGGCCCAGCAAGCCGTCGATGTTGCCAACGCCGGCGGGCTGGCCCGGCCGCTCTCGATCACGACACGTCGCGTGGCCGGGGATCCCTACGAGCGGATCGTGGACTACGAGCTGGGCGAGAAACCCGAACCGGCGCCGTTGCTGGACCTGGGCATGATCCCGTCTGACGAGATTCCTTTTTGATATTTTGATATGGAGTCACCAGGATGAGTACGGAAACCGACCTGACCCAATTCCCCAGCGGGGCCGTCCGCAGCACCGACGCCGATGGCGTCCGCTTCGATCTTATCACGCCCATCGGCCTGCGCCGCCTGGCCGAGACCTGTGCCGAGGGGGCGCGCAAGTACGGGGCTTTCAACTGGCAAAAGGGCATCCCGGCCAGCGAGATGCTCAACCATGCGATCCGGCACATTTATCTGTGGCTTCAGGGCGATAGCCAAGAGGATCACCTCGCCCATGCCGCATGGAATGTGCTCTCCGTGTGCCACTTCGAAGAGGCGATGCCTGCGATGATCGATGTCCCGGCGAGAAGGGAGAATCCATGAAGCGAATCCAGAAGCAGGTCTTCTGCCCGCAGTGCGGCGCCATTCGCATCTGTCAGCCCGGCTCCCCCTACGCCATCTGCCCGAACGGCCACGGGAGGCTCGTGCCCCGGTTCACCAAGCGTGAGGTCCGGCAGGCCCTCGTCGCCTCCGTTCCCCGCGCCCATCGCGTGGGCCGGAACCGGTTCACGATCCGCGGCCACGAGGGTCTTTTTGGCTACCGCCACGGAAGCGGCCGGCGCGCGGCAAGGCCGGGAATGCCCATCGGCCCCGAGGAGGTCATTGCCTGCCATGTGGCCAGGAAGCGCCGCTTGATCCGCGTCTTCGCACGGAAGCCTCCCAGAGGGAAGAGCGGAGGCGATGGCGCATCTTGAAACAGCCTTGTCCTATCGGTGTGCCGGACTGTGTGTGCTGCCGGCCATCCTCGGTCAGAAACGGCCGGCGCTGGCCGCTTGGCGCCCGTACCAGGGGCGTCTGCCCACCGAAGAGGAAGTCCGACGGTGGTTTGAGCGGGCCGACGCGCTGTGTCTGGTCGCCGGCAGAGTCTCGGGCAACCTCGAGATGCTCGACTTCGATCTCGGCGGTGAGGCATTCCAGCCGTGGTACACGTCGGTCGAGCGCGCCGATCCCGGGCTGCTCAGTCGTCTGGTGATGGAGCAGTCGCCCTCCGGGGGCTGGCACGTCGCCTACCGCTCCGTAGCGCCCGTCTGCGGCAACCTCAAGCTCGCCCAGCGTCGACAAGTGGCCGACGGCCCCGATGAGGTGACGATCCGGGGCAAGACGTTCAAGCCCCGCCAGGACACGGACGGCCATTGGCAGGTCCTCTTGACGCTCATCGAAACCCGCGGCGAAGGCGGGCTCTTCTTGTGCGCGCCGTCGCCGGGCTACGAGCTCCTGCAGGGGGATTTCGCCCAACTGCCCCTCCTGGGCGAATCGGAACGTGAGATCCTGCTCGAAGCGGCCTGGTCACTGAACCAGCACGTGCCCGAGCCGACTGGCCATGCCACCGACCCCGAGGCCAGACCACCAGCCTCGTCAGATTCCGGCGACACGACCGGCGGCCGCCCCGGCGACGAGTACAACCAGCGAGGCGATGTCAGAGCGTTACTCAGACGGCACGGGTGGACGCTTGTCAAAGGGGGTGAGAACGAGTATTGGCGGCGCCCAGGCAAAACGTCCGGCTGGAGTGCCACGCTCAAGGACGGCGTGCTGTTCGTCTTCTCACAGAACGCCGCTCCCTTCGAGGCCAATCAACCCTACGCGCCCTTCTCCGTCTACACCCTGCTGGAGCACCACGGGGATTTCGCCGCGGCCGCCTCAGCGCTCCGGCAAGAGGGATTCGGAGGCGACCCGGTCGAGACCGGCGATGTCGATCTTACGGGTGTTGAGAAACAGTGTCGCCTGGGCGACATGCGGTCGTTCTTCGGCGTGCCGGTCGCCGACGAGCCGCCGGAGCCGAGCGAAGAGGAAGAACCCCGAAAACCCAAACAGCCCGCCATCCCTGACGAACTCCTACGTGTGCCCGGCTTCGTCGGCGGCGTCATGGACTTCTGCATGTCTGGGGCCCGCTATCCGAACCTCCCCATGGCATTCTGCGGCGCGATGGCCCTGCAGTCGTTCCTCTGTAGCCGCAAGGTCCGCGACCGGGGCGGACTGCGACCCAATCTGTACGTCCTTGCCCTGGCCGACTCGGGCGTCGGCAAGGCATACCCCCGAAAGATCAACTCCTATGTCCTGGGGCAGATCGGGCTGCGCGGAGCGGTCGGGAATCAGATCGGCAGTGGCCAGGGGCTGGAGGATGAAATCCAGTCCCATCGGAAGAAGCTCTATCAGACCGACGAGATCGACCACCTGCTGCGCTGCCTGTCGACGTCCAAAGAGAGCTACCACAGCATGCTCTTGACCCTGATCTTGGAGCTATACACCGCGGCCGACGAAAACCACGTAATGCGATCGAAGGCCCGGGTTCGTGGCCAGACCGACGCGGACAAGGAGGTGGATCAGCCAGGATTGGTGATCTTCGGCACCGCCACGCCGGACTCCTTCTACGGGGCGATGAGTCTCAAACTCCTGACCAACGGGCTGTTCTCTCGTTCCCTCGTCGTCGAGACCGGCGAGCGGGGCGAGAGACAGCCATCGCTGGATGTGAGCGAGATACCGCGTTCCCTGGTGGAAATCGCCCGTTGGTGGAAGGAGTACAACCCGGCACCAGTCGATCCCGCCACCGGCCGCAAGCCCAACCTGAACGACGAGCATCCCACGCCGGCCATCGTCCCCTACACCGACGAGGGATACGCCACGATGGAACAGTTCGCCGATCTGGCCGACGAGGAGTACAACGCCGCCCACACCGCCGGCGATCGCGTTCGGGCGGTTATCTGGACCCGAGCCTGCGAGAATGCCACCCGCCTGGCCTTGGTCTACGCCTGCAGTCGCGATCATCTCTCCCCCCGCATCGACACGGAGGTCGCCCGATGGGCGTCCACGTTCACCAATCATCTGGTCCGCCACATGCTCAAGCAGGCGACGCAGCGCGTTGCCGCCAACCCGTTCCATGGCGAATGCCTGACGCTCCTTCGCACGCTCAGGCAGGCGGGAGGCCGGATGCTCCGCCGTGATCTCATGCGGGCCATGCACGCCAAGGCCTTCGATTTCAATCAGATGATCGGCACGCTCTTGGAGCAAGGCGACGTCCTCCCGTGGGACATCCCGACCAAGACCAAAACCGCTACTGGATATCAACTGCCATGATTGCCGCCAGGGAAATCCGTCACGAATCTGTCACAATCCGTCACAAGTCCGTGACAGATTCGGCCGCAATGGGCTCGAAAACGCCGAATCCGTCACAATCTGTCACAGATCTGTCACAAGGGTTTTGTGACAGATTTCGACGCCTTAAGTCTATAAATAATAAGCAGTTCTCTCTCTCCACATTAAATCTGTCACAATGTCACACGCACGCACGCACACGCGTGTTTTTGTGTGCGCGAGGGGCTTGTGACAGATTTCCTTGTGACCGATTCCGCGGCGGCCGCTTTGGGCCACCGCACAGCAAGGCGCAAAGCCAGTCAAGTTCGCGTCTTACCGTGCGCGACTTCGGAATTTCCGAAGTGGCGATCGTCCGATTGTCCGATCCGGACGGTCAATACCGTTCTGCGGTCACGAGTTACGCCACTATCGGATTTTCCGATAGTGCCCTGGTAGCGATCAGAAATCCCCGCACGCTTCGGATGAGAGAGACGCATCCTGCAATTTGGCCCGGCGCGCCCCCGATCGCCACGACCAACGCCCCGCACGTGTCGCACGGAGTTGGCCCACGTTGCGACGCCGCGCGTCCAGGCGGGAACGAATTCCGCTTTCGCGCCCAACGCGACACGCGGCCACACGGTGGCCCACGGCGAGGGTGCCAAAGTGGCAGGCGAATGAACACCCATGGACGGATGAATAGGTACTTCCAGAAAACTAGGCATTCTAGGACCCCGGGGGGAACAACCGCAAATGGACTGACAGTTGGTTTCTGTGACAACACGTTTTTCATAACGCGATAGATCGTCGCCACTTCGGGAAAAGGATCGGACATGACCAAGAATTCGGGGGCAGAACCCTTCTGCGGAGCGGCGGTTCCCGTCCACACGCCGCTACGGATTGTCACTGCGGCCGTGATGGGGGAGTACGTCAAGCGAATCATGGTAGCCCTTCTGGCCGAAATCGAAGCCCTGCGGGACTTAGGCCCGACGCTTGAAGAGGGCACGACCCGTGGGTTGGCCGACTTGCGGGACTTGGGCATCCCCTATGGACCGGCCAACTGGTCGGACGTCCCGCTAAGCGCCGCGAGCCGCAAAGCGTACTCCCGTGCGACCGCTCGGCTGGAACGGGTGGGGCTGGTGTCGCGGGTCCCCGAGACGAGGCGCGACCGCGTGACCCATCTCCGCTTGACCCCTGCCGGGCTGCGGTGGGCGCTCGCACTGGTCGGCCGTCGTGCCGACCGGGCGGCCTTGGCTGAAGGACTTCGGCGGACGACATGGGGACAAGAACTCGCCGCCGCCCTTACGGCAGGCCCTTCGGTATGCTTGCCGCGCGTCGGACCGGGGCACGACCATGGATCGTAAAGAAATCACCGCCGAACTTGTCGCTGGCGTCGAGCGGCTCTTGCTCTTCGGGCTCAAGCCAGCGGCGATCGCCTCCCGGCTGGGGGTTTCCAGGTACGTGGTCCGCGTCATTGCCGGCGACAAGCACCGCCCGGCGTGCGCCCCGCCGACCGAGCCGAAGAGTCGCCGGATCCCCAACGCCTGCCGTGCCCTCGACGCCAGCACGGTTCGCATGGTCCGCCGCATGCTCGACGTAGGGTTCCTGCCTCCCAGCGAGATTGCTCGGGAGGCCCGCGTGTCGGAATCGACCGTCAGCGTTATTGCCCGCGGTCAGTGGCGCGTGGGGGAACGTTTTCCGCCGCGACTCATGGACGGGGAGCAGTACGTGAGCGAAGGCACGCGGTGTCCCACTTGCGGAGCGGCGATCGTCGTCGTTCCCTGCCGCGCGTGCGGCGCTCGCGGAGATCTTCTTGCTTCCATGCTGCAGAGTCCCTGCTTAGATGGAGGGCGTCTCGATTCTCCAGTCCCAACAACGCCCTGTGGAGGCAAAGCCATGCCCGATCTGTTGCCCCTGTTGTCGGCCGAACTCTCGGCCTTCCTGTCCGCCCAGGACAAGCGCGAGTACCTGATCACTCGCACGGAGAAGTTCTTTGACGAGTTGGTCGAGCCGATCGACCTGCCCGGGCCTGATGCGATCATCGACCCGGTGCTCAGGGCCGTGCTTCGGCCCCTGGTCGGCCGCGTGTACGACGAGGTGATCAAGAAGTTGGAGGTCCCGGCCCATGCCGCTTGAGCAACTGCAGAGCTACCTGCCCTGGGCCGCGGTCATCGCCGGCGTCTTGCTTCTGGCCTGGGGCCAGAAAGATCGCCTGGCCGGCTGGCTCGCGCGCCTGCGGCCGACACCCAAGCCCGATTCGGCGGCGAAACCGGTGATGGAACCCGCCGAGCGGTTTGCCACGCTCTACGCCTTGCGGACCTGGTGCCAGGAGGCGGGCCACCAGGAGGCCGTCAAGGCCCTGGATACCCAGGTCCTGCCGGCGATCCTCCAGGGAGGGCCCAAGCCGTGAAGCCGACGACGCTGGTTGCCGTAGTCTTGGTCGTGGCGGGCCTGGTGGCCACGTGGCGGCCGGTTCTGCCTGGCCCCGAGTCAATCCCCGCCCCGGCTGACGAGGCCACCCGGGCCGCCGTGTCGCCCGTCCGGGCCGCCCTGGCCGGGCACACGGCCGAGGCCGGCGAACTGGCGGCCTTCTACCATGCCGCGGCCGATTGTGTGCGACGGGACGGGACCGGCCAGAAGATCCTGGCCAAGACGTCCCACCTGCGGACCTTCCTGGAGCGGGCCGCAACGGTCCGCTTCCAGGGGGCCTTTGCCAAGGTGCCTGGGCTCGCCGAGGCGATCCACGGTCCCCAGGGCGCCTTGGCCCAACTGCTGAAACTCGACGTGGCGGATTTGGACCATGCCAAGGCCGCCGTGGCCCTGGAGGCAGTCGCCTGGGCCTGTCAGGAGGCGAGCCGATGAGCGTGCCGTTTGACTCCCCGGCCGAGATCGTCGCCGCCTACCAAGAAGGGCTGCCGGGGTGGCAGTTCAACCCGGAGACGATGGACCGCCTGATGGCCGACCGGAAGGCCGAGCGGTTCTCCGAGGCGGCGCCGCACCTGACCGGCGTGGGCAAGGGGAAGATGGCCCTCTTGTGGAGATCGCGAGAACTCTACGATCCGGGGGCCTTTGGGCAGGAGGCCCAGGTACGCGGTTCTTGCGTTAGCCACGCCAGCCGCAATGCCCGTGACACCACCCGGGCTGTGGAGATCCACATCAAAGGCGAGCCGGAAGAGTACTTCAAGCGCGGGGCCACGGAGCCGACCTATGCGGCCCGCGGCAACTACGGCGAAGGGATGGACCCGTCCGTGGCCACGCGGTTCGAGGTCGACACCGGGTTTCTCTTCCGGCAGAAGTACCCCTTTGGCGACCTGTCGCAGTTGAACGAAGGGGAACTGGTGGACCGATGGACCGGTCGCATGCCGGAAGAGGTTAAGGCCGAGTGCCGCAAGTGCCACGTGGGCCGGTGGATCGCCCCAACCACGGCGGATCAGGCCAAGGATCTCTTGTTCTCCGGCTACGCCCTGCACAGCGGGCAGAATTTTGGCGTGGCGGCCAGTTCCGACGCCCGTGGCATCGCCGTTCCCCGCGGTTCGTGGTCTCACGACATGGCCACCGTGGGCTACGACGACACGCGGGAGGTCTATCCGGTCGGCGTCTTCTTGATCGCCAACAGTTGGGGATGCTGGAATCGGCGGCCCAGGGTGTGGCCCGAGGATCGCTACGGCCCGTGGCCTGAGGGTTCGTTCTGGGTGAGCGAAGAAGTCTACGGGCGATATTTCGTCGGCAGCCGATCGATCTTCGCCTATTGCGACGTCGTGGGCGTTCCGCAGAAGAAGCTGCCGGACTACGGGAACCTATCCAACATCTTGGGGTGAACCGATGAAGCGTCTCTTGATCTTGCTGGTGGGACTGGCGTGTCTTGTGGCGTGCGGCTGTGAGGCCGTGACGCGGGGTGAGGATTACCGCGACGAGGTGGCGGTGGACTTGGCCGTGGCCACGATAATATCGAGCCCTACTCCGACGCCCCCGGGGCCTGCCCAGTGCCCACGGTGCCACGGGACGGGGTGGATCAAGCATGGCGACGGACACCGGACGCCGTGCCCGGATTGCCAACAGGGATCTGCGGGCCCCTTTGGCGGTCCTTTGGACACGCTCCGCGACGCTAAGGAACTGATTGCCAAAGGAAACGAACTGGCGGATCGCGGGAAGGCCATTTTGGATCAGGCCGAGCGGGACGGGAAGATCACGGTGGACATCCGCGTGCCGAAGCCCGTGGTGAATTCGGCCTTGCCGCCGGGGAGCTGCCGTTCGTGCCAAGGGGGCGCATGCCCGTTGGCACTTCGGCCGTCCTCGCAGGCCCCGTCCATGGATGAGACTCTTTTCGATCCTTCCGGATGCGAGAGCGGGGCCTGCCGGCCGGGCCTTTCGGGGAGGCGTCGCCGATGAGGGACTACTCCGACGCCGAGCGATACTGCCTGGGACGATCCCGGCGGTTGCGGCTGCGGTCGGACGACTCCCGGCGGCTGATCCGCATGGCCGTCGACCAGCTGCCCGATGAGCCCGACGCCCAAGGGCCCGAAGAGGAGTGCGCATGGCGCAAGAGACTCACCGCCGTGCTACGTGACCGGGTCCGCCAGCGCTACGGCAACCCTGTGGTCGTTTGGGTGCTCTTAAACATCGTCGTGCCGGTGGTCGTGCGGTTGGTCTTGGAGTGGTGGTTGCACCGCAAGGAGGCGTGAAATGGCCAGTGTCTTCGAGGTCTGGTCCCCGCTGATCCAAGGCGGCTTTGCCGTCTTCGCGCTGCTGCTGCTGGGCGTGAACGTCTGGCTAATCAAGCAGCTCCTGCGGGTACTCAAGGAGAACAACCGGGTGATCGCCGGCAATAGCCGGGCCATCGAGTCGGTGGCCACGATCGCCAGTGATACCAGGCACCTGATGCAGGAGATCCGCGACGAGCTCTTGAAGCGGCCGTGCCTGATGCAGGACGAGGAAGCTTTGGGACGGAACCATGAAGATCGAACTCTGGAAACTTGACCGGATCAAACCCTACGAGAAGAACCCGCGGCAGAACGACAAGGCGGTCGATGCCGTGGCGGAATCGATCCGTCAATTTGGGTTCCGCGTCCCGTTGGTCGTGGACGCCGATGGCGTGATCATCTGCGGGCACACCCGCTACAAGGCGGCTCTGAAGCTTGGCCTTACAGAAGTCCCGGTCCACGTGGCCAAGGACCTGTCGCCCGAGCAGATCAAGGCCTACCGGATCGCCGACAACAAGACGGCCGAATTGGCGGAGTGGGACCTCGATCTCCTGCCGATCGAGCTTTCCGAATTGGCAGGGATGAACTTCGACCTTGGGCTGTTGGGCTTCTCCGAAGACGAACTGTCCACGCTCCTCGATCCGGGGGTGAAGGAAGGGCTTTGCGATCCGGACGAGGTGCCCGAGCCGCCCGACGAGCCGGTCACGAAGCCGGGCGACCTGTGGATTCTGGGCGACCATCGTCTGCTTTGCGGGGACAGCGGAAATCCCGAGCACGTGGATCGGCTCCTGGCCGGCGCCCCGATCCACCTGGTCAACACCGACCCGCCGTACAACGTGCGGGTCGAACCGCGGAGCAACAACGCCATCGCCGCCGGCAATAGTTCGTTCACCAACTACCACCATCAGCAACTCGACCTAGCACGGCATCCCGAGAAGTCGAAGCCGACCCATCGCAAGATGCGGGCCAAGGATCGGCCCCTGGAGAACGATTTTGTCTCGGACGAAGAGTTCGACCGGCTCTTGCGTGCATGGTTCGGCAACATGGCTCGCGTGTTGGAGCCCGGCCGCGGTTTCTACATCTGGGGCGGGTATGCGAACTGTGCCAACTACCCGCCGGTGCTGAAGGCCACGAAGCTCTACTTCTCCCAGGCCATCATCTGGGTCAAGGAGCATCCGGTGCTGACCCGCAAAGACTTCATGGGGAACCATGAGTGGTGCCAGCCCCCCGACACACAGGTGCTCACTCCCAGCGGTCATACGCCGATCTCCAGTCTGCATGACAGCGATCGCGTCGTGAGCTTCAGTCGCCATCACCCGGCCATGGTTGGGCTTCGGGATGGCCTCGACATTCGCGTCGCCAGTCGATTCTACGAGGGCCCTCTGTACGGAATGCAGGTTGCGGACCGCACGACGTGGTCCACGGAAGGGCACATCTGGAGCGCGCGAATGACGCCGGCTGCACAATCGAAGTGGTGCGTGTATCTGATGCAGCGGGACAATTGGTGGCGAGTCGGCCGAGCCAAGCTCTACACCACGTGGGGCCTCGGCGTGAAACAACGTTTGCAGAAGGAGGGTGGTGATGCCGCGTGGTTGTTGGGCATTTACGACGCCAAGGATGACGCCACGCTTGCTGAGCAAATCGTCTCGGTCGCCTACGGCATCCCTACAACGTTTTGGAACGAGACGCGAGCGTCTCGACGAACGGCGGAAATGGTCAGCCGAATCTACGACTGCTTGGATCTGGATGAACTGGAGCGATCGGCCCGTCGTGCTCTCCGAGACCACAACCGAAGCGTGTACCATCCATTCATTACGCACGGCCAAACCAGGCACAAGCACTCTCAGCGGGCCTCGCTTCTGGTTAGGGCCTGTAATCTCTTGCCGGAAGTCATGGCAGTCCCCCTGCCACGGAAAGGCCAGTCCTTCGAATGGGTGCCCATCCGGGCAATAGACGTGCAGCCGTATCGTGGTCCGGTCCATTCCCTGGGCGTTGACAAGTATCACCACTACGTCGCCGACGGCATCGTCACGCACAACTGCTTCTATGGTTGGAGAGAAGGCGCCGCTCACGTATTCCTCGGCCCGAACAACGCCGTGGACGTTTGGAGCGTGAAGAAGGTCAACCCCCAGTCAATGATCCACCTGACCGAGAAACCCGTCGAGTTGGCCGTCCGCGCCATCCAGTACTCGTCGCGGACCGGTGAGAACGTCTTGGATCTCTTCGGCGGCTCGGGCAGCACGCTCATCGCCGCCGAGCAGACGGGACGCAAGGCGTTCTTGATGGAGCTCGATCCGCTCTATTGCGACGTCATCGTCGGGCGGTTCGAGAAGTTCAGCGGAAAGAAGGCAGAACGCGAAGTGGCCGCGGACAGCGATGTGATTGCCGGGGACGTTCAGTGAACGATTCGACGAAAGAAATCGGCAATCTCCTGCTTGCCCGCCGAGGCTTCGGTAACGACCAACGGCTGCATGACTCGGCCTACTGGGCAAGGCGTTTCATCGCACGGCCAAATCGTCGATGGACCGTATCGAGTGCTTCCTGAAATCGCTTCTCGTCCTCCGGATCGCGAAGGGGCGTCAGAACCAGGCATTGCCCGTCCGTCATGATTTCGAAGGACGTTTCGGGCGATACCCGCAGCAATTCGAGAATCGGCTTGTCAATCACCAACGCATAACTGTTGCCGTGCCTGGTCAAGGTCTTGATCATGACAGCCCTCCCAAGGGTAATACCGTGTATCACTATTGTATCACCCATCCAGGCCTTGGTCAACTGGACTTTCGCGGTTGTCAGACGTCACCAAAAGCCGTAGAGAGCACTCGTGATCTGCGTGGCCTCGACTGCCTTATCCACGCCGATGCGGAACCGCTCGGCGGCCTCGGCCGACCGTTGGGAATACCAGTCGCGGGCCGATCGGTGCTCGCGTGCCGCCAGTCTGTGGAAGATGACCTGCGTGACGGGCATTATCCTTCCGTGCGCAAATCAGACCAAGGGATCTCCCCCTCCCGGTCAGCGAAGCGGCGGTCGAGCTCGTCTGCCAACGCGGCGTCGTCCAGGGACGCCGCGTCGTCCTCAGCGGAGGCCGTTTCCAGAAGGCGAGAGGCTAGCGTCAGCCGTTCACCCTCAGGCAGCATCATCGCCGCTTCGAAAATTGCATCGGCGCTCGGTTCCATAGAGACACTCCCGTCCGGTGGCAGCGATGGACGTCACCCATGCATTGTCGCGGCCAGGAAGGCGGCTGTCCAGAGGCAGAGTTTCGTGGCTATCTTTCCGGGGACTGATGCGGAACACCCATGATCTACTCGGCCTCACCGAGCCACAGGACGCGGTCTTTCAATGGTCCGTCCGCAAAGGCATTGACCAGACGCCGATCGTTGCTGAACATCACGCTTTTCGTCTGTACCGTCAGGGCGACGTAGAGGCAATCGTATACCGTACGACCCGTTCGCATCGCCAGATTGAGGGCCGGGACGACAAGCTGTTCCGACGGAGTGATATCCAACGGCAGCCCCAGAAGATCGGTCAGCAACTCCGCGGCCTCGGCGTCGTCGATCTCTTGTCGACCGCGGCGTTTCCAGATGACGTTGGCGACCTCGGCGTAGATCAGGTCGGGCGCGTAGAGTTTGCCGCCGGAGACGAGCAACCTCTGTGCCGCGTCGCCATGGCTCTCTGCGAAAAACGCTGCCGCAACCGCGCTCGCGTCGAGGACTATCGGTTTCATCGGCCACGGTCCTCGCGGATCAGCCGCACGCTGCTGGCGAGCTTCCGACCCGCAAATCGCTTCTGCCAGCGGTCCAGCACGGCCGCCACCCGATCACCGCCCACGCCAGCCGCTCGCTCGACCAGGGTCTTCAGTTCGCTCTGCAGCGATCTGCCGTTCCGTTTCGCGCGGGCCTTCAGCCGCTCGATGGTTTCCGGCTCCAGTCCACGAACCAGGATGTCGGACATGGTGAACTCCTCCTTCCCAATGAATCGCACACCACCCTCAATGATAGCAATCTGCTATCATTCGGTCAAGGGCGACGGGTGGTTTGCGGACGAAGGTCGGATGACTGGCTGCCAGGCGGAGGTTGCCTCCGAGGGTCAGAACTCCTCGGCTCGACAGCCCAGGTTGGGCGAGGAGGCCGGCGATGAAAGCAGGCTATCTCTTGACGGCATACGCCGTGTGCCGCAGCCTGCCGCGATCGAAGGTCAGTACACCGGCGTACTCGTCCGTGATCGCCGCCACCTTGCCTGGCAATTCTTCTGGCAGGCTGCCGAAGTAGAATCCACCGCCCGTCTCGCCGAAGCAGAGCGGGTTGCCGTTGCGAACGATCAGGAGCCTCGCCGGACTGCGCCACACGCCCAAGATCGCCAGGCGACCCTCGGCGACTTCAGCGGCCCGCGCCGCCCGCAGCCCCAGCACACCCGGAAACCGGGCCATCAACAGTCCGAGCACCTCGCTGTCGCACTCCGTCTGCGGGGCCAAGCGGAACTCGCGAACCAGGGCCTGGTGATTCGTGACCACGCCGTTGTGAACGAACCATCCGCGGCCGGCCGGGTGGGGATGGTTGTTGCGGTTGTCTTCGGGATCGCCGTGGGTGGCCCAGCGGCAGTGGCCGATCACCACGGTCGCCCGGCGGCACTGGTCAAGGTCGCCCAGGTCGGCCGTGGCCGGCCCAGGGCGCTTGAAGGCATGGATGCGCCCGTCGCTGCCGAGCCACGCCAGCCCGAAGGCGTGGTGGCCCCGTCGTTGGGTCTCGACGGCGATCCGTTTCAGCCGGGCCAGGTCGGGCCCGCTTCCGTCCTTGGTGATAAACCCAAAAATGCCGCACATGGTTTGCTCCGAATGTTTGTGAGGGTGGCGGTGTTCTCAGGACATCGCTTCGAGTTCGCCGGCGATCGCATCCAGCCACGCGGCGTCCCGTCTCGCCTGGGCGATCGACATCGACGGGGAGTTGGGCAACTCCCCCTCGTTGGCTCGGGAAACGCCCAGGTCTTGCAGGTACTCCACCAGGCGTTCGACTTCGGCCTGCTGATGCTCGGGGGCGAAGTTCGCCCGAACTGCCCGGGCCAACAGTCCCGCGACACCGCATGGGGTCAGGGTGTTCTTTCTCGTGATGGCCATCGCATTCCTCCTCGTGCTGTTTGGGTTGCCTCCTCAGGCGGCGGGCACCCATCCCGCCGCGACGCCCGCGGGGGCGTTTCGGCTTCAGGCCTGCGCGTCGTACTTCTTAGCCAGGCGGCGGAACTCGGCTTTGATCGTGTCCTGTGGAATCAGGTCCGAAATCCATCCGTACTGCTTTCCGCCGTGGATGCGTGCGTAGCCCTTGCCCCAGGCCAGGTAGCCCATCAGGCGTTCCGCCTCGCTCTGGCCAGGGCCGGCCTTCTTCCACCCGCCCGAAAGCGGACCAGGGTTCCACTTGGGCATCCGCTTGCCCGCCAAGGCCCGCTCGACCAATCCGAGGCAGACCTGAATCCAGCCGACCACCTTCACCGCGCTCAAGGAGCCCGAGAAGACCCGGAACTCGACCGTGTCCTTCGTCCCGCGGGCGAGGTTGGTGAGGTTCAAGGCGTGGTAGCGGTCGCGGTCGAGATTGGGCTTGGCCGCCTTGTCGTTGCCGTACTTGCGGACTCCCCCGCAGTACGTCCCGCGCTCCCGGCTCTTCGTTCCCGTGATGGCGTAGAGCCCCTTCTCGACGTAGGCCACGATCGTGACCAACCGGGCCAGGGCCTCGCTGGGCAAATCCCGCTTCCAACCGATGTGAACATGCACCCCGCAGCTCGGGTTGACGTGGTGCTTCTTGGATTCCAGCGTCCGGACGACCTCGGCGACCTGGGCCAGACCTTCGGCGCCCTGGAGAACCGGGCTGACGATCTCGCACTTGTGCCCGCCGTTGCCGTTGTCGATGGAGCCGT
>CAYSGY010000020.1:0-27821 GCA_964430315.1 uncultured Planctomycetaceae bacterium
GGGAACAACTCCCAGTTCCCGGCCGCGGTCCTCCACGCCCGGAGCGTCCCCAACTCGACGAAGGTGATTGCGGTTTCCGGCGCCCACCACATCGACCAGCGCGGCAAGCTGATCATGATCAACCGGAACGCGGGAACGCAGGCCGGCTTCGGGGTCAAGCTCCTGGCGCCCGAACGAGACTACCCGTTCCGGGAAAGCATGGGGACCGGGGGCAACGTCGTCCACGACACGGAAGGGGAGCAGTTTCAGTATCCCTACCCGCTGGATGAAGACAACTACGTGGTGTGCTATTCGCCCGAGGGGGGCCCCATCCGCGGCCTGAAAGGCATCAAGAACGGCAAGCCGGGAAGCCCCGCCTTCGGCATCTACTGGATGCACCGGAGCGGGCCGCGCGAACTGCTGATCTACGACCCGGTGATCTCCTCGGGCCAGCAGGTGGCGGTCGTGCGTCCGGAGCCGCCGTTCCAGCGGAGTTCCAAGGTCGATGAGCACAAGACGCACGGCCGATTCTACGTCCAGAACGTCTACTACGGTCCGGGTCTGAAGGGCGTCAAGCCGGGCACCGTGAAGCGGATCCGCGTCGTGGGACTGGACTATCGGGCCAAGGGGACCGTGGCGCTCGGGTTGCACCCGTGGGGAGGGCACCAGACCTCGCCGTGCGCGATCAACAACGGCAGCTACGACGTGAAACACGTGCTCGGCACCGTCGACGTGGAAGAGGACGGAAGCTGCTCGTTCGAGTGCCCGTCGCGCGTGCCCGTCTACTTCCAGATGCTCGACGAAAAAGGCCGCATGGTGCAGAACATGCGGAGCTGGACCATGGTCCTGCCCGGCGAATCGTCGGCCTGCGTCGGTTGCCACGAGGACAAGCGCAATACGTACTCCGACCGCCATCCGATCACGATCGCCCTGAAGAAACCGCCGCAGAAGATCAAGCCGTTCTTCGCCGGCGGCGAGGAACCGGTCCGGGAAATGGAACGCTTCCTCACCGATTCCGAGAAACGGGCGATGCGCTACCTCGGCACCAACGCGCCGCAGGCCATGGACGTGCCGCGCGGCTTCAGCTACACGCGGGAGATCCAGCCGATCTGGGACGAACACTGCATCCGGTGCCACGCCGGCGGCAAGAACCCCGAGAAGAGCAACGTCCCCATGAGTCTGCTGGGCGACGACCGGCCCATCACGAACCAGGAAATCTACGCCCGGGCGAAATGGCGTTTGACCTATCGGCCGTACGCGGAGAGCACCAGGGGGAATCCCGGCCGGTCCTTCAGCCAGTCGTACATCCATCTGACCGACTTCGGTTACAATGCCAAGATCCCCGCGGCCGGGGCGGGCAGCCCGGCCGAGGCACGCGGCGACAAGGTCTATCTCGCCTACTTCCGCGGCCAATGGGACCACGTGCCGCATCCCGACGCGCTCGGTTACTGCGCCGACGAATATGCCGGCCATGGGATCATCAACTGGCTGCACGTCTCCAGCACGTGCGGCATGCTCCCGCCCTATGCCTACGGCTCGGCTTCCAGCCCGTTGATGAACTATCTGGAACCGTCCCACTACGGCGTGCGTCTGACCCGGGAAGAGAAGGAACGGGTCGCCTGCTGGATCGACCTGAATGTGCCCTTCGCGGGCTCGTGGATGGAGTTGAACTACTGGGACAAGCTCAACCACGCCACGCACTCGGCCCTGACGCCCTGGTACGTGTACCGCGACAAGATGCGGCAGATGTACCTCTACTTTGAAACGAAACGCCTGAAGTACGCCGAGTTGGAGGTGGACGCCATCGACAAGTACCTCGAGCACCGGGACCGCGGCGTGGACTTCCCCCCGGCGGCGTTTGAGCCCTACACGTTCGGCGGCCGCCGCGTGCAGAAGCAGTTCGTCGACGACTACGACCGTCGTCCGGCCACGGTCCCGATCTACGGGCTGGCCGAAGGCATGAACGCCCGCGGCGGCTCCAACGTGGCCGGCAATCCGGTCCGCAACCTGGCCGCAAACGGCGACGCCTACGCGTATCATCTCCGTTCGTATCCGCGGGCGACCTCGAATTCGCATTACCGCTATCGGCCGGAGTTCTCGCCCAACCACGCCATTGACGGACAACGCGCCTCCGGCAACTACTGGCGGCCGGCCCGGCGCACCGACCTGTGGCTGCTGGTGGAGTTCGGGCGGAGCGTGGAGACGGACCGGGCCGTCCTCGTGCTCCATCGGCGCGACGGTCAGGAGAAGACCTGGACCGGCGCAACCCTGGAATTCTCGAACGGCACGAAGGTGCCCATCACGCTGAAGAACACGTCGGAGCCGCAGACGTTCCACTTCCCGAAGCAACAGTGCGCTTGGGTGAAGCTGGCCGGTTTTCAGGAACGTTTCCCGTTGGACGACAACGGCATCGCCGAGTTCGAGGTTTACGGCAGAGATTCTGATTCGTCCTCTGCAAAGAACGCCGCCTTGGCTCGAAGCGGGGCGGACGCCGTCGAGGTTGGGCATTGATGAATCGGCCTGGCCGCGTTCATCGATCGCCACGAGGCAAACAGACCATCTCCAACAGGAAGGCAATCCGGTGGAACGTCACTCTCGAATCGCGTCGGTTTTCATCGTGGTCCTGATCCTGGCGGGCTGCGCGTCGCAAGGCCTTGCCCAACAGCGTCCCGCCGTGGCGGTTTGGGACTTCGACGGCACGCTGGCCGACCGTTCCGGACGCGGCAACGACGCCTTCGTGACGTCGCCGTCCTTTCTCCCGGGGCACCGCGCTCAGGGCCTTCGCTGCGGCCAGGGCCCGGCGGTCGTGCCCGACAGCCCCGACTTGCGCCCCGCCCCCGGCCTGCGAATCCAGTGCTGGGCGAAACTCGATTCCCTCGGCACGACCTGGCAGCCGCTGTTGATCAAAGACGATTCCTACCAACTCCGCCTGGACCCGCCCCAGGAGGGCAGCCGGTTCTCCTTCTTCCTGCACCTGGGCGGATGGGAGCCGCGGGTCCACTCCGCGGTGCGGGCCAAAGTCGGCGTCTGGTACCACCTGGCCGCAGGCTGGGACGGGAAGGAGATCTGGATCGAGGTCAACGGCGAGCGGTCGAGTACGCGGCGTGCCGGCGTCCCGACGCCGTCGAGTGAACCGCTGGAATTGGGACTCTTCGACGGCGTGCTCGACGAGGTCCGCATCGAGAACCCCGCCGCCCCGCCGTCCGGCGTCGCCCAGTGGCTCTTCGACGGCGACCTCCGCGACTCCTCCGGGCACGGGCACGACCTAACGGGAAAGGAAGTCCAGTTCGCGCCGGTGCCGGGCGGACAGGCGCTGAAGTCCGGCTCCCGGGCCATCCAGGCCGCCAGCAATCCCAGCCTGCAACTCGCCCCGGGCTTCCGCATCGACGGCTCCGTCTGTTTTGAGAAGCTCCCGGCCGAGGGCCGGATGATCGCCATCAAGAATGGCGAATACCAGCTCCGCCTGAACTCGCAGAAGGAAGGCGGCTGCTTCGCTTTCTTCGTGAATCTCGACGGCTGGGAGCCGCGCGTCTGTTCGGAGCAACGGGTGGAGCCGGGCCGGTGGTACCGCTTCACGGCCCGCTGGGACGGCGCCGCCCTGATCTTGGACGTCAACGGCCAGCGGAGCCGCCTCACGCGGTCCGGCCTGCCGAAGCCCACCGACAACCCCCTCGTCATCGGCGGCGTGGGCGGACTCCTCGACAATCTGAAGATCGAGAATCCCCGGCTCCCGTTGCTGCGGGCACGGGCCGCCAGGCAGGAGCATGCAATCCTCCTGGCCGGGCGTCCGGAGAAGTTCACGACGACGATCCGCAACCTCGGCACGCCCGCCGAGCGCGTCGACGCCCGTTTCCGTCTGCCGTCGGGTGTGCGATGCTTCGGCCCGGTGGTCCGCGAGTTGGGCGCCATGCCGACCGGTGCGGAGAAGACGATCGAGTGGACCGTCCAGGCCGACGCGGCGGTCCTGGGGGCCGCGGAGATCGAACTGAGCGTGCCCGGCGCCCCGTCGATGACGGCCCGCCACCCCTTGGTCTTCTTCCCGAACGAGGAAGGCCCGCCGGCTTCGGCCTCGGAGAAACTGCCGCCGCCCGGTGCCGGCGACGGGAAGGCGACGACCTATTACGTCGACAGCGTCGCAGGAAACAACGCCCATGCCGGCACGTCGCCGGATGCGGCCTGGAAGGATTTTGCGAAGGTCAACGGCCGCGTCCTCGGGCCGGGCGAGCGGCTCCTGCTGCGGCGCGGGAGCGTCTTCCGCCAGGAACTCCAGGTCTCGGCCCGCGGCACCGAAGGCAACTGGGCGGAGATCGGGGCCTATGGCACCGGCGCCCGGCCGATCATCCGCCGCAACTGGGACATCAACGACCGCTGTGCCCTCGTGAAGAATCCCGACTTCCTCCGCATCCGCAGCCTGACGGTCTGCTACGCCGCCAAGGGCCTGATCGTCGACTACACGCAGTCGGGCCATCGGGGACTGGTGATTGAAGACTGCATCGCCCATCACATCGAAGGGCTCTACCGCTTTAACGCCCACGGGATTCCCGAATGGCGAGACCAGCGCGGACCGGAGGGGGACGGGGTCCATAATTCGCCCGGGATCGCCATCGCCGGGGCCGCGGCCAGCGACCTGGTGCTCCGCGACTGCGAGATGTTCCAGTGTTCGTCGGGCTACTTCGTGCGGGGCGACGACGTGATCGTCGATCGCGTCTTCTGCCACGACAACTTCGTCCACAACACGTCGCCCCATCCGTTCCTGGTGGGCATCCGCCGCACCGTGCTGCGAAACAGCGTCTTCGACGCCTCGGGTTGGCACGCCAGCGCGGGCACCATGGGCATCATGCTCGGCGATCCCCAGGGGCTCATCATCCGCAACTGCTACTTCCGCAACCAGCCCGACTCGGGCAGCCACGACGAAGGCGGCATCGACTTCGAGGCCGCCGGCAACGGCAGCCTGGTGGATCACTGCACGTTCGAGAACAACGCCGGGGCGGCGATCGAGGTGTTGGGCCTGAAGTCGCCCCAAACCACGAACGTCGAGATCCGCAACTCGCGGTTCATCAAGAACAACACCGCGAAGAAGCTGGGGCCCTCGGAGGTTTACATTTGGGGGCGCAGCCGCGATTCATCGGTCTGTTGCAGCACGGGGACCGTCGCGGGCAACGGCTACGTCCTCCTTCCCGGCATCGAGTTCTTCGTCAACGAGGCGCCCAAGATGACGTCCTGGACGCTCCACGACAACACCCAGTATGCAACCGTTGCGGAGATCGACCGCGCGATGCCCTTCAACCGCCCGCCGGTGGTCGACGCCGGACCCGACCTTCGCACCGACCGGCGCAAGGTGACGCTGGCCGGCCACGTGCGCGACGACGGCCGGCCCGCGGGCAAGCCGCTCGCGGTCGCCTGGGAAGTGCTCGACGGGCCCGGCGCGGTCGCCTTCGACGATGCCCACGCCGCCGCCACGGAGGCCGCCTTCGAGAAGCCTGGCGACTACCTCTTGCGCCTCGTGGCCGACGACGGCGAGCTTTGGACCAGTCGCATGGTCGCGGTGCACATTCTCCCCGCGGACACTTCGGTCGCCGCGGCTTGGGAGTTCAACAAGAACCTGGACAAAGAGGGATGGACCGAGGTGAACCCGGGCACCCGGGTCCAGAACTGGCCGAATTCGCATTGGCCGACCAAGTCCGATCCCGTCAAGCTGGTCGCCGGCGGATACTACGTGCTGGCGATCGAGGAGAGCCCCGACGCCCACTTGCTCTCCGCCGACCACCTCGGCGTCGCACTCTCCGGGAAGGAAACGATCACCCTCTGCTTCCAGAACCACACGCCGGCGACGGAAATGCGTCTGAAGTTCACCACCGACTCGGACCCGGTCTGGAACGACGCCAAGAGCCGTGCCTTCGCGGTCGTGGCCAACGACAACGAAGCCCGGACCTACTCGGTCGATCTTTCGGCCCTGCCCGCCTGGAAAGGCCGGCTGCGGCAACTGCGGCTCGACCTGGCGACCGGCAAACCGCTCACCGGGACCTGCCGATTCGACTATATCTGGATCTGCTCCCCCGCAACCCGGCGGTCCGGCAAGTAACAGCACCTCGATACCACGGTGCACTAATGGACTCGTGGAAGAGCCCCCGTGCTGGGCGCGGGTCTCCTGACCCCGTCCTCGTCCCGACCGGAGGTCTCCGGAGGTGCGGGAGACCTGCGGTCGGAGGAACGGCGAGGTCGGGAGACCTGCGCCGAGCGCATGTCGGTCTTCTGCTTCTAGGTGTCGTCGGCGTGGTGCCGGCCCTGTCGGCCGAGAAGGCGGAACGCCCCGAGTTGTTCTGGCAAACCGGCCATACCGCAGCGGTCTGCGCGCTGACGATCTCTCCCGATGGCCGCCAGGCCCTCACGGGCAGCATCGACCGGACGGCGCGGCTCTGGGACATGGCCACCGGCAAGGAACGCCGCGGTTTCCGCGGGCATACGCAGACGGTCCTCTCCGTGGCCTTCTCGCCCGACGGGCAACGGGCCCTCACGGGAGGACTCGATCAAACCGCCCGGCTCTGGGACACGGCGACCGGCAAGGAGATCCGCCGCTTTCGCGTGAAGACCGGCTGGTGCGTCATCTTCGCCGTGGCCTTTTCGCCGGACGGGCAGCACGTGCTGACTGCCGGGACCGACAACCTCGCCCGGCTCTGGAACGCCGAGACCGGCGAGGAAGTGCGGACCTTGCGCGGCCACATCCTCTCCGTGCAGGCCGCAGAGTTCAGCGCCGACGGCTCCCAGGTGCTGACCGGTTCGCAGGACGGAACCGCGCGGCTGTGGGACGCGGCCTCGGGCCGGGAGATTCGCAAGTTCGGGGAAGCCTCCTCCGCGGGCGGCGCTCCCATCCCCACGAAGATCGTCTTCTCGGTCGCCCTCTCCTCGGACGGGCGGCGCGTGCTCACCGGCAGCGGGGATAAGACTGCACGCCTGTGGGACGCCCAGTCGGGCGAGTTGCTTCAGAAGTGGGAGGGAAACGAGCGGGTCTATGCGGTCCGTTTCTCTCCCGACGGGAAGCGGGCAGCAGCCGCGTGCTTGGACGGCGTGACGCGCCTTTGGGAGGTGGCCTCCGGCAACGAAATCCGCCGCCTGGAAGGGTACCTGGCTGCGTTCTCCTCCGATGGCCGGCACGTCCTGACCGCCCATGCGGACGACATGCCTCGGCTCTGGGACGTAGCGACCGGCAAGGAAGTCGTCCGGTTGTCGAGCCGAGTCGCCCAGGTCACGGCAGTGGGCTTCTCGCCCGACGGCCGGCGCCTGTTGGTCGCCAGCACCGACCGGAAGGCCCGCCTTTGGGATGCGTCCACGGGTCGCGCAGTCCGTAGCCTCACCGGGCACGACGACGGGATCACGGCGGCTGCGTTCTCGCCCGACGGCAAGCAGGTATTGACCGGCGGCGGCGGGTTCCTCGATCGCGACCACACGGCCCGTCTTTGGAACGCGGCTACCGGCGAGGAGGTTCGCCGTTTCGCCGGGCACCGCGACGACGTTGCCGCCGTGGCCTTCTCGCCCGACGGCAAGCAGGTGCTCACCGGCGGCGGGGGTCTGCTCAACCTGGACACCAGCGCCCGGCTCTGGGACGTGAGCCGCGGCAAGACGCTCCGCACGTTCACCGGATACACGCTCAAGGTCGCGGCCGTGGCCTTCTCGCCCGACGGCCGCTACGCCCTGACCGCCAGCGCCCAGCAGACGCGGCTCTGGGACCTGGCCAGTGGCGCGGAAGTCCGCCGCTTCGAGCCGGCCCCCCGGTTCCTCGTGCCGCGGTCCGTGACGGTCAAGGGCCGGCAGACGACCCAGTACACCGATATCACCGATCGCGTGAAGGCCCTCCAGGATTTCGCCGAGCACGCGGACAAAAAGACCGGAAAGGCCGACCCGCGCTATCCGATGCCCGACGTCGCCGATCTGCCCGACATGTCGAAGCTCGTCGCGTCGATCAGCCTGGTGTCGGCGGCCGCCTTCTCGCCCGACGGCCGCCGGGTCGCCACGTGCGGGACCGATTGGGCGATCTACGTGTGGGAGACGTCGACGGGCAAGCTCCTCCGCAGGATCGCCTGGCCGATCGATTCGCGGTATTTGGTCCCCGGCGGCGCGTTTTCGATTCCCACCGGCGGCCTGACGGCCCTGTGCTTCTCGGGAAACGGCCGCCTGCTGGTGGGCGGCGAGAGCCGAACCGCGCGGCTCTGGGACCTCGAGAGCGGCAAAGAACTCGTCTGCCTGCGGGGTAACACCGGGGCGATCAGCTCGGTGGCGGTCTCGCCCGACGGCCGGCAGGCCCTCACCGGCAGTCAAGACGGCACGACGCGGCTCTGGGACCTCTCGACCGGCCGCGAGCTGGTTCGGCTCCTCGGCCTGCGGAGCGGCGAAGAATGGCTGGCCGCCACGCCGGAAGGCTATTTTGACGGCTCGCTGGAGGGCCGCCGTTTGGTCTCCTGGCGATTGGGAAAAGTGCTCTATGCCTTGGAGCTCTACGAGCAGCGGTTCCGTCGTCCGGACCTGGTGGGCCGGGCCATGCGAGGGCTGCCCATCGGCGACCAGCCGCCGCTGCCGTCCGACCGCACGCCGCCGCAAGTGAAGCTGGAGACGGAGGAGTCGTCGGAGCAGCGCGCGGTCGTCAAGGCCACGGCGGAGCCGTCCGTTGCGTCGGGCCGCATCGTCGAGGTGCGATGGACCGTCGATGGACGGCCCTTGTCCGGCCAGAAGACGAGGGACATCGTCCGTGTGGAGGCCGGCGAGGGCCGGGCGGTGTACCGCGCGACGATCGACTTTGCGCCGGGCAAGCCCTCGGCCGTCGTGGCCGCCGTGGCGGTCGACGATTTCGGGCTGAGCAGCCCCCGGGCAAAGCTCACGGTCACGTGCCCGAACCCGGCCGCTTTGCCGCGTGCCACGCTCTGGGTGCTCGCCGTCGGCGTGAGCCGCTACCGAAAGCCCGAGTACAACCTCGGCTTCTGCCGCGCCGACGCCGAGGCGATCTCCGCCGCGCTCAAGCAGCAGAAGGGGCTCGCCTTCGGCGACGTCCAGACCCGCGTGCTGGTCGACGAACAGGCCACGGTGGAGGGCATCAAGGGCGGCCTCCAGTGGGTCCGCAAGTCGGCCTCGCCGGCTGACGTGGCGGTGGTCCATTTCTCGGGCCACGGTGTTCGGGGGCCGCGGGGACTCTACTACATCACCCACGAAGGCGACCTCGGCGACCTGGATCGCACCTGCCTCAACTGGCAGGAGGTCGCGGCGCAGCTCCGCGAGATTCCGTCGCGTCAGATCCTCTTCCTCTGCGACTGCTGCCACGCGGGGGCCTTCGGAGAGGAGACCGCGACGCAGGACGAGCTGGCCGAGCCCCTGGTGAAGCAGGCCGGCGTGATGGTGTTTGCCGCCACGCGGGGCAACGAGCTGGCCGCCGAGAAGCCTTCGTGGGGCCACGGCGCGTTCGTCCGGGCCCTACTCGACGGCCTGGAAGGAAAGGCCGATCTCATTCCCGACGCTCAGATCAACATGAGCGAGTTGCAGACCTACGTCGTCGACCGGGTGGCCCGGCTCACCGCGAACCGGCAGCATCCGTACATTCCCCGGATCGAGAGGTTCGATCCGGGCTTGGTGATCGCCCAGGTGCGAGGGAACCCATGAAACGCCCGTCTCGCTCGAAACGTCTTGATGTTCTCTTGGTCTCCGGTCTCGTTCTGGCGGCCGCGCTGATGACCGGCTGCGGGTTCGACCTGCTTGCCCCGGCTTCCCACGCTTGGGGCGGCGAACCGGCGGCAACCGGCGTCGATCCCGGCAGCGGCTACCAGCTTGTGGGCACGATCCGGCCCAGGCACGCCCGGGAGATCGCCTCGTCGAACTGGTCGGTCGGCGCGGAGACGATGGACCGCGACTTCACCGTGTACGACTGCTGGAAGTCTTACCTCGGACCGCTCGGGGCCAAGGCCGCCCGGGTGCAGAGCGGCTGGGCCAAGACCGAGAAGTCGCCCGGGAAATACGATTGGGCCTGGCTCGACGCCATCCTTCCCGACATGGTCGCCCAGGGCGTCAAACCGTGGGTGTGTTTGTGCTACGGGAACCCGATCTATCCGGGCGGGGGCGGCACGGGCCTGGGCGGCGGCCTGCCCAACTCGCCCGAGGCCCTGGCCGCTTGGGACAAGTACGTGGCGGCGGTCGTCGGACGCTATGGCAAGTACGTCCACCAGTGGGAGATCTGGAACGAACCGGCCGGCGCGGCCGAAAAATATGCCGACCTCGTGGTCCGCACCGCCAAGGTGATCCGGCAAGTGCAGCCCGAGGCCCACATCATCGTCGCCGCATGGGGCAAGGTGAAGGAGATTCTGGAGCGGCTGAAGCAGCAGGACGCGCTCCAACTGGTCCAAGAGTTCACCGACCATCCCTACACCTACAACCCCGACCAGACGTACCAGCGCCGTGTCCCGGAACTCCGCAAACTGCTCGCCTCCTACGCCCCCCACCTCACGCTGCGCCAAGGCGAAAACGGGGCGCCCTCTCAGGGCGGCTCGTTCGGGGCGATCGCCAAGTACGACTGGACCGAGGAGAAGCAAGCCAAGTGGGCCCTGCGCCGGCTGTTGGGCGACCTGGGACATGACATTCCTTCTTCGTACTTCTCGATCTGCGACATGCAGTATCCCACGCGTCGCAACTTCAAGGGCCTGCTGGCGATCCACGACGACAAGACCGTCCACCACGCCAAGCTCGCCTACTACACCGTGCAGCGCGTTACGGCGATTTTCGATTCCACGCTCCACCGCATCCCGGACCTTGCCGGCAAGGTGGAAGGGGCAGCCGACGGCGGCACCTTCTCGCTGTTCGGCTATCGGAACGATCGGGGCGCAAGCGTCGTGACCCTCTGGCGCAACAGCCATCGCCCGGGCGAGCGTCCCGAGGTCGAACGTCTGACGGTCACGCTGCCCGGCATGCGGTTCACGGAGCCGCTGTGGGTGGACCTGCTCTCCGGCAAGGCCTACACAATCGCCTCCTCGAATGTCACCCAAAAGGACGGCACCGTTGTCTTCCGCGACCTCCCGGTTTACGATTCTCCCGTGGTGATCGCCGAGCGGACGGCCCTTCCCCTTGCGCCCCCCGCCGCTGGGCACGAGAAGTAGGGAACACCGGCAGCCGTTCAGAAACTCCCCTCTCCCGTTGGACGGGAGAGGGGCAGGGGGTGAGGGGATCTGCCAACGAAATCGAGTCTGTCGCATCATTCTCTGGGAAAGACCTCACGCCAAGGCGCGAAGACGCCAAGAATGAGGAAAGAGGTGAACCATGTCCTTTGGCCGGCAGTCGAGAGTTTTTGTGGCATTCGGCCTGGTGGCGGTGGCCATCCTGGTTGGAAACTGCCTCGCCGATTCTACGCCCCGTGGAAAGACGCCCAACCTCGTCTTCATCCTTGCCGACGACCTGGGCTGGCGCGACCTGGGCTGCTACGGCAGCACATTCCACCAGACGCCCTGCATCGACGCCCTCGCACGGCGGGGAATGCGATTCACCCAGGCCTACGCGGCCAATCCGCTCTGCTCGCCCACTCGGGCCAGCATCCTCACGGGCCTCTATCCGGCCCGCATCGGTATCACCTCGCCCGTGTGTCACCTCAAGCAAGAGATCTTCGAGGAGAAGCTCCAGGAGAAGGCGGCGGCGTCGGTCAAGGTCTTGTCGGCCGTCAGCGTGACGCGGCTGAAGCACGAATACTTCACCCTGGCGGAGGCCCTGAAGGGGGCCGGATATCGCACGGGGCATTTTGGCAAGTGGCACCTCGGCCCCGAGCCCTACGATCCGCTGCACCAAGGCTTCGAAGTGGACTTCCCGCACTGGCCCGGCCCCGGCCCCGCCGGCAGCTACGTCGCGCCCTGGAAGTTCCCGGAGAGCCTCTTGAAGGGGAAGCCGGGCGAGCACATCGAGGACCGCGTGGCCTCGGAGGTCGTGAAGTTCATCCGGGAGAACAAGGACCGGCCATTCTACGTGAACTACTGGTGTTTCTCGGTCCACGGTCCCTGGGACGGGAAGCGGGAGTTGATCGAGAAGTACCGCGCGGCGGCCGACCCGAACCGCCCGCAGCGCAACCCCGTCTACGGGGCCATGGTCCATAGCCTCGACGAGAACGTGGGCCGCGTGGTGAAGACGATCGACGAGCTCGGGCTGGCCGACCGCACCATCCTGGTCTTCTTCTCCGACAACGGGGGCGTGAACTGGCTCGACGACCGCATGCGGAGCCGATCCCACATGGACGTCCCGCCTACGAGCAACCTGCCGCTCCGCGGCGGCAAGGCCACCTTGTACGAGGGAGGCACGCGCGAGCCGTGCCTCGTGGTCTGGCCGGGCGTCACCAGGCCGGGCTCGACCAGCGACGCCATGCTCCAGAGCATCGACTTCTATCCGACGGTCCTGGAAATGCTCGGGCTGAAACCGGACCCGAAGCGGAAGCTCGACGGCATGAGTTTCACCCCGGCGCTTCGGGGCGGCAAGTCGTCGCGAGACCGGATTTTTTGCCATTTCCCGCATGCGGGCGTGGACCGCCAGGGACCGGGGGCCTACGTGCGCCAAGGCGACTGGAAGCTGATCCGCCGGTTCTGCGACAACGAAGACCGCACCGACCGGCATGAGTTGTATAACCTCCGCGACGACCTGGGCGAGACGACCGACCTGGCCGCGAAGACGCCCGAGAAGGTCAAGGAGCTTTCCGTGCTGCTCGACGGCTTCCTCCGCGACACCAAGGCGGTCGTTCCCAAGCCCAATCCGGTCTATAGCCCGCCCGACCGTTGGGCCGCCGGCAAAGACGCCAAGCTCGAGCTCCGCGAAGGAAAGGCCGTCGTCCGGAGCGAGAACGACCGTCCGACCCTGCACTTGCTCCAAACGCCCGAGGGGACCGGCGCGCTGGTGGTCAAGTTCCGCATGCGCGTCGAGCAGGGGCGAGGGGGGCTGGTCCTTTGGGGTACGGACAAGGCTCCGGGCTTCGCCCCCGCGCGTCGCACGCTGTTCCAGCCCAAGTTCGACGGCCAGTGGCACGACTACGAAGTCCGCTTCACCACGCCCGACACGCTCCGCCAGCTCCGGATCGATGGAAGCCTCGCTCCCACGACCGTCGAGTACGAGTGGATCCGGCTCTGCCGGGAAGACGGCTCGCTGGTGCAGGGCTGGAAGTTTTGAGGAATTGAACTGCGTCGGATTTCATTGCCGGGCGAGCGCTACTTCTTCCAAAGGTCCTGGATCGCGCGCACGGTCTCCTCGACCAGGACCTGGCCGCCTTCGGGACCGACGCGGCTGCTCTGAATCACCGCGCTGTAGCCGCCGCCGCGCACGGCCCGTTCGCTCGGCAGGTAGCCTCCGGAGTCGCACGCGAGTTGGATGATGAAGGTCTGCACCGCGGGACTTCGGGCCTTGATCTGAAGGCCGAAGTCGGTGAAGAGTTCAAAAGGGTTCGTGGCGATCGCCACGTCGCCCAGACGCAGGACGTGCAATTCCATCGTGAAAGGCTCTTCGCGGCCGGCCTTCTGCGCTTCGTAGCGCTCCACCACGCCCTGATGCCAGCGGTAGTTCCAACGCTGGGCCGGATTGCCGGCATACTTGGCCGCCTCTTTCCGGGCCTCGGCCACCTCGGCTTCCGTCACCTTGCGGCGCGGCAGCTCGATCTCGCGCACGCAATGTCGCAGCACCACATCCTGACGCATGTCTTTGCGCGCGACTTCGTAGGCATCCGTCCAGCCGTCGACGATCCGCCGGGCGACCTCTTCCAGACGCGTCAAGCCCCGCAGCTTGCGCATCCGCTCTTCGGCGGGCTTGCGGAACATCAAATGGGGCGACTGGTCACCGCCCGCTCCCGTCCAGCCAAGCACCAGCAAGTCCTTGCCGTACCCCTTGCGCAACCCTTCCCGCGCCGGATGCCAGAAGTCGGCGAGAATCGAGAGGCCGCCCTCCGCCTCTTGCGCGGGACAGGGCACGTTGACCGCCGTGGCGAAGAGTTGGTCCTTCTGGTCCCCGAAGAAGAGGACGTCGAGGCTGTGGTCTTCGTAGCCCTCCAGGCCGCGGAAATCCGGCTTGTTCGTGGCGCCGTACATCTGGGCCGTGCCGTCGGCATAGACGGCGCGGCGATTCTGCGCGACGACCGCCCAGCCCTGTCCCCATCCGGCCTTGCCGACCCGGCGGTTCTTCCAGCTCTCGACGATCGCCTCGCTGACCTTCGTGGTCATGAACTCCGTATACTCGGCCGGCTTCATGTTGCCCTGGGCCGGCAGCGTGTAGCGTCCCTCCAGCGTGACCGGGGCGTTGTGCGTGTGCGTGGCAGAGAGGATGAGCTTCTTCACGTCGAAGTCGGGCAGGCGGGGCTTCACCTTCTCGCGGACTTTTTCCAGGATGCCGTCGCGGATGGCCACCAGGTCGCACGACACGAGGATCGCCTGATCGAGCACCTTCTCCTTGTCGCGGGACTCGAGGGCGAGGGCCGTGGCGGTGATCGGCGATTCGACCTTGTTCGACATCCGCAGGTTCCGGTGGCCGTCCAACGCGACCGACTGATCCGGCGTGATGCTCGTGCCCGCCGCACCGACCCACAACTCGGCGGCCGGAAGGGACGTGGCTGTCAGGACGACGGCGAGAAACCAGGCTGCGGTTGTCTTCATCATGGATCTCCTGAGCATTGACGAGTCTGTATCACTATTGCCAAGCATCGACCGAGGATCTCACGCCAAGGCGCCAAGGGCTGTTCGGGAGGCAATCGTTCGGTAATCGCCATGAGGCCAGCATCCTCCCAGTTCTACAGCTACTCTTGGCGTCTTTGCGCCTTTGCGTGAGGTCTTTCTCCGATCATGATCCCACAGACTCGCATCGATGTGTTACTTCTTCGCCGGGGACTTCCAGAGGGCGTTGATTTCGTCGAGCGTGAGATCGACCAGCTTCTGTCCGCCTTCCGGCCCGACCATGCCGGTCATGACGGTCGCGCTGTAGTTGGTGAAGGGTTTCTCGTCCAGGGCGCCGGCCGCGGCCGCGCGGGGCGTCGGCAGGTAGTAGGCGTGCTGGGCGCCCGCGCCGGCCAATTGGATCAAGAAGGTCTGGACCGCCGGGCTTCGGGCCTCGATCTGGACGCCGTAGTCGAGGAACAACTCGAACGGATTGGAGGCGATCGCCACGTCGCCCAGCCGCAACACGTGCAACTCCATCTCGTAGGTCTTGCCTTGGCCCTTCTTCTGGGTCAGATAGCGTTCGGCCGCCGAGCGGTAGAGGTCCCGCGTCCAATAGTCCGACTTCGTGAGGGTCTTCTTGGCGTTGATGTCGTCGCAGACCTTCTTGGCGACGGCGTATTCGGCGTCGGTGACGATCCGTGCGGGCAGTTCGATCTGCCGGACCCGGTGGACCAGCGGCACGTCGGTACGAATGTCCTTGGCGATCACCCCGGCGACGTCGTCGAAGGCGACGGCGATCCGGCGGCCGATCTCCTGGGTGTAGGTCAGGCCGCGGGACTCGAACATGCGCTGGTCGCTCGTCCGGCCGACCTGGAGCCTGGGCGTCTGGTCGCCGGCCGGGGCGCAGAAGCCGAGCACGCAGACCCCTTCGCCGTGGCGCTGGCGGATCAGCCGGCGCGCGTCGTGCCAGAAGTCGGCGCTGACCTTCGTGCCGCTGGCGCATTGGGCGGTGCAGGCCAGGGTCAGGGCGGCCGCCTTGAGTCGCTTCTGCGCGTCGTAGAAGCACAGCACGTGGAGGGCGTGGTCCTCGTAGCCCTCGATGTTGCGAAACTGGGGATCGTTGGTGTTGCCGTGCATCCTGGCGATGCCGTCGGCGTACACGACGCGGCGATTGTGGCCGGCGACCGCATGCCCCAGTCCCCAGGCCACCGCCCCCGCGGCCCGGCCCTCCCACGCCTTCTCCACGGCCTGGGCCAACTGCCGGTACATCCAAGGGACATAGTCCTTGGGCTGCATGGCGTCGCCGTAGTCCTTCACGTCGTAGCGGTCCTGCATGATGACCGGCGCGTCGTGGGTGTGCGTGGCGGCCAGAAAGAGCTTGTTGAGGTCGAACCCGGAGAGCCGGCCGGCCAGGTGCTTGCGGAATCCGTCCTGGATCCCCGGGCGGATGACGCACAGATCGCACGAAACCAGGATCGCCTGGTCGACGACCCGTTGCCCCTCGCGCGACTCCAAGGCCAGGACATTGGCCGTGATGGGGCTGAGGACGCCGTTGGAGATCCGGACCGCGGTGCCGCCGGTGAGCGGCAGGGATTGGTCGGGCGTGAGGTTCGCCGTGGCGGCCCCGATCCGGAGTTCGGCGGCCCGGGCCGGCAGCGCGGCCTGCCCGAGCGACAGTGCCATCGCCGTGGCGAGGGCCAAGAAAGACAGCGGTTTGGGATGTCGCATGCTTGGAATCCTCCGGACATAGGAAGGGGGATGGTCGCCGGCCGACGTCGCGGCGGTCCCACGCGGCGCAACGTCACTCGAAGGCCCGTTCGAGATCGTCCAGCGCCGCGCGTTCGGCGGTGGAGACCTTGCTGCCCAGCCCGAGGAAACCACCTGCAGCCTCTGCGACGTTCCGGGCCCGGGCCATCACGTCGCTCTTGAGCTTCTCGACTTCCTCGCCCTTCAGACGCCGGCAGAGATCCTTGATATAGTGTTTCCAGGCTTCAAACAGCTCGGCGCCGGGGCGCTTCTTCAGCCAGTGTTCGAGCAGCGGATAGCGGCCTTCCTGGGGTTGAATGCCCGCCGCTTGGGCGGCCGCGAGGATCGCCTTGCGCTCACCCTCTTGGACCTGCCGGTCGGCCCAGGCCACGTAGACCAGCGGAACGACGGCCATGGCCGCCAGCTCCTCCGGCGTGATCTCCAGTTCCACCAGCCGATCCAGCACCGCCTCGTCGTGAATGCCGCAAACCTGCGACAACTGGGCGCGACGGTCCATCCTCTCCATGCGCTCGTGGAACGTTTTCAGAAGCTGCTGGTCCTGCTCGAAGAAGAAGGCGTCGATGAGGGCCTGCTGGTATCCGGTTGGGCGAATCGGCATCATCGTTCGGTCCTTTCTCGTTTCATCGCAAGCGTTCACAGGCCGGGGGACCACTGGGAACGGTCGCGTCTCATTCGGAATCTCTCACCAGCGTGGATTCTACCCGGGGCAGTTGGGGGGGACAAGCAGAAGCGGGCCCCGCTTCCTGTTTCTACCGATTGCAGGGAACCGATCGTCCGCGCTACGTCTTCCGTTCATTCGAGAGAATCCGATTCCACCGGGAGTCGCGGCGGAGATCGTGACTTCAGCGGCCGCGCGCCCCGTGGCGGCAACCTAAACTTGACATGACCTGCCCGGGGCATGCCGAGCGAGCCGGCCTTCCGAGCGGGGCAGAACACGCGCACAGGAGATCTGACATGAGCAGCGAATCGGAACAGAACGTGGTCAATGCGGCCGGGGCGCCCTGTGTCGTCGCAGCACGAGACGTCTTGTGCCGGGAACTCGGACACCTGCGGGCCGGCTGGTGGTGGCTTCTCGCCTTCGGCATTCTCTTGATCGTGGGCGGCGCCGTGGCGCTGCTCTTCCCCATGGTGACCAATATCGCGGCCATGGTGGTCCTCGGGGTGACTCTGGTGATGGCCGGGATCGCCACGATCGTGACGGCCTTCTGGGCCGGCAAGTGGGGAGGCTTCCTGGTCCAGTTCCTCGTGGGCATCGTCTACTTCGTCGTGGGCTTGCAGATCGCCGACATGCCGATTCAGGCCGGCCTGGTGACGGCGATGTTCATCGCCGCCTTCTTCATCGTCGCCGGCGCGTTCCGCGTCGCGGCGGCGCTGACGGTCCGCTTCCCGCATTGGGGTTGGGCAATGCTCAACGGCGTCGTCACCTTCCTCTGCGGCGTGGTGATCTATCGGCACTTCCCCCAGTGCGCGCTCTGGGTCGTCGGCCTCCTGGTGGGCCTGGAGATGATCTTCAACGGCCTCACCTGGATCATGCTGGCCATGGCGGTCCGGAACATCGCCGACAAGGCCGCGTGACACCGCGATTGCCTTGCAGGCCCCTACATCATCGCGGCCCAAGGGGCGCGGGCCGGGCGTGCGCGAAGGCCGTTGGCCTCGTCGTCGCCGACAAACGCTTCTTTGACCGGATCGAACTTGAGCTTCCGCTTGAGGATCCAGGCCAGCGCCGCGGCATGGCAGGCGGTGTGGGAGCGGCGCATGACCTGCGAATTGGCCGCCGGCTTCGCCCGCGTCTTGATGCAGTCGAAGAAGTCCCGGGCATGCCGGGAGACGTCGAGCCCCACCTCGCGCTTGCCGATCACCCCCTTCAACTCCTCCTTGAGGGAGGCCGGATGCACCTCGATGCCGCCACTGTCGCCGGTCTCGACCCATCCCTCGTCGCCCACAAAACGCACCGGGCAGGTCCCCAGCGACTGGACCCATCCCGGACGTTTTCCAAAAGGCGTCTCCAGGCAGTCGAGTACGAGTTTGACGCCGTTGGCATACCGGGCCTCGATCGTCTTTTCCGTCAGCTCGTATTCCACGGGCCCGGTCTCGTCGGCCTTGTTGGCCCACTGGCAGAGATCGACCGTGTGCGCTCCCCAGTCGAGCAGCCTCGCGCCGGAGTCGAAATCCCAGTATCCCCGCCACCGGCCGTCCACGTACAGATGATTGTAGGGGCGCCACGGGGCGGGCCCGAGCCACAGGTCCCAGTCGACCACCTCGCGCGGCGGCGTGGGCTCGCCCGGCAGCCAGGTCGTCTCAATCGACGGCGTGTAGACCGAGGCGAACAAGGTATGGATCTTCCCCAACTTGCCGCTTTGGGCGAGTCGAACGGCGGCCTGGAAGTTCGGCACGCTTCGCCGCTGGGTGCCGGCCTGGAACACCCGGCCGGTCTTCTGGATCACGTCGTCGAGGGCCTGGCAGAGCCCGATCGTCAGGCCGCAGGGCTTTTCGCTATAGACGTCCTTGCCGGCCTTGGCCGCGAGCATCGACGCGGGGGCGTGCCAGCGGTCGCCGGTGCCGATCAACACGGCGTCGATGTCGCGCCGGGCCAGTAGCTCGCGGAAGTCGCGGTAGACCACGCAGGCGCTGTTGCCGTAATGCTCGTCGATGAGCTTCTTCCCGGCATCGCGCCGCCGGGCCTGGACGTCGCAGATCGCCACGCACTGGCAGTCGGGCTGCTTGAGCATCCCGCCGAGGTCGTAGGTCGCACGCGGGCCGATGCCGATCACCCCCAGCGTGATTCGCTCCGACGGGGCCGCCTTCTTCTCGGCGCCTCGGGCTGCGGCAGGCACGAACCACGGGACCGCCACCGCGGCCCCGGTTGCCATGGAATGTCTCAGCACGTCGCGTCGCGTCAACCTCTCGGTTGCTTTCCGCATGGTCTATCTCCCGGCCTCGAAATCGTCTGGAAATACGTCGCTCGCTCCGGCCTCAGACCCGGGCGGGCGCTCCTGCCGCCACGAATTCCCACCATTCTCGCACGGGACCGGGCGGCAAGGAAGCCCTGCGAGGGAGATCAGGAAGTGGGAATCGTCCCGAAAGTCCACGCGGGCTCCGGCCGCCCGGAGCCAAGCCGCCGCGGTCCGACGCCCGTGGGCGAAGAGGATTCCCACCAGCAGGACCGGCCGTCGCTGGAGTTGCCTTGTATTAGCGGCCTTCGATCGCTGCCATGGCGGCGCGGAGATAGCCCAGGGCGTGGGCCATGCCGGCATGCCATGGGGCGCCGCAGGTCATTTGCGGGGTATGATCGGGAATGACCGCGCCGTCGAATCCGTTGTCGCGCAGGATGCGGAGCACGCGGAAGATGTCGACGTCGCCTTCATCGATGAATACTTCGGTGTAGTGGGGCACCTTGCCGCGCACGTTGCGGCAATGGACATAAGAGATCGCCCCCCGGCGGCTGAATGTCTCGACCACTTCGTACGCGTCGACTCCGGGCATCTCCTGGACCGTCCCCACGCACAGCCGCAGCGCATTGGAGCGGCTGGGCACCGAGTCCAGCAGCCGTTGCATGCCTGCGGGATCGCATAAGATCCGTGGTGTCTGACGGAGCACCGGAACCGGCGGATCGTCCGGATGGGCGGCCAGACGCACGCCCTCTTCTTCGGCCACCGGCGTCAACTCGCGCAGGAAGTGCGTCAGCCGTTGCCAGAGCTCTTCATGGGAAATGGCCGGGAGCGTGCCCTCCGGGGCGTCCGGGTCGTAGACCAGGTTGTGGAGCGTCCCTAGTGACAGGGGCTCCTGCACCGGCAGCCGCTCTTCGAGATACGCCGGCGCGATCGCCTCGCCACGGGCGAACGGGCCGTTGACTCGGCCCCACACGCCCGCCAGGGAGAAATCGTAACCCAGCACGGGTATCTTCAACCGGCCCATGCTCCGTAGCAGATCCTTGAGCGATTCCAACTGCTGCGGCTTGCGCGGGCCGTCGAGCATGATGTCGCACAAGAAGGAAGGGTCCAGATTCTCGAGTGCCTCGACCGCGAGCCCTTCTTCCTTGGCCATGCGTTGGATCGCCTCGATCTCTCCGTAGCTCCACATCCGTCCCTGAGCCCGGGTGAAACCGAAGCAGAACTCGTCGGCCTGACGCATCGGCAGCCCTTGGACCCGTTCGACCAGGTGCAGCACCAGGTGCGTGCATCCCGCCTGGCGGGCGAAGCGGAAGTTGTCGCGAGAGATGTAGCTGCGGTGAAAGATGGCGGCGAGTTTCATGGCAGGTGGCTCGACAAAGGCCCTTGAATCGATCGTGGCCGCGTCACGGGGCACCTCCCGGACTCCCCGGCTCGGCCGAAGCCGCGGAGCCCCCTGCGACGCGCATTCGCTGGAGGAGATCGTTTCGCGAGTTCTCGCTGCTTTCCGCGGATAGTCGCAGGGCCCATTCCACGTCACGGCGGCGAAATGCCTCGAGCAACCGCTGATGACCGCCGATGACCTTCGCCATGAATCCCGGGGCGAACCCGTATTGCCGCCGCAGGGCATCGATCAAGTCCCAGTAGCGTTCGATGATCTCCACCGCATCGGGATGATCCGCCAACCGGTAGATCACCCGGTGAAACTGCTTGTTGTATTCCAGGCTGGCGGCGAACTCGCCCCGGCGTTCGGCCTGTTGATGGGTTTCAATGATGATCTCCAGCGCGTGTAGGTCGGCGTCCGTCAGGCGCGGGATGGCCCTCTGCAGCAAGAGCACGGCGATGGCGCTGCGGAGGTCGTAAATGTCGCGAATGAACTTCTCGTCGATCTTCCGGACACGGGAGCCGCAGTTGGGCTGGCTGGTCAGCAGGCCCTCCCCCTGGAGTTTCTGGATCGCCTCGCGGATCGGCATCTGGCTGACGCCGTAGCGTTCGACCAGATCGGCGATCTTCAGACGCCCGCCCCAGGGAAACACGCCGGCCAGAATATCCTGGCGAAGCCGCTGGCAGACGCTGGCGTAGGCGGGACATGCACGGGGACCGGCTTCCACGGCGGGACCGTTCCACGGCTCCGCGGTTGGCGGACGCTCTGCGGGGCGATTCCTCACGACGGCCTGTTTCTTGAATCGGGCGGCCATACCTTCGGGGGGTAGACTATGCGATCGCTTCAGGACCAATATTGTATATAGTTCTTCCTGCGGCAGATCAAGCGGGATCAACCCATGAACAATCAAAAATATCGGCACGAAACGAGGTGATTGACAAAGCTCCCGCGGATTACTATTGTATACAATACAACCTGAGGCGACCCGCTCGCGTCCCCCGAGAGGTCCGTGGACTGTCGCCGTCGACTACCCACCGAAGTGACTCCTCGTGCCATCACCGTCGAACAGGAGATAGGAGACGACATCATGCTTCGCGAATCGAAAAGGAATACCCGCTGGCTTGGATGGGTCGTCCTGGCTTTCGCCGCCTTGGGCCATCTTTCGACAGCCGGCACCACCTTGGCCGCACCGGAAGCAACCGCGGCGCAGGCGGCGGTTCTCAGCGATTCGCTTCCCGGAATGGATCCGGCGACCACGGAGGCGGTTGGCGCGGCGTTGCGCCGCGAAGGGTTCAAGGTCGTCTTCCTCACGGCGGAACAGGTCTGCGACCCGAAGACGCTCTCGGCCGCGAGGTTCTTTCTCTACGTCATTCCTTCACCTCAATGCTATCCGGCCAACGGAGCGGAGGCCCTTGCCAGCTATCTGAAGGCGCGGGGGAACCTCTTGATCCTGGGCACGCCGCTGAGTGAGCCGCTTTGGAGACTCGGCGATCCATGGCTCGACCGTTCGGGCATGCGCGAGGTGATCGCCCGCGTCAAACCGGACCGCATCGTCTACGATTTTGATGACGGCCGTCGGCCGGCCGCGTGGACCCGGAGCAACCGCCGCGCGACGCACTGCGTCGCGGAAGTCGTGCCCGGCGGCGCCGAAGGCTCGGCGGGCTGTCTTCAAGTGACGATGGATTACCAGGACGGCCAGCCCGACGGTTGGGGTGGGCCGTTGGATCCAAACGCCACGCCGGCCTCCGGGGGGCTCCTTTCGTTCTGGGCCAAGGGCGACGGCCGGACGCCCCGGGTGAACGTCCGCCTGTTCGAGGGACCTGGGCCTCAAGACCGAGGCATCGCCGTCGTTTCGCTCACCAAGGAGTGGAAGCACTATGTGCTTCGGGCCGAGGACTTCGGCGTGCTGGGCAAGGCAGATCCGTATCGGGCCAAGCGGGTGAGCTTCGAGTTGGTGAACAGCCAGATCACACCCGACGTGCCCGACGGGCGGCACACGTTTTGGGTTGACCGGATCGGTACCGCGCCGAACCCGCTGGCCGCACTGGGCGATCCGGACCGGTCGCCGTTCCCGATTCTCGAAACGATCTCGCCCGGCTACAAGACCTATCCGCTGAAGGACATTGCGGCGATCCGTGTCGAGCCGGCGCAGGGCATCGTTGGCGCCACGGGTCTGAAGCTGCCCGTGCCGGTTTCGGCCGCCTCGTGCTACGCCCGGCCCGAGGGAAAGGGACTGGAGCGGGGGTATTCGTGGCGTTGGATCCCGCTGGCGCGGGCGTACGATCGGGAAGGGATCGAGCGCGGCACGCCCATCTGGATGACGATGGTCCGTCCGGCGCTTGACGAAGGGCCGGCCTTCAATGATGCCGTGCGGCGTCTCCGGGAGCATCGCGACACGCCCAAAGCACCGTCGTTCGACGGGGCGGTCTGCGCGGTCTGTGCGATCCGGGATCATGCGGCGCTTCAACAGATGGCACGGACCGAGTTGTTCGGCGCCGTGGCCCGGCGCATCCACGACGGGTTGTTTCTCTCGCACGCCGGATCGGAGCAGTTCTCCTACTGGCCCGGCGAGCCGGTCGAACTCGGCGGGGTCGCCGTGAACCAGGGGCAGCACCCGGCGGAAGTCGAGGTTCGCGTGCGCGTTTGCCCGAAGGGCGCGAAGGGCGCGGAAGGGCCGGTCTTCGAGGCCCGCGCGACGGTGACAATCGAGCCGGGACAGACCGCGAAGAAGGCGTTCCGCTGGACGCCCGGGCAGTTCGACGCGCCAAGCTATCGGGTGACGACCGAGTTGCTGCGCGGCGGCCGGACGATCGACGTCATCGCCCACGAGCTGGGTGTGTTGTGCGACAAGAAACCCGCGCCGGACGACTACATCACCGTCCACGACGGCGACTTCTGGCTGCGCGGCAAGCGCTGGTACCCGGTCGGCGTGAACTACTGGCCCCGGTATGCCATCGCCCTGGAGTGCGAGGACTATGTCTACCACTGGCTGACACCGGGCTTCTACAACCCGGAGGAGGTCGAACGCGACTTGGCGCAGATGGAGTCGATGGGCCTGAACTTCGTCGCCATCCGCGCGAATGTGAAGAACGACCGCCGGACCCTGTTGGACTTCCTGCGGCGATGCCGGAACCACGACATCTACGTCTTCCTGTTCGTCCAGACGCACGTCATCACCGACGAGCCGCACTACTTCCAGGGCATCATGATGCCGCAGCACTTCCAGGAGGAGGCGTCGGCCGACTTCATCCGGGCGTGCCGGTTGCCGGACAACCCGGCCCTGATGGCCTACGACCTGATTTGGGAGCCGGCCGGCTGGCTCTTCGGAGATCAGGTGCGCATGTTCGGCTGGTCCGAGTCCGAGCCGTACCGCCGGCGTTGGGACAACGACTGGGCCCGCTGGATCGAGAATCGCTACGGCAGCCTGGCCGCGGCGGAAAAGGACTGGGGCATGCCCGCCCCGCGGCGCGACGGCCGGGTGACTTCGCCGTCAAGCACGCAGTTCCAGGAGGACGGCCCGTGGCGCATCCTGGTGGCCGCCTATCGCCGGTTCATGGACGACCTGATGAGCCGCAAGTGGAACGACGCGACGCAGAAACTGCGGCGCATGGATCCGAACCACCTGATCAGCTTCCGCCAGGGCAACCTCTCGTCGATCGACTTCACGCTCACGGCCACACCCAAGCACGTCGATTTCTTCTGTATGGAAGGTTACAGTTTCCGCCCCGGCGGCACGGGCCCGAACGCGGCGGGCTTCGTCAATCGCTACCTCCACTTCACGACCGGCGGAAAACCGCATCTCTGGATCGAGTTCGGCGGCGACGCCTGGAACAAGGCCGCCATGCAGCCGGGCGAGCGGGAGATAGCCAGCCAGACCGAATCGCATGAGTTGATCCACCGCGCGGCGTTGCGAACCGGCGCCAAAGGCACGGTGCCGTGGTGGTGGGCCGGCGGATATCGCGTAAGCGAAAAGAGCGACTACGGCATCCTGAACCCCGACGGAACCCTGCGTCCCAGCGGCCGGCTGCTCCAGCAGTACGCCAAGCAGTTCCAAACGCCGCGCGCGTATCCCAAGTCCGATACGTGGTTCACCGTGGACCGCGACGCCCAGGCCGGAAGTCACTGGTGGATCGCTTTCAACACCGGCGCCGAAGCGTATCGGAAGGCGGAGGCCGACGGAAAACAGCTCGGCATCCGCTCGCCGGCGACCGGAACCACCTCCGCCGACACGCCGCTTCTGGCCGTGGGCAACACGCCATATAACGGCCATAATCCGCCGAAGTACCTCAACGCCGAGTTCAACCGGTTCCGGATCAGGATCGGCGACGCCCCTTGGATCGAAGTGACCAAGGGTGCTCGGATTCGCGTGCCTCGCAACCGGCCGATTGTCGCGTCGGCTTCCGTAGGCAACCTCCAGGAAGCCACCTGGCTCACCCCCGGGCATTGTCAAGGCAAACCGGGCGCGGTCTACCTGGCCTCCACCGCCGACTCGCAGTTGCGTTTCAAGCAGCCCATCACGAAGAACACGGCCTACCTGGAAGACGCGGACTTCGGGACGACGCTCTCCTTGACCGAAGGGGTTTCCGCGACCACGAAGGTCGTGCTCCAGATGACCGCGGAAGACCGCGCTTGGTTCGGCGAGAGGTTGCAGTTCACCCTGGAGCCGGTCGAATGAACTGCGGTCGGGCGGCACTGCTGGCTTGCCCAGCAGTGCAGATCGGTCGGGTGGCACTGCTGGCTTGCCCAGCAGTGCAGATCGTCGAGAGGACTCGCCAGGAACAGCCATGAAGCGCGGACGGAGCGCCGAACCCTCGGCTCCTCCGGCGGGCCTCGCTGTGTTCGGTCCGCCCTACGCGACTCGGACGATGGTCCATAATAGGCAAGGCGTGATCGGGATCGGCGTGGGGACGGGCGGTTGGGTGGCACGCCCGGAGTCTTCGACGGGCGTGGGACGTGTCGGTCGATCGACCACGCCCTTCGCAGAGCCTCAGGGCGTGCCACCCGACCGCTATCCCTTCTCCGATGGTACGATTATATCGCCCATAGCGGGGTTCGTGGAAAACTGCCGACGCAGCCGGGCAGGGTTGGCATCGCCCGGCAATTCCTTGTTGTGTTGGCTGTCTGCGAATACGGTGGGCGTTGCCCACCTACGAGATACTGTTGGCGGGCTGCGGAATACCCCCATTGTGGCCGGGTGATTCAGCTTCCGGAAGCCCAGTCTATAATAAGAAGGTAGGGGGAACCGGCCGACGCTTTGGGGCGTCTAAGAGTGGGTTCCGGAGCTTGAGGGAGGAGTTGTCTATGTCGAGTCCAGCGGCGCCCCCGGTTCCGCCGCCGATCGGGTCGTCGGGGAATCGGTCCCTCGATCCCGAGGTGTACATCGACGCCCGTCTCGACGAGGCGCAGCGGCACGTGCGGGCCGTGGACCTGACGGTCGCGACGCTGAAACTCTGCATCGGGGTCCTAGCCTACCTGATGGCCGTGGCCGTGGCCGACCATTGGCTGGTTACGGGAGGCCTGGGGCGGGCGACCCGACTGGCGCTGTGGGGAGGGCTGGTGCTGGTGGCGGGCTGGTACGCGGTCCGGGTGCTGCTGCCGCTCTTGGTGCATCGGATCAATCCCGTCTTCGCCGCGCAGACGATCGAGCAGACGCGGCCTGGCTTCAAGAATGGGCTGATCAACTTCCTTCTGCTCCGCCGCGACTGGGAAGCGGTCGATCGCGACGACCTGAGCCGCCGGGTCTACCGAGGACTCCAGGTCCGCACGGCCAACGAGCTTACCCACGTAACTGTGGGGACCACCGTCGATCGGCTCCACGTCATCCGGCTGGGCTACCTGTTGGCGTTTCTGGTGGCGGTGGTTTGCCTCTACTCCGTGATTTCGCCGAAGAATCCGCTCGCGTCGTTCGGACGTGTGATCCTGCCCTGGGCCCGGATCGGGGCGCCGACGCGGGTCGAGATCACGGGCGTGGAGCCCGGCGACGCCGCAGCCTACCAGGGGTTTCCGGTGGCCGTGTCGGCCGAGGTCCGCGGGCTGCGGTCCGGCGAGTCGGTCACGCTGCTCTATTCCAGCGTCGACGGGGAGAGCGTCGATCAGGCGGTGCCCATGAGCGTGCCGGAGGGCGGGTTCCGCTATCAGGCCGAATTCCCGCCGGGCGGCCTCGGCTTGCAGCAGAACCTGCTCTACCGCATCGAGGCCGGCGACGCCACAAGCCCTACCTTCCGCATCGACCTGCAAATCCCGCCCGCCATCCTCGTCCAGCGCGTCGAGTACGAGTATCCCGAGTACACGGGCCTCGCCCGGGCCGCGAAGGTCCGCGACGGGGACCTCCGGGCCCTCGAAGGCACGCGGGTCACGATCCACAGCGCGGCCAATTATCCGATTCATCAGGCCTTGATCGAGGTGGAGGGAGGCTCGCAGAATGCGATCCGGATGACCGCCGACGGCACCAACGCCACGGGCCAGTTGACCCTGGCCATGAATCCCGCCGATCCCTCGCTGCCGCTCTACGGCTGGTATCAACTGCGGTTCACCGACACCGAGCAGCGGGAGAACCCCCGGCCGATCCGGCACCGCATCGAGGTCATTCCGGATCAGAGGCCCGAGGTCCGCTTCCTCGACCCGCCGCCCGACGAACTGCAACTGCCGGCGACCGGTTCCGTGGAGTTGAAGGTCCGGGCCGAGGACCCCGACTTCGGGCTGCGTCGCGTGGCGATCCGTGCGGAGCGGGAGGGACGCGGGCTGATGGTTCCTCCGCTGTTGAACAAGCCCCGGCCCGACAAACCGCACCAGGGGCCGTTCGAGGCTGCGTACCGCTTCCAGCCGGCAACGCTGGGCCTGAAGGCCGGCGACGTCGTCACCTACTGGGCCGAGGCCGCCGACTGCAAGGAGAAAGAAGACGCCAAGGGGGCTTCCGGGAACGTCGCCGAGACCGAGCGGCGCACGATCCATATCGTCGCGGCCGACCGGCGCCAACCACCCGAGGAGCAACGCCAGCAGCAGGGCGCGCCGCAGAAGCATCAGGCCGGGGCTGACCAGGAAAAGCCGTCCGACCGGTCCGACGGTGCCGGCCAACAGCCCGGCGGCGGAGATCAGCAGCAACAAGAGAAATCGGGCAAGGAGAAAGGAGAGGGCGGAGGGCGGAGGGCAGAGGGCATGGGGGAGAAGGAA
>CAYSGY010000021.1:0-27258 GCA_964430315.1 uncultured Planctomycetaceae bacterium
CAGGCTCTGCGGGGACGCAAGTGAGACAAGGGATATCCAGGTTCCGGTGCGCCAAGGGCGCGTCAGGCCCCTGATGGCTTATGTCACCAGGGGCCGTTCTCATGAAACCCATTGGACACCGGACCCATGCCTAAGAAGATCCTGCGGCGCAGCCGCAACCCGCGCAACAACTTGCCTCTGCGCACCCTTCAGTCGGATGAACCTGAAATCATACCCCCCAAAAAGACGGCGGAAACTGCCCCCATGAGCTTCTTGGCCATCCTGCATCAGGTTACGGGCAACAGTAGAATGGGGAGTGAGGGTTGATGCCATGAAGTTGCCGATTGCGTTTCCCGATGAGGCACAGCAACTCCGCGAGCAGCTCCGAGCCTTCGCCGGGGCAACGCCCGAAGCGCGGCTACGGGCCGTTGCCGATACGCTTGCGGCAGCGGAAGCGCTCTCCGTGGCCGGAGGCCGGCGGGAAGAGCAGATGCGTTACCACGACCGGTGCGAGCGGGAGGGGCGTGATCGCATGAGAGAGTTCCTCGCACAACATGCCGCCATCCCAACAAGAGTCTCCGAGTGAACTGCTGCGGGCCCTGGGCCGGCTCGTCCGGGTACTGAACGAGCGAAAGACGGATTACGCGCTCGTGGGCGGCCTGGGGGTGGCGGTGCGCGGGCCCATCCGGGCCACTCGCGATATCGACATGGTCGTGAGCGTGCCGCAGATCGGGCTTCCCGCCGTGCTGGAATCGGTCTCCGAACAGGGATTCCAGGTCGATCTCCACGAGGCGATCAGGACCTGGAGGGAACACCATCTGCTGGAGTTCGCGTTCGGGTCCGTGCGAGTGGACTGGATCAAGGCAGTCCTTCCCGCGTTCGAGCGTATTCTCGGCCGTGCCCGTTGGGAAGACGTTGGCGGCGAGAAGATCCGCGTCGCCGATGCGGAGGGCCTGCTGCTCCTCAAGCTGATCGCGTTCCGGCCTCGAGATCAGGAGGACATCCGAGGAATCCTCGCTGCCAATCCTCGGGCCCTCGACCTCGATTGGGTACGACGGGAATGGGGCGAGTTGACGACCGCCGAGGATCCACGAAGCGACCTGTTCGAGCAGATGGTGCGGGAGTTCTACCGGGAACAACTCTGAGCAGTCGGATGGGCACTTCGGTTACGGTCTGTCGTACCGTGGCGGCCGACCCGGCGAACGAACTCGCCAAGTTGCCTCTCGTCGTCGAAGACGAGTCCGCGTCCCTGGTCCAGGTCCTGGAATCCTTCGTTGGCCAAGGATCGCAGCAGGGCGATCTTCTCTTCTTCCTCGCGGGCACGCTGTTCCAGTAGGTGGGGCCGCGTAGGATGTGGCGAGCCGAAGCACCTATCATGTCACCAGAATCCAGGGAGACGCGCATGAGCCAGGAATTCACAAGCTGGCATGTCGGAGTCGCCGCGGAAGCTCTCGCAGCAGCTCTGTTCGCTCGCTGCGGCTACGACGTTTCCGTCCAGTACGGTGCAAACCAGCCGGAGTACGACCTGATCGTGGCTCGAGGGGATCACTTGCTGAAAGTCTCTGTTAAGGGAAGCAAAGACTGGGGCTGGGGCCTCTGCCAGAGTTGCCTTGAGAAAGGCAAGGCCGACTACCACGCTGCGATTGACCGTTGGCTGTCACGGCACAAGGCGCGAACCGTCTATTGCTTCGTTCAGTTTGGAGGGGTTGGCGATGGGCGTGGAAGATCGTACTTCAGGCCAGCCACGCCCTTCCTTACGTCAGGGCATGCCACCCAACCCCGCGGGGTCCATTCTTCCCAGGATCCGGAGACCTTCGGTCGCGTGCTCGGTGTGGTCAGGAGACCAGCGCCGAGCGCGTACCGCCTACTGCGTACTGCCTGCTGCGTACTCCCCTCACGAAAAGGCCTTGATTACCTTCACCAGCCCGGCGGCGATTTGACGCATGTCTTCTTCGGAGAAGGTCGGGTAGGCGAAGCAGGTAAACGTATGGGCCTCGTGCCAGCGGGCGTTGGGGACGTTCACCTTGCTGTAGTCGACGCTGGCCGGAGTCGTATACTCCTTGGAAGTGAATGGGAAACCCGAGTCGCCGAAGCCGTGCCGCTCGGTGAAGGCCCGCTCCGTGTGACACTGGGGCCAGAAGACCTTCCAGCAGGGGCAGCCTTCGGCCCCGGCCGCCTCGACGAACTGCTGGATGTCGCAGCCCATCTTCTCGATGTCCAACGAGAACGCGCAGACGAACCAGCCGTTCTCCCGCTCGGGCGTGTCGATGGGCAGGTACTTCACCTGCTCCAGTTCGCCGAGGGCATCCATGAGGATGTGGGCGTTGCGTTTGCGGCGCGGCATGTTCCACGTGTCGATCCGCTCCAGTTCGCAGAGGCCGATGGCCGACTGCATCTCGGTCATGCGGTAGTTCCAGCCCACGCGGTTGTGGATGTACGGCAGCTTCTGCTCCAGGGCCAGGAGGTTGAGCCGCTGGCGCACGTCGTAGCCGTGGTCGCGGAAGCTCCGGGCCTCCCAGGCCAGGTCTTCGTCGTCGGTGGTCACCATGCCCCCTTCGCCGCCGGTGGTGAAGGTCTTGTTCTGGCAGAAGCTGCACGCCGCCATGTGGCCGATCGTGCCGGTCTTCCTCCCCTTGTACGAGCCGCCGAAGGCCTCCGCGTTGTCCTCGATCACGAAGAGCTTGTGTTTCTTGGCGAAGGCCATGATCGGGTCCATGTCGCAGACGTTCCCGTAGAGATGGACGGGAATGATCGCCTTGGTCCGCTTCGTGACGAGCTTCTCGGCCGAGGCGACGCTGATGCAGTGGTCCTCCAGGTTCACGTCGGCGAACCGCGGCACGGCCCCCGCCTGGACCACCGCGAAGCTCGTGGCGATGAAGGTGTAGCTGGGCACGATCACCTCGTCGCCCGGCCCGATGCCCAGGGCGGCCAGGGCCACGTGCAGGGCCGCCGTGCCCGTGGCCACGCTCACGCCGAACGTGCTCCCCTGCCACTCGGCGAATTTTTTCTCGAACTCCATCCCCTTGGGACCGGTCCAGTAGTTCACCTTGCCGGACCGGAGTACGTCGGTGACGGCCAGGACGGCCTTCTCGTCGAACCGCGGCCAGCCGATCAGGGTGTTGGTCACCGACTTGGGGCCGCCGTGGAGGGCCAGCTTCGATGGCGAGGTGTTCTTCTTGGTCGTGCGGCGTTTCATGGCGTTGGATCTCCGTTTGGTGGGAAAGGACGCGGCGCGGGGCCGCAGTCAAACGGCGGGCAAGGTGCGCCCGCTACGCGGATGGACGTCTCAAATCTCTCCAGTCTCTCTAATCCCTAATCCCTAATCCCTAATCCCTAATCCCTTCTCTCGCACCCAGTCGCACCGTTCCGGTCAGCCGGAAGAGATCGTGGCGATAATAGCTGACGAACACGCCGGCGGGACAGTCGTCGGGGAGGAAATACGTCTCGGTCCCCTTCAGGACCGGGCTGCCCGATCTGACCCCCAGAAACCTCGCCGTGGGCCCCTTGGCGGCTACTGCCTCGATGATCTGGTTGGCGTAGGCCAGTGCGATCTGCTGCACCTCCTGCCAGCGTTCCAGAAATGCGAGCATCGCGAGATCGGCTTCCTGAAGGGCCTCGGCACAGCGGCCCAGCAGGTAGACCTCATCGTACGCGATCGGGCTGCCGGCCAGCACGTCGGTCCGGCGGGCGTAGAGGACGCGGTCGCCGGGCAGGGTCCTCAACGAGGCCGCAATCTCGGGCCCGGCCGGCTCCCACCGCCACGCGTCGAGCCGTCGGCACATGTCCGGAGCGTGGGCCGCGACGCTCCCGGTGAAATCGACGTCCAACAGCGGGATACGCCGCGTGGGCGCGGCCGCCACGTAGGTCCCCCGCCCCTGCTGACGGTGAAGCAGCGACTCCTCTTCGAGAATCCCCAAGGCCCGGCGGATCGTGATCCGCGAGACCGCGAATCGTTTGCACAGTTCGCGTTCGGTGGGGAGTTGCTCGCCGGGCCGGAGTTCGCCGCGGAGGATCTTTGCCCGAAGCGTTCCCGCGACCAGGCCGTAACTCGTGCTGGTGCGCAAAATCGCCATAGGGAACCTGGGTCGGTCGGAGCCGGGGGCCAATTGGTTATAACAACATAACCATTTCGGGCGACTTGTCAAGAGGGGCCCGGCGGGGTTTGGGACCTTTGGATCGCGGGCCGACCCATGGGCACTCTTGACGACCCGTCAAGGGGGGGCAACAATCTCTTGGCTTCGCCCCTCAAGCCGTCTGCGTCGGGCATGCCTCGGCCACGGGTGTTGCCTCGGCAGTGGAATGCCATTTTCGGACGGGAGACCGAACCGCCATGATGCGATCCTTCTCTTCGGGTCTCTTACTTCTATCGCTGCTCCTGCTGATGCCCGGCGTCTCGCGGTGCGGGGAGAATCTCCTTGCCCATGCGCAGCGGTCCCCCAAAGAAGCCGCCCAAGACGTGCTCTGCATGACGCCCGACGAGCAGCAGGCCGCGCTCAAAAGGCTGCTCGGTTCGTCGCGGCGGGCAGTCTGCCAGTGTGCCCTGGACGTGCTCGATGTTACCTTCGACCGGAGGCTTCTTCCGGACTTGGAGCAGGTGATCGCCGAGAACCGCGTGCCGCGTCTGCACGCGCGGATCAAGGCGCTCGTCGATTCGATGAGACTCTACGAGCCGATCGCCGTGGAGGGACTCATTCCGCCGCGTCCGCGCCGGCCGGTAGGTACGGCTTCGGACGAGGAGACGCCATTCCGCACGATCCGGGTCGTCCTCCGGTTGCTGGACCGGGCCGGAAGGCCCGTGCCGCGCGCCGCGTTTCAAGCCTTCGCCGAAGACTTCGGGATCTGCGTGCCATACCAATCCTTCGCCAAGTCGGACGACTCGGGAGAGTGCCGCCTCGATCTGTTTCCCGGGAAGTGGACCTTCTCGGCGGCAGCGTCCGGAGAGGGGCTGGGCGCGTACGTCTGCCGGGCGGGGGTGACGATCGAGGGCCCCACGACCGTGGACCTCCGCTACGACAAGCAGGTGACCTTGCAGTTCCGTCACGGCCGGAGGCCCGTGGCCGTGGACGAGGTGAAGGTCATCGACTGCGGTTTCGCGGGGTTCCTCAATGCCCCGTCGCTCGGACCGGGGCCGAAGGGTGAGTTCGTCCTCGCCGTGGCATCCGACCGGCCGTGTGCGCTCGTGGCCACGCGCCAGGCGGGGAGCGAGGGGACGGCCTACCTGTTCCATGTCCCGCGGCTTTCCGCCGGCTCGCAGGACCGGCTCGTCCTCGACGCCGAGGAGATGGCCACCCTGGCCTACACGGCCGCAGACCAAGGGGTGCGCGCCAAACGGGTCGAGTTGGAGTTGAGCGTCTTTCACACGGGTCCGGCCGACGCGAAGTTCCAAGGGGATCTCCCGCTGAAAGTCTATGTCCCGTCGGGCGAGATCGAGGCGCAGCACGCCTATGAGACCGACAGCGGATTCCGGTTGCAGTTCATCCGTCCGGCGATCCGTCTCGCCGCCAAGACGGAGCAGAAGGTGGTCCTGGGCGGCCCGTTGGAGTGTTCCGTCTTCAATCGGTACCACGTCAATTTCGCTCAGCGGGTGCAGAACGCGAAGCCTTCGATCGACTACTACCTGTTCGTCCGGGACTCCCGCGAGGGCCTCTTGAACGGCTTCTGGAAGATTGACGGGAAGCGGCGGACACCCGCGGCGATCCAACTCGGCGTGCGTTCGGGCGATCGAGAATTGTCCGACAGCGCGAAAGAAAAGCCCAGGACTTCGCTGCTGGGCAGCGTGGAAGACGTGCCGCCCAAGCTCGATCTCGACGATCTCCGGTACCGCGTCGAGTTTCCCTTCGCCCCCGGCAGGGCGTTCGAGGCGAAGGGACACCAACAGGACTACGAGAAGGAGGTCGGCAAGAGGTTCAAGTTCGTCGGCCCCAGGGAACTCGCGCCCTGGGCGGACCCATGGCTGGAGGCCGCCCGGTCGATCGACGAAGCGATAACCGCGGTCCTTGAGAGGCCCTCGTTGCCTCCGGGAAGTCGGGTCGTCGCGCTCCGTTTCCGCCCCATGATGTCGCACGGCATCGGCGGCCTCGGCGGCCGAGGGTTCGTTGTCCTGCCGGTGCGAGCGTGCCTCGACGTGACGCACCCTGATCGGGCGCTCCGTTCCGCCTTGCGCCATGAATTACTCCACAATCACGGCGTCGGCCACCAGGACTACATGTCCATCCTCCAAGCCGAAGCGTCCGAACGCATGTTCCCGGGCCGCCCCGGGTTGTCCCTGATCGGCAACCGCTCGGTCCACGATTCCATGCTCTCTAGCCTGCGGGGCGCCACCCCACCCAATTCCGAGGTCCTGGCGGCACCGCTGCTCCGCGCGCGTCTCGGCTACGCGGTGTTCCGCGACTATGTGGAGAAGGGACGGACTCAGCGCGAACGTCTGCTGGCCGAAGGATTGACGCAGTGGGAGGCCGATTGTGCGATCTTCGACTGGTTGTCGGAACGCAAGGCCCGGCCGCTGCTTCTGGCGGCAGGCGTCCCTCTCGGCGCAGACAACGTGGACCGCGGCATCGAGTTCCTCGCCGGACCCGCACCCGGCGGCGATCCTCCCTTGAAAAAGGGGTCGCCGGAGCAGGCCCGCGTCAACCGGGCCTTTGCCGCCGCGCAGAAGGCGTTCGACAAGAAGGACCGGGAGGCGGCCCTCGAGCACGTGAAGGAGGCGTTGGGCGCCCTGCCCGCCGTCGCGAACCACCGCTACCGCGCCGACCTCTACATGTATCTCGGGGCCCTTCTCTTCAAGCACGACTGCAAAGCAGAAGCCTACGACGCGCTCAAGGAGTGCCAGAGGACCGCGACCAAGATCGGCGACAATTTCGTGGTCCGGGCACGCGGATCGTGCTTGCGGATCCTCCGCGGCGAACCGGTACGCACCCTTCAGTAGGTGACCCCCGTCCCCGCGTTCAGGAGAGTCCTGTGGCCGGATCCCAGAGCGAAATGACCCAGTCGGTGGTGATTACCGGGGCGTCGACCGGGATCGGAGCGGCGTGCGCCGCGGCACTCCATCGCCGGGGGTTCCGCGTGTTCGCCGGGGTGCGCAAGGCTTCCGACGGCCTGCGGCTCCAGGAGCAGACCTCGCGTTGGCTCGCCCCGTTGATGATCGACGTGACCGACGCGTCGAGCGTCGCCGAGGCCGCGAAGACCGTGCGGGCGTCGCTCGCCGAAAGCCGCCTGGTTGGGCTGGTGAACAACGCCGGCATCGTGGTGGGCGGACCCTTGGAGACCTTGCCGCTTTCGGAATTCCGGCGCCAACTGGAGGTCAACGTGGTCGGGCAACTCGCCGTAACCCAGGCCTTCCTGCCGCTTCTGCGAGAGACGCAGGGCCGGATCGTGAACGTCGGTTCGTTCAGCGGCCGGGTGGCGGTCCCCTACAGCGGCGCCTACGCCGCCTCCAAGTTCGCCCTCGAAGCCATGACCGATACCCTGCGCATCGAGCTCCGCCGCTGGCGAATCTCGCTCTCGATCGTCGAGCCGGGGAGTGTAAAAACCCCAATCTGGGACAAAGCGCACGTTCAGACGGTACAGTTCCTAAGCGACGTCACACCCCAGACCGAGGCCCTTTACGGCGACGACATGCGGGCCATGCGCGAGGCGTCGGTCCGGTTGGCGGCGTCGGGGATGCCGGTCGAGCGGGTCGTCCGGGCGGTCGTCCACGCCTTGACTTCGCCCTTCCCGAAGACGCGATACCCTCTCGGCGCCCAGACGCGCCTGGCCTTCGTCGCCTTCAAATTCCTCCCCGCCCGGGCACGCGATTGGTTCGTCCGCCGCGGCCTCGGACTGAAGGGATGAGCGATTGAGGAGGAGGGACGCCCTCGTTCCCGCGCTCTGCGTGGGAACGCCCTTCCGGCCGCTCTGCGGCCAGTCCGGAGAACGGCTCCGGAGCGACGCATTCACCCCGCGCCGCGGAGCGGCGGAGCTTGCGTTCCCACGCGGAGCGTGGGAACGAGGCGACGATGCCTTCGTTCCCACGCTCGCGGTTGCAGGTTGCACAGTGCCCTAGGATTCCTTCGGCCGATAGACTATTATCGAGGCGACTTTCTTACCGCGGTTCACACAACCTGCGCGAGATCCGACGAGAGGAACGAACCATGGCCGCAGCGTGTCGCTTGGGATGGGGGTGCTTGATGGCGTGGTCGCTGGCCGGGGTTGCCGGGGCGGCCGACATTCACGTGACGGTTGCCGGGAAGGACTCGTGGTCGGGCCATCTCGCACAGCCCAACGCGCAGGGCACCGACGGCCCGAAGGCCACCCTGGCCGCGGCCCTGGAGGCCAGCCGCAAGGAAGGTGCGGCGCCGCGGCGGATCGTGCTGGGACCGGGACGGCACTATGTGAGCCAGACCGTCGTGCTCGACGCCCGTGACGCGGGGCTTATGCTCGAAGGGGCCGGGGTGGGCAAGACCATCGTCTATGGCGGCCGGCGGGTCACGGGATGGCGCAAGGACGGTCCGAAATTCTGGGTCGCCGATCTGCCCGAGGTGAAGCAAGGCACGTGGGATTTCCGGGCCCTGGTGGTGAACGATCGCCTCTGCCCGCGCGCGAGGCTTCCCCAGACCGGGCGCCTGGAGCATGAGACGCGATTCCCGGTGCGCTGGATGAGCACGGCCGGGGGCGGCTGGGAACGCAAGCCCACGCCCGAGGAACTGACGCACCTGCAATACCGGGCCGGCGACCTGTCTGCGGACCTCAGTGTGCGCAACGCCGAGGTCACGGTGTATCACATGTGGGACGAGTCGCTGGTCGGCCTGGCTGCTCACGATCCGGCCACGCGCACGCTCACGTTCTCGAAGCCGGTGGCGCATCCGGCCGGGGCGTTCGGCGTCAACACCTACGTGGTGTGGAACGTCCGCGAAGGGATGACCGAGCCCGGACAGTGGTACCTCGATCGCGACGCCGGGCGCCTCCACTACTGGCCCCTGGCCGGCGAAGACATGGCCCAGGCCGTGGCCGTGGCGCCGTGCGTGGAGACGATTCTGGAGGTGGCCGGGCAGAAGCAGAAGCCGGTGCGCAACGTCACGCTCCGGGCCATGACGCTCTCGGCGACCACCAACCCCTGCAAGCCGGGCGGGTTCGGCGCCAACCAGTACCGGGGCGCGGTCCAGATCGGCCAGGGCGAGACGGTGCGCCTGGCCGACCTGGAGATCACGGCCGTGGCCGGCTACGCCGTGCGCGATTCAGGCACGCGTGGGCTGCGCGTCGAGAACTGCCACATGCACCACCTGGGCGCCGGCGGGTGCCGCGCCGGCGACGGCGACGGACGCGTCGAGAACAATAGCATTCACCACGTCGGCCTCTTCTATCCCAGCGCCGTGGGCGTGTCCGCCGGCGGCAGCGCAGGCCCCTACGTGATCCGCGGCAACGAGGTCCATCACACCTCGTATTCCGGCATGTGCCTCGGCGGCAACGGGACGATCGTGGAAGAGAACCTGCTGCACCACTGCATGCAGGAGCTGCACGACGGGGCGGCGATCTACATGGGCGGCGGCAAAGGGCACGTCATCCGTCGCAACGTGGCCCGCGACATCGTCGAAGTGGGCAAGGGCTACGGCGTTTCGTCCTATTACCTCGACGAAAAGTGCCGCGACTGCCTGGTGGAACGCAACTTCTCGATCGGCGTGGCCCGCCCCTCCCACAACCACATGACGCTCCACTGCACGCTCCGCGACAACGTGTTTGTGTACGACGGCGATATGGATCTGTCGTTCGCCCGCAGCGCCGGGTTCCGCGTGACCGGCAACATCTTCCATCTCAACGGCAAGCTGAAGGTCAACGATCCGGACGCGATCGCCGAGTGGAGCGACAATCAGATCGTCCAGTCGGGCGACGTGCGTCCGGCGATCACCCACGACCTGCCCGCGGTCGCCCGCACCCCGCGTGAGAAGCCACGGTATCACCGCGTGACGCCCATGCCCAAGCCGCCCGCGATCGACGGCAAACTGGCCGGCGACGAGTGGCCGTCCGGCGGCCTGGATCTCAGCGAACTGCCCGACCAGCGCCGCGCCCGCGGGGCCCCGATCCTGACCAAGCTGTGCGCCGACGCGACCAACCTCTATGTGGGCGTGGGCGTGGTCTGCATGTTCCCCGAGGACCGCAAGCTGGGCCGCGTCTGGGGCCAGGACGAGGCCGTGGAACTGGCCGTGCAAGGCCAGCGGGCCGATGGCAAGCCGGTCACCTACGTGCTCCGCGGTTTCGCCGGCGGCGCGGTCGAGAGCCTGACCGTGGGCGGCGCGACCGAAGCCGAGGCCCAGTCGCTGGCCCAAGCGATCGGCTACGCGCCCGACGTCGGCAAGCAGGTCTGGCGCTGCGAGTGGCGCATCCCGCTGGCCGCGCTGCGCTTCACGCCGTCCGACCGCGCGGTCCTCCCGCTGAATGTTACCGTGTACCGCAGCGAAACCAAGCAGTTCATTCAATGGGCCGGCACCCTGGGCGACACCTGGGACCTGACTCGCGGCGGCCGGCTCATGTTCGGCACCGCCGGCAAGAAATAGTCCCACGGCGGCTGAGGGTAGGACGGGTTTCCAACCCGTCCCACGTCCCCCGTGCGTGCCGGACGGGTTGGAAACCCGTCCTACTTGTCCACCCGAGCCCGTAGCGCAGGACAGGCGAAGCGCAGTCCCACCATTTTCCCCAGAGACCTTGGTGGGACTGCGCTGCGCTTGTCCCACCCTACCCTGCCTTGGCTTTGAATCCGAAGTTCCTCGCGGTAGAATTGGGGCTTGGACGGAAATCAGGACTCCTATCTTCCCGAAGACAGCCGGATCAAGGAGCCACCCACGACGAGCCCATTGGAACCGCTGGACGCCGAGAAGATCCTCCGCAACGTGCAGAACCTGCGCGAGCGGATCGGGGAGCGTTTTGAAGGTCACGCCATCGTGCGACGGGCCGATCTTCTGGTCCGCCTTGCCGAGCGGGCTTGCTCCCGGTCCAAGGAATTGGCGCGGCCCAACTACGCCTTGCGGACTTTCTGCGCGGCCGACGCGCTGCTCCTGGTGGCAGCCCTGGTGGGGGCTGGCTGTTTCCTGGTCCGGGCCATGCGGCCCGTCGAGGGCTTTGAGTTGACGGATCTCCTGCAGGGCATCGAAGCGGGCATCGGCTGTGTCTTGTTCTTGAGCGTGGCGTTTGTGTTCCTGTGGACGCTCGAAAGACGTGTGCGCCGCCAGGCGACGCTGAAGGAAATCGACCACCTCCGCAGCTTCCTCCACCTGGTCAACATGGGTCAGCTCGACAAGGAGCCGGTTCGCCTGGACGAGGCTTTCCATCGGACGGAGAGTTCCCCTCCCCTCCGTCTGGATGTCCCTGGAATGGAGCGTTACCTGTCCCAGACCCAGAAGCTGGCCCACTACGCGGCAGCGATCAGTTGTCTTTACGCGGACGTGCTGATCGACCCCGAACTCGACCGGGCGGCGGACGAGTTGCGCGAATTCGCCTCCGACGTCGCCCGGGCCGCCGGCGACAAGATTACGATTCTCGTCCTCAAGGGACTCGGCGGCTCCAAACCCGTCGCCCCATCGAGTTGACGACGACCGACCGATGTTACCATGGTCCCTATGATCGCTCCGAGATCTCTCATCCGGCGTTTCCTGCCCAACGGCGACGGCCCCCGCCTTTTCCAGTGGCGGCCGGGCCGGGATACGGTGACCGCGCTGCTCACCGCAGTGGCGATGCTGCCGGTCTACTATGTCGGGGTCCACGCCAAGGGCAACTGGGTCGGGGGCCTTGGGTTTGTGATCCTGGGAAACGGGATCCTCAATGTCCTCTTCCCGGCCTATTACCTGTTGGTCTACCGGAGGGAAGGGCCCGAAGAGCTTGGGCTCACGACGAAGCGTCTCCGGCTGGCGTTGGGGCTCTCCGCCGTGGGTTCTTCGATCTTTTGGCCCCGCCTGATGACCGAGGCGCAGTTGCACCCGGGCACCGAGCTGGTTCCTCACCTGCTCCTCAACGCCCTGATTCTCTGGGAGCCGTTTTTCGTTTTCGGGTGGCTTCAGCTTCGTTTTGAGCGGGCGTTCGGCATCGTGCCGGGGATTGCCCTCGCCGCGGTCTTCTTCGGCGCGTTTCACTTGGGCACCTTTCCGGCGGCCGACGCAGGGCTCCTCGTCGTGGCAGGCCTGTTCTATGCCGTCTTGTTTCGCATCCCCAAGAATCTCCTGGCGGTATGGCCGCTGGCGTGGGCCGCGGGCAACAGCGTCAGCACGCGGCAAGGGGGGATGTCGTTCGGGTGGGGCGAGGTGGCCGTCTATGGGATTCTGCTTCTCGTCCAGGTCGCCGGCATCGCCTGGATGCTCCGGTCCCGTCGCCGGCCGGCCGCGGCCGAAACGCCCCGGAGGCGGTGGCTCTCGCCGCGTCTCGTGTTCCGGGGGGCAACCTCGCTGTTCGGCTCGGTACTCGTGGCGTGGGCCGTGGCGGCCTACATAACGCTGCCCGCCGCCTGGCGGTCCTTCACGAAGCGGCATCCCGCCCTGGACGACGTCTCCCGGGTCACGAGCACGGCGAACGGCATCCCGGGCGATCCCCTGAACATCGCCTTGATCGGCACCGAAGAGGAGATCCAGCAGATCATGCTGGCGGCCGAGTGGTTGCCGGCCGACCCCATCACCCTGAGAAGCTCACTGAGGATCGCCGCGGGCACGGTCTTCCGGCGGCCCTACGAGACGGCCCCGGTCAGCAACCTCTATCTCTGGGGCCGCAAGCAGGACCTCGCCTTCCAGCATCCGTCGGGCAACGACCCGCGAAAGCGGCATCACGTCCGCTTCTGGCGGTCCGAGAAGCTCGATGAAGACGCCCGCCCTCTGTGGATCGGCGCGGCCACGTTCGACACGGCGGTCGGTTTGAGCTTCACCACGGGCCAAATCACCCATCACATCGACGCCGACATCGACGCCGAGCGGGACAAACTGCTGGACGACCTCCGCCGGACGCCCTTCCTGAGCGGCGTCTACTGGATCGACGGCTTTCACCAGCAGCGGGAAGGCCGCAACGGCGGCGGCGACCCGTATTACACCGACGGAAGGCTGCCCGTGGCCGTCCTCGCCATCGGTAGTCCGCCGATGCAGAATGGCCCGGAGGGCAGCGCTCACGTGGGAGAACAGGATGAGTCGCTTTCCCGACGGATCGTGGGCGTTTGGGAGGACGATTATCAGGGAAAGCGGACGATGACCCTCAACGACGACGGCGCCGGCACGATGGTCGTCGAGCTGAGCGGCGTTCAGGCCACGCTATTCGGATCGCGCCTGCGGTTCGACATGCTTTGGTCCGTGGCCGACGGCCGCTTGAGAAAGCGGACCCTCGGCGGCGAGCCGAAGGCGCCGGTCCAGGTGATCCTGAAGACGATGGGCGACCGGGTCGACGAGCCGATCCTGGAACTGACCGAGGACCGTCTCCTCCTGCTCGACCGCGACGGCAAGACCAAGTACGATTGGCGACGCGTGGCGGGGAAGCCGAAGCACTGACGCAAGTGAGGACGGCAAGCCACCGGCCTCGCCGACGACGGGCACCCTCGCGGCGTGCCGGTTTGCGCCTACCAGTACTCCTCCACGTGGATCTGCCCGGGCGACTTCCGAGTGTGCTCCTGGAAGCCTTCTCCCGCGAGCATCGACTTCGTGTCGGCGATCATCGCGGGATTGCCGCAGAGGAAGACATGGGTGTTCGTGGGATCGAGGCGAAAGCCCCAGGCTTCCTCGATCTGGCGGTCGCTCCAGACGCTTTGACATCGGCCGCTCCTCCCGCCCCAGGGGATCGGCTCCTCGTCCGGCCGGCTCACGACGGGAACGTACGTGAGCCGCGGGCAGACATGCGCCAGCGACATCAATTCGGCATGGTAGCCCAGGTCCCAAGAATGCCGGGCCCCGTGGATCACGGCAAAGCGGCGCGGACCGCCCGCGGCGAGTGCGGTGCGGATCATGCTCATGTACGGGGCGACGCCGGTGCCGGTCGCCAACAGGACCACGTGGGCCTCCGGGGGCACGTCGTCCAGGGTGAACATCCCCGTGATCTTCCGTCCCATCCGCACCCCGTCGCCCACACGCAGCATGAACAGCCGGGGCGTGAGTTCCCCGGAACGCACCAGCGCGACGTAGAACTCCAGGTACTGCCGCGCAACGGACGACGAGGCGATCGAATAGGCCCGCCGGATCACCTTGTCGGGGTCCGCCGGCTGGCTCTCCGGATCGCTTCCCGGGCACCGCGGAGCGGAGGCCGGCAGGCCCAGCACCGCATACTGGCCGGCAACGAAGTCGGGCAGTTCCCAGCCGTCCGACGCCACGCGGAGGATCATCAGGTCCTGGGCCACGTCGATCCGATGCGTGACAATCGCACTCTTCATCGGCACGCCACGGCCGAGCGATGCAGCGTCCGCAGGTGCTGGTTCGCCCATCGTTTCGCTCCCCCATGCTTCGCCGTCAACCAACATTCACCCGCCCCGCCGGAGTCATGGTATCCCCACGCAGCCCCTCTTGTTCTACACTAGACTGAAGACGGCGAGTAGCAGGGCCCCCGTTCCCCGAGGTATCCTCCGATGACCAAGCGCGATGTCGTCCGCTGCATCCTGGAAGGCAAACGGCCTCCGTACGTGCCGTGGTCGATCGGAATGACCCAGGAGGCCCGGCAGAAGGTCCGGGGGTTTTTTGGCTGCGACGACCCGGAGGTGCCGCTGGAGAACATCCTCGCGTTCGTAGAGATTCTGCACCGGCAGCCCGGGTACAGCGGATAGACTGCGCAGGGTGGCACCGGAAGCTCCGCTTTCGGGGTCGCGAAGCGACAAGAGGGTTTGCTGGGATTCCCGGGCACGGGACGTTTGGTCAAAACACGCCTCTCGTGCCTTCGGCACCCCGATAGCAGGAGCTATCGGGGCCACCCCGCCGACCCACTTCCCTGCCTTGCCTATGCCTCGATGACTCCTTATACTGGGGCTCGATCTGAGACGACAACCGGGTTCCCGCGGGCCGATTCCCATGCCCATCTCCTGGAACGAGATCCGGCAGAACGCCATCCGTTTTGCCCGGGAGTGGTCGGGCGCGCGGAGCGAGAGCGCTGAGAAACAGACGTTCTGGAACGAGTTCTTCGAGGTCTTTGGCATCTCCCGCCGGACCGTGGCGAATTTCGAGGCGCGGGTGGAGAGTCTCTCCGGGAGTCACGATTCCCTCGACCTCTTCTGGCCCGGCATGTTGCTCGTCGAGCACAAGAGCCGGGGCAAGGACCTGGCAGAGGCCGAATCGCAGGCCCATCGCTACATTGCCGACCTCGTCAACGCCGGCCGGCAGGAGGAAGTTCCCCGCTACGTCATCGTTTCGGATTTTGCGCGGATCAGCCTCCTCGACCTGGAGCCGGAGGCCCCTGCCCACCGGGCGGCTCGGGGCGGCCACCGGATCGAGTTTCCCCTGGATGAGTTCCACCGGCACATTCACGACTTCGCCTTCATTCCAGGCTACCAACAGCATACATTCGAGGATCAGGACCCGATCAATCTCCGCGCCGTCAAGATCATGGACGACTTGCACGACGCCCTGGAGGCCGGCGGTTACGAGGGCCACGAGCTCGAGCGGTTCCTGGTCCGGGTGCTGTTCTGCCTGTTTGCCGAGGACACGGGGATCTTCGAGCGCGAGGCGTTCCGGTTGTACTTGGAGGACCGGACGAAGCCCGACGGCTCAGACCTCGGGCCGCACCTCGCCCGCCTCTTCGACGTACTCAACACGCCCGCGGAGCGCCGCCAGGCCAACCTCGACGAGACCCTGGCCGCATTCCCCTACGTCAACGGCGAGCTGTTCGCCGAGAAGCTCGGGTTCGCCGACTTCAACCGCGACATGCGCAACAGCCTCCTGGCATGCACGCGGTTCGACTGGTCGTGCATTTCGCCGGCCGTCTTCGGGTCGCTGTTCCAGGGGATCATGGAGCCGCGCCAGCGTCGCCAGACCGGCGGTCACTATACCAGCGAGCGGGACATTCTCAAGGTGATCCGGGCGTTGTTCCTCGACGACCTTCGGGCCGAATTCGACCGCATCCGGGGCAACAAGAACCAACTGCGGCAGTTTCACCGCAAGCTTGCGGAACTTCGGTTTTTGGACCCGGCGTGCGGGTGCGGCAACTTCCTGGTAATCGCCTACCGGGAGCTTCGCCTGCTGGAGATGGAGTTGCTCAAGGCGCTCGACGGCCGCCAGCAGCGGTTGGACATCGAGACCGTGTCGCTGTTGGACGTCGACGCCTTCTACGGCATCGAGATCAGCGAGTGGCCGGCGCGGATCGCGGAAGTGGCGATGTGGCTGGTGGACCACCAGATGAACGTGCGGCTCTCGGAGGCGTTCGGTCAATACTTCGTGCGACTACCGTTGAAGAAGAGCCCGACGATCGTCTGCGGCAACGCCCTGCGACTGGACTGGAAGGCCATCCTTGCGCCCGACCGGTGTTCCTACGTGCTCGGCAACCCGCCCTTCGTGGGAAAGCAGTTCATGGACCGGAGCCAGAGCGAGGACATGGCTCTTGTGTGCGGCCACATCAAGGGCCACGGTTTGCTCGACTATGTAACCGCGTGGTACGTGAAGGCCGCCTCCTTCATTCAGGGCAGCGGAATTCGCGCCGCCTTCGTGTCCACCAACAGCATCAGCCAAGGCGAACAGGTTGGCGTTCTTTGGCGGGCCCTCTTCGAACAGGGAATCAAGATCCACTTCGCGCACGGAACGTTCGCGTGGGAAAGCGAAGCCCGGGGTAAGGCCCACGTCCACGTGGTCGTCATCGGCTTCGGGGCTTGCGACTTCGCCCGCAAGCGGCTTTACGAGTATGATCCGGACGGCTCGGGCATGCGCGACAAGTCGGCCGAAGAGGAAGGGAACGGGCCCGTGGCCACGGCAACGGAGGTCGCGAACATCAGCCCTTACCTTGTCGCCGGTCCGGACTTGGTCCTCGCTGCCAGGAGCAAGCCTCTATGCGCCGTGCCGGAGATCGTCTTCGGGAGCATGCCGAACGACGGCGGACACTTGCTCCTGAGCAGGTTCAGCCGGGACAACCTCCTTCGTGAGCACCCCGAGGCCGAGAAGTATGTTCGGCGATTCGTGGGCGCCGAGGAATTCCTAAACGGGACGGAACGATGGTGCCTTTGGTTGCACGGCGAGAATCCGGGGGAGTTCCTGCGCATGCGTGCCGTGAAAGACCGAATCCACGCGGTTGCGATCCACCGCCGCCGCAGCAAACGCCCGACGACCAAGGAACTGGCCAGCACCCCCGCCTACTTCGCGGAAATCCGCCAGCCGGACTGCGAGTATCTACTCATTCCCTCGGTATCCAGCGAGCGCCGCCGCTACATCCCCATCGGATTTATGCGTCCAGAGATCATCGCGAGCAATCTCGTTCTTCTGGTTCCGGGAGCCAACCTGTATCACTTCGGCGTCCTGTCATCCGCCATGCACATGGCATGGGTGCGTCGAGTGGCCGGGCGTCTTGAGTCCCGCTACCGCTACTCGAACAAGATCGTGTACAACAACTATCCTTGGCCCGAAGAGCCAAGCGGGACGCACCGATCCCGCGTGGAACAAGCGGCGCAGCGCATCCTTGATCTTCGCGTCGAGCTGGGTGACGGACGTGCCGGCTTCTTGCCCGCCAGGAAGAAAGGGAGCCATGCGGCCTGCCTGGCGGACCTCTACGATCAAGAAGGCATGCCTCTCTCGCTCTACAAGGCCCACGCCACGCTCGACCGGGCGGTGGACCGGTGTTATCGGAGGCAACCGTTCACCACCGAACGGCAGCGGGTCGAGTTTCTGTTCGCCCTGTACGAGAAGCTTACCGCCCCGCTTATGTCGGACGCGGCGACGAAGAGAGGGCGACGATAGGGACCGGCCAGTAGGAGGCCGTCCGGAAAGTGCGCTGCATCAGTCCCCTCTCCCTTTGGGAGAGGGTTAGGGTGAGGGCTTGCAGAGGCCGCGACCTCGCTGCGTGGGTATGAAAACCCTGCTGCCCTCACCCCCTGCTCCTCTCCCAAAGGGAGAGGGGAGACTTTCCGGACAGCCTATAAGCATGGACGCCGTCACGAAGCCCTCCATGCCGACCCTCGGCTGCGCCGAGTGACGGCATGCCACCCAGGTTGAAAGCCGGGGGGGCGTGGCTCCACCCAGGCCGCCAACTCGCGTTGTCGCGACCGTGCTGGTTCCGTAAAATAGGCTTTCTTGGAGTGGATTCTTGTTGTCGGGAGAAGGCGTATGCGGTTCACGAAGATGCAGGGGGCGGGCAACGACTACGTCTATGTCGATTGCTTCAGCCAGCCGGGGCCCGCCGATCCCGCCGGCCTGGCCCGGCGGATCGCCGATCGCCACTTCGGTGTCGGGGGCGATGGGTTGATCCTGATTCTCCCGTCGCAGGTGGCCGACGCCCGGATGCGGATGTTCAACGCCGACGGCTCCGAGTCCGAAATGTGCGGCAACGGCATCCGGTGCGTGGCGAAGTACGTGTACGACCACGGGCTGGCCCGCAAACCCACCCTCCGGATCGAGACCGGCCGCGGCGTGCTCTCGCTGGATCTGGATGTGGCCGACGGCCGGGTCCGGAGCGTGCGCGTCGATATGGGCGAGCCGATCCTCGCCGCCAACGAGATCCCGACCACGTTGCCGGGCAACCCCGGGCTGGTTGGAAGCCCGGTCGTCGACGCCGAGTTGGCGGTGGCGGGCCGGCAGCTCCGCGTGACCTGCGTTTCCATGGGCAATCCGCACTGCGTGACCTTCGTCGATCGGCTCAGCGACGACTGGGTCCTCGGCGCCGGCCCGCAGGTGGAGACCGATCCGCATTTCCCCCGCCGCACGAACGCCGAGTTCGTGGAAGTGGTTTCGCGGAGCGAGGTGCGGATGCGTGTTTGGGAGCGGGGCTCCGGGGAGACTTTGGCGTGCGGCACCGGCGCCAGCGCCGTGTGCGTCGCCGGGGTGCTGACGGGCCACACCGACCGCAAAGTCTTAATTCACCTTAGCGGCGGCGATCTCGATCTCCACTGGGCCGAGGATAACCACGTCTACATGACCGGCCCGGCCGTCGAAGTTTTCTCCGGAGAGTGGCCCGGATGAAGCTCAAGAGTCCCTTCCTGATACGGCTTGGGGGGCTGGTGGCGACGCGGGCGATCTGCTCCTGGATGGCCACGCTGCACAGCAAGGTGTTCTACCACGGCCATCCGGCGTTGGACCCCGGTTCGCCGCACTGCCGGGGCCAGAAGATCTACCTGTTCTGGCACGAGTACATCCTGTTGCCGTTGTACCTTCGGGGGCACTGCAACCTGGCCATGCTCTTGAGCCGGCACACCGATGCGGAGATCCTCTCTCACGTGGCCCGGCACATGGGATTCGGCTTCGTGCGTGGCTCGACGAACCGTGGTGGGGTGGCGGCCCTTCGCGAGTTGTTCCGCAAAGGCAAACGCATGCACCTGACGCTCACGCCCGACGGCCCCCGCGGCCCGCGCCGGCAGATGGCCCCCGGCGCGGTCTATTTGGCCTCGCGGCTCGGCCTTCCGATCATCTTGTTGGGTTTTGGATATGAGCGGCCGTGGCGGGTGCGGAAGGCGTGGGACCGATTTGCCATTCCACGTCCGCACTCGCGGGGCCGGATCGTGGTCAGCCCTGAGATCCACGTTCCGCCCGACCTCTCGCGCGACGGCCAGGAGCACTTCCGCCGCCGGTTGGAGGACGAACTGAACGCGATCACGACGGAAGCGGAGGCGTGGGCCGAATCGGGCGCCCGGAGGCCCGGTGAGATGACGCTGATTCCCGGGCCGCTCCAACCCTTGCTGGACCGCATCGAGCCGGCCTGCACGCTGCCTCGCAGTTCTCAGCAAACTCCTTCGGAGGAGTGCCTTTCGTGAGAGTCATTGCACGCATCCCCAGTATGGGGCTTGTTTGGCTTGGCGTCGCGGCGGCGTGGGGGCAGACGGCGTCGCGGCCTGCGGGCGAGATCTCGGTGGCTGCGTACCGGTCGATCCAGGAGGCGATCGACGCCAATCCGGGCCGGATGCTCTTCGTCCCGCCCGGCGACCACACGGCGGCCGACAAGGTCCGTCTCCGCTCGGACCGATCGGGGCTCTACGGCCCGGGCCGGATCGTGCAGACGAACCCCGGCGTGCCGATCGTCGAGAACGCGGCCCAGGGGATCGATATCCACGCCGACCACGTGATCGTGGCCCAGAATATCGTGAACGACGCCTTCATGGGGATGAAGGCGATGCACGGGTCGCGCCACGTGCTGATCGTGGGCAACCAGTTCTCGAAGAGCGCCCTCTGGGCCATCGGCTTGATGCCCGGGGCGGCGTCGCACGCCGGGGGCGCCGGCGAGGGCGGGAAGCCCGTCGAGCCCAACGTCGACGGCGGCTCGATCATCGCCCAGAACATCATCTCCGACTTCGGGTACGGCAAATCGTACTGGATCTGGGGCGGGTCGGGCCACGAGTGCTTCCCGATCTTGCTGGACCGGGGCCAGAAGCCCACCAACCCGCCGCTGGCCGACGTGCTGATCCAAGGCAACGTGGTTTACGACACGGGCCGCGACGGCGTGCTGGCAGACGGCACCGTGAAGGCCCAGCCGCCCCGATACCAATACGCCGTGCGCGTCACGGACGGCCCCTTCGGCCCCAAGGGCCTTCATTTCTCCGGCAACCTCTTCCATCCGGGGACGGCGGGAGTGGCCAACGTGGAGTTGAAACCGTAGCGCGGCCGAGCCGCAATCAGGACCGTGCGCAGGCTGCGCGTGAATTCGTGGATAGCGGTGCTGGGGGGACGAGACGCTCCGGCGACGTTTTGGAGTGCGGCAACTGGTTGCCGCTTTCTTTTGTCCTGGGGCGGACGGAGCGCCGTCGTTCCCGAGCGTGGAAGCCGGGGCGATGCCCATGCCGACCCTCGGCTTCGCCGAGTGACGGCATGCCACACAGCCATTTCGCGAGGATGCGTTCTTGTCCTCGCGGGTGTAGGGCACTACTTCTCCGTGGCCACTTCGCCGGCGGAGCAATGGACCGTGTTGCGTCCGGCCGCCTTGGCTTCGTAGAGGGCCTGGTCGGCGTTCTGGATCAGGGCCCTCGGAGACTCCAGACCGGTCCCGTCGGCCACGCCGAAACTCACCGTCGCGCGCAGGCTCTGGTGGTTCGCCGCAAGACGGATCTCTTCGATCTTCCGGCGGCAGCGCTCCGCGAGCTGGGCGGCGCCTTCGGCGGTCTCGTCGGGGACGAGGATCGCGAATTCTTCGCCGCCGTATCGGGTGGGGAGGTCGGTGTCGCGGCACTCGCGGGCGATCGTCCGGGCCACTTCCCGCAGCAGCCGGTCGCCCACGAGGTGGCCGTAGGTATCGTTGACCTTCTTGAAGTGGTCGATGTCGGCCATGATGAAGGCAAGCGAGCCGCCATGACGCTGCATGCGGGCCCACTCGCGCCGGAGCCGCTCCATCAGGGCGCGGCGATTCGGCAGTTCCGTGAGCGGATCGAGGCTGGCGTGCTCGATCAGGAGGTCTTGCAGGTGCTTCGTGCGCAGGGCGGCCCGGACCCGGGCCCGCAGTTCAAAGGCGTCGAACGGCTTGGTCACGTAGTCGACCGCGCCCAGGTCGAGGCCCTTGACCTTGTCTTCCGGCGTGCTCGAGCCCGAGAGGAACAGGACGGGGATCATGCAGAGTTCCGGGTCAGCCTTGAGGGCGCGACAGACCTCGAAGCCCGACAGGTCGGGCATGTCGAGGTCGAGCAGGACGAGGTCGGGCTTCTCGCTCCTGGCCGCGTCCAGCCCGGCGAGGCCGCCGTCCGCGCACACGATCTGGACACCCTCTTTGGCGAGGCGGACCTGGGCGACCGCCAAGGCGTCGGGACTGTCGTCGATCACCAGAATCTTCATAGGACGGGCTCCGCGGAGGGAACGGATGCGGTGTATCCTTCTTGAATCGCTCCACACAATTCGAGTATCCTTTCGATCGCGGCGAGGGCCGCTTCTCTGTCGCGGGCCTTCGCGGCGTTTTCGAGGGTGCGGGATGCTTCGGTCAGCGAGGCGTAACCGTAGGACCCGCCCGACCCCTTCAGTCTGTGCGCGGCCCGCTGAAGGTCTTCGTAAGCCCCTCGCCCGAGTGTCTGCCGCATCACGTCGACCTGGTCGGGGAGCCTCGCCACGAAGCTGCCGAGGATCGCCGCCATATCGGGATCGTCGGCATACTGCGATACGACGGGTCGGCTCCCAGGGGAAGGGAGGTCGTCCGTGGGTGCCGGCGTCGGAGGAGCATCGGACGCGGCCCGCCCGGCGTGTTCCGCGATCGCGTGGATCAATCGCAGCCGGTCAATCGGTTTGGCCACATAGTCGTTGCAGCCCGAGTCCAGACAACGCTGCCGGTCGCCCGCCATGGCGTTGGCCGTGAGCGCCAGGATCGGCGCTGGGAACCCTCGATCGCGGAGGATGCGCGTGGCCTCGTAGCCATCCATTTCGGGCATGTTCATGTCCATCAGGACGACGTCGAACGGGCCGGCTTCGGCCTTCTCCACCGCGATACGGCCGTTCTCGGCGATTTCGACCTCGGCCCCAGCCTTGCGGAGGACAAGGCGGATGAGCTCCTGGTTGTCGAAGCCGTCCTCGGCCAGCAGGACACGCACTCCGCGGAGGTCCTCGGACGACGGACGCCAGCAGTCCCCGGGCGCGTCCTGGAGAACCTCGGCCGGGTGATCGAGCATCTTGACGCCGCGGAGATCGCCGGTCGGAACGACCAGCGTGAACGTGCTCCCTTGCCCCGCGACGCTCGCGGCGGTCAGTTCGCCGCCGAGCAGTTCCGCGAGGTGGCGGGAGATGGCCAACCCGAGCCCCGTGCCGCCGAATTTCCGCACGGTCGTGGCATCCCCCTGCGTGAACGGCTGAAACAGCTCGGCCATCACTTCCGGGCGGATGCCGATCCCCGTGTCGGCGACGTCGATCTTCAGGGCGGGACGGCCCTCGCGCCAGGCGGGAAGGAAGGCGACGACGACCCGCACCTCGCCCCGCTCGGTGAACTTGACCGCGTTGCCGACGAGGTTCACCAGCGATTGCCTCAGGCGGGCCTCGTCGGTCAGGATCGTCTCGGGAACCTCTCCCGGGTACTCCACGGCCAGATGGATCCCCCGCTGCTCGGCGCGGGGACGCATCAGGCTGGCCACGTCGGCCACGAGCGACACGACGTTGCACCGCCGGACCTCGATGGCCAGTTTTCCCGCTTCGATCTTCGAGAGATCGAGGATGTCGTTGATCAGTTCCAAGAGATGTTCGCCGCTGCGGCGGACCACGGCGAGGTAGTCGCTCCGATCACCGGGACTGAGGCTCGGGTCCATCAGCAGGTCCGCATAGCCCAGCACGGCGGTCAGCGGGGTCCTGATCTCGTGGCTCATGTTGGCCAGGAACTGGCTCTTCGCGATGGTCGCGGCTTCCGCCCGGCGGCGGGCCTTGACCAGGCCGCTCACGTCGATCACGTTCAACAGCACACCGTCGTAACGCGCGTCCCGGTAGATCGGCTGCATGCGGAGGATGACTTCCGCATCGCCCAATCGCCGCTGGAGCACGAAGGGGCCGGCCCCGGGCTCGTTGCGGAACCGGCCGATTTGGCGCAGGATGCCCTCCAGCGTCTTGCCCGCATGAAGATCCTCGATCCGCTTCCCGAGGATCTCGGCCCGCGGCTTGCCGAGAAACCGGCAAAGGTACTCGTTGATCTCGACGATCACGTTGCTCGAATCGGCGAAGACGACCCCTTCCTCCATGCCCGAGATCATCGCCGTGAGCTTGGCGTTCTCGCGCCGGGCTCCCTCGTCGGCCTGACGGAGTTCCTCTTCGGCTTGATGGCGCGCGATGACCCGGGAGGTCGTTTCCGCCAGGCTCGAGAGGAAGGCATCCTCTTCTTCCGAGATCGGATGCTTGGCGAACATCGCCAGCACGCCGATCGGACGGCCGCGGGTGTCGCGGAGTTTGTACCCGGCGAAGGAAACCAGGCCGAGATGCTCCGCCCATGCATGGTCGTGGACCCGCGGATCGGTCGTCACGGAGTTGGTCAGAAACCTCTTGTCCTCGCCGCTGGCGATGCGGCCGATCTTGTAGCATCCCAGCGGGACCCGGCGGTGCCCGCCGTCGGTGTTTGTATAGCGGCCCGAGCTGGCCATCAGGTGCAGGCACGCGTCGCGATGGCGGCAGGCGTGGGCCTCGTCGGCCGCCGCGGCGTGGAGGCATCCGCGGTCGCAGAGGTCCCCCGGCCTCACCATCCAGACGCGGCAGAAATCGAGATCCAACAGCGCGACGGCCGCCCTGGTGATCTTGTCGAACTGCGACTCCATGGAACCCGGCTCGAGCAGGTCCTCTTGGAGCCGGTTGAGGGCCTCCACGCGGCGGAGCAGTCTGGCCTGATGCTCCTCGGCCTGCTTGCGTTCGCGGATGTCCCGGGTGACTCCTTGAATGGCGATCATCTTTCCGGATTCCTCGTACATCCCGCTGAAGGTCACATCGTCCCAGGTGAAGGAGCCGTCCTTGTGGAGGAGTTCGAGTTCCATGCTTCCGCCCTCGATGCGCCGGCCGGCCGCTGCCGCGGCGACGAAGGCGTCCAGGTAGCCGTGGGCCTGGGGGAGCCAGGACGGCGCCACCAGGCGGTCCATCGTGAGCTGCACCATTTCCTCCGGAGTGTATCCCAGCACCTTCCGCACGGAGGGGCTGGCGTAGGTGAACCGGCCGGAGAAGTCCATGGTCCAGATCACTTCCGTCGCGTTCTCGGCGAACAGCCGGTGGCGCCGTTCGCTTGCGCGCAGCGACTCTTCCAGCCGTTTCCGGTCGCCGATCTCCCACTCCAGCTCCCGATTGCTCCCGGCAAGCTCCGATGCAAGCTGCTCGGCGCGGGCCTGACGGAACGCGGCGCCGACCACGTAAGTCTCCACGAGCATGGTGAGCAGCAGACCGCAGGCCAAACCGACCCACGGCTCCCAGGTGAAACGACTGCTGAAGAACGCCGGGGCGGCGACACACGTGAGGGACCACGTCTCCCCGGGCAGATCGAGGACCTCGGTATGGTGCAATGGGGCCGACGGCGTGGGTTGCCGCAGGGCGGCGGCCGAATCGGAGGGCTCCCGCGTGCGGGAGGGGAGAGCGACCAAGAGGCGTTGGCCGCCCCCTTCGAGCCGGCTTGCCAGGCAGAAGTCCAAGCCGTCCGGGACAAGATCGCTCCGGCTCTCCTCCAACAGACCGGCGGCCTCCGTGACGGCAATCACAAACCCCTCCAGGTTCTCCCTCCGCTCCTGCACCGTGCCCAGCGAAACGTCGTTGCGGTAGACGGGAGCGACAAACCGCACCAGCGCCGGATTCTTTTCCTCATGCGGCAGGATTGCCGCGGAAGTGAGCAGCGATTCTCCGGTGTCGCGCGACCGCTCAGCGACCCGGCAAAACGCGGCCGAGACCGCCAGGTCGAGACCGAGCAAAGCGCCGTTCGACGCGGCGGGCTCGACACGGCAAATCGGGAAGTAGGATTCGCGGCGAGGCGCCCGTTGCCGGTCCTTCCCTCCCATGCGGTCGACGATCTGATAGCCGGGGCAGCCGTCGCGCGCCGTCTCCGCCTCGTGCCGGGCCCGGTCCGAGTCACGCACCCAGGGGACCCATTGCACCGCCAGGAGGTCCGCATGACGCCGCAGAAACGGCTTCACGAATTCGTGGAATTCCGACCGTTCCACGCTTTCAGAGGCGGCATGGAACCCCTGGATCGTCTCCAATACCAGGAAGTACCCGTCGAGGATCCGGCGAAACGCGGAAGCCTCATTGTGGACCGCGCGCTCGAAATCGCCGGCCGTCGAGTCCCATTGTCGCTGGCGGAGCTTCACAAACAGCGCCCCGGACAACACGATTCCCGTCACCAACACCGCCACGGCAGCGGCGGTGCCTCGCGTGGGGAATCGCCTTCGGCCGGAGGGATCGACAGGCTGGCTCGGCACGATCGTATCCATAGACTGGCACTCGTAAGCTGACGGCGGACGCTCGGGGCTCCGCCAAGGGGACTCTCGTCATCTTCACCCTGTCGGGACGAACCCTCGGGAGAGATCGCTGCGTGGCTCACCCACGCTGCAATTGTAGGTTAGCCACGCGGCCCCGGGACGCATTTGGAGGATTTCAAGGCCGCGGCGGCCGGAAAATCCGGCTGTAGCGAAGGCACCGCGGAATCCCGGCGGCAAGGTTGCTCGTCGTACCGTCCCCGCAACCCACACTAGCCCGAAGCGCAAGCGAGGGTAACTCGTTGCGTCTCCCTCGCTTGCGCTTCGGACTAGTGTTTGGCGATGAATAATCCGACCTGGGAGACCCCTCCCCAGGCTTCGCCTTCGGCGAGCCGTCACCATGATGCAGCCGTCTGGAAACGGAAGAGCGTCCCTTCCCCCGCCGCGGCAAGGCCCCCCACGTGATCGAAGTCACGCCCGAGAAGAACGTCGTGTGGACCTTTGCCGACCATCGGGCCATGAGGGCGATCGCCAGCGTCCAGCTTTTGGATGTGCCCGGCGACGTCGTTCACGGCGAGATCCTGCACGGAGTGGAAACGTCTGAGAACTTGGGCTGTAGGTCAGGCTTTCCAGCCTGACACCTGGGCTGTCAGGCTGGAAAGCCTGACCTACATGCCTGACCGTTTCGCAACAGGCTGGAAGCCTGTGCTACTTCCGAGCGACGCTTAGAGGTACTCGTTGAAGAGTTCCTTCGACGGGCCGGGGATGACCACCTCGCAGACCAACAGCCCGCGCTCGCGGGCCACCTGGGCCGCCGCCTGCACGCCGGCGTGGACGTTGGCCACGCTTCCGGCCATCACGCACAGGCCCTTGCCGCCCAGGGCCATGGCCACGTGGATCCGCAGGAGGGTGACGCGGGCGGCCTTGGCGGCCGCGTCGGCCGCGGCCAGCACGCTTGTGCCGCTGAAGGTCTCGATAACGCCCAGCGCCCCCGTATCGTTGCCGTCGAGCACGACCGACTGGCCCAGGGCGGGAAAGACCGATTCGTGGACGTTGGGGATGACGAGGTGGTCGATGATCGCCTCGCCCGCGTCGGCCAATCCCGCCTCGATCGACGACTGCACGTCGCTCACCGGGCCGCCGATCACGATCAGGTACTTGCCGGAGCAGATCGTCCTGGCGATCAGCAATTCGACCGATCCGGCCTTGAGCATCGCGTCCTCGATCTTGTAGCCGATCCCGACGCTCGAAAGCTCGACCGCGCCGATCGCGCGGAAGGAATTCGTGGCCATGAGTCATCCTCTGTCTGTGTAGGTTATGCTTCAGCATAACCGAATCCAGGACGGGTTATG
>CAYSGY010000022.1:0-8682 GCA_964430315.1 uncultured Planctomycetaceae bacterium
AGGACCGTGCGATGAGTAGGCAGGTTCACGCGCTGGTGGGGCTTCTGGTCGCGGTGGCGGTGGTGATGCCGACACTGGGCTGGGCCCAGGGGGTGCTGGTGGTTGTGGATCCGGATCAGGTGGTGCGGCTGCCGCGTCCGCCGATCATCATTTGGCCGCCCCATCCCCCGCATCCGCCCTATCCGCCCGTTCGTCCGCCGATCGTCCGGCCCGAGCCGCCGCCAATGTCCTACAAGATCCAGGACTTGGAGGTCCAGACCCGGCTCACGGATCAGGTGGCCCAGGTCCGCGTCTCGCAGACGTTCGTGAACACGGGGAGCCGCCAATTGGAGGCCGCGTTCATCTTCCCGCTCCCCTACGACGGGGCGGTCGATCAAATGACCCTCCTGGTCGATGGCAAGGAATTTCCCGCCAAGCTTCTCAAGGCGGAGGAGGCCCGCCGGCTCTACGAAGACATTGTGCGCAAGAACCGCGATCCCGCCCTGCTTGAATGGATCGGCACCGGCCTGTTCAAGACCAACGTCTTCCCCATCCCGCCGGGCCAGAAGCGGACGGTCTCGCTCCGCTATTCGCAGGTCTGCCGCAAGATCGAGGGGCTGACCGATTTCCTCTTCCCGTTGAGCACGGCCAAGTACACGACGGATCCGGTGGAGAACGTGAGCGTTCGGGTCACGATCGAGAGCGGCTCGGAGATCAAGAACGTCTATAGCCCTTCGCACCCGGTCGAGATCAAGCGGCCGGACGAGCGGCACGCCACGGTCACGTACACGGCGAAACACGAGGTGCCCAGCGCCGATTTTCGCCTGCTCTACGACGTGGGCAAAGGCGTGGTCAGTACCCGGGTGCTCAGCTACCGCCCCGACCGCGACAGCGACAAGGACGGCTTCTTCCTCCTCCTGGCCAGTCCGGAGATCAAGTCGGCGGCGCGGGAGCCGGCCAAGAAGACCGTGGTCTTCGCGGTCGACCGTTCGGGGAGCATGACGGGCAAGAAGATCGAGCAGGCCCGCGCCGCCTTGAAGTTCGTTGTGGAAAACCTCCGGCCGGGCGACCTGTTCAACATCATCGCCTACGACAGCGAGGTGGAGACCTTCCGGCCCGAGCTTCAGAAGTACGACGACCAGACCCGCAAGGCCGCCCTGGGGTTCATCGAAGGGCTCTACGCCGGCGGGAGCACGAACATCGACGGGGCGTTGCGCACGGCCCTGGGCCAGTTGCAGGATTCCGGCCGGCCCAGCTACGTGGTGTTCCTCACCGACGGCCTGCCCACCACCGGCACGACCAACGAAGGGCAGATCGTCGAGAATGCCCGGCAGGCGAACCGGGTCCGGGCACGGATCTTCACCTTCGGCGTGGGCTACGACGTGAACAGCCGGCTCTTGGACCGGCTGGTGCGCGACGCCCACGGACAGAGCGAGTACGTGCGTCCCAACGAGGACATCGAAGACCGCGTCAGCCGGCTCTACCGCCGCATCGAGGCCCCGGTGATGACCGACGTGAAGATCGAAATCGCGGTCGACGCGCACGGCGGCCCCTACGGCGACCGGATCAACCGGGTCTATCCCAAGGGCTCGCTGGACCTTTTCGCCGGCGAGCAGCTCGTGGTGGTGGGCCGCTACCGCACGCCGGGCGACGCGAAGGTCGTCGTGAGCGGCTCGGTGGAAGGCCGTGTGCAGAAGTTCGACTTCCCCGCCAAGCTCGTCGAACGCTCCAGCGACGAGACGAACGCCTTCGTCGAAAAACTCTGGGCCGTGCGCCGCGTCGGCGAAATCCTCGACGAGCTGGACCTCAAAGGCAAGAACGAAGAACTCGTGCGCGAGCTGGTCGATCTGGCCACGCGCCACGGGATCCTCACGCCCTACACCTCGTTCCTGGCCGACGAGAACACCAGCCTCCGCGACGTGACGACAAACGTCCAGCGGGCCGAACGGCGACTCAGTGCCCTCAACGAGTCTTCCGGCCAGGCGGGCTTCGCCCAACGGAGTTTCAAGAACGAGTTGCAGCGCACGGCGTCCGCGGCGTCGGCTCCCCAGGCCGCCGCGCAGCGGTACGCCATGGATGCGGCCGGCGCGAACTTCGGGGGTGGCGTCGGCGGTGGGATGATGCCCGGAATGGCGGGCCAAGGCATGCCGGCAAGAGCCAAGGGAGGGCGTCCCTACGGCGCCGCCTCCTCCGCCCCGGGCATGATGCCCGGCATGGGCGCGATGCCCGCTGCGGCCGCCGAGCCCGACAGCGAGATCGCCCAGGCCGGACAGAACCTCCGCCAGGTCGGCAGCCGCACGTTCTACCGCCGCAACAACCAGTGGATCGACTCCACGGTCACCAAGGAGCAAGAGAACCACCCGATCCGGGTCAAGCAGTTCAGCGACCACTACTTCCGCCTGGCCCGAGGCCAAGGGCGCAACCTCGCCCAATACATGGCCTTCGACGACCCCGTCCTGGTGAACCTCGAAGGCAAGGCCTACCTGATCGAGCCGTAACGCCAGGTCGGTGCGCACCGTAGGACGGGTTTCCAACCCGTCCCACAACCTCCCCTCTCCCGCTGGCGGGAGAGGGGCCGGGGGTGAGGGGGGCAGCACCGATGGCCGGCGCGGCATCCTGGGCCAGGTCATGGAACCGCTTCGCGGTTCACCCGATGGGCCACGATCGGAACAGAACGACACGGTAGCATCGTTCTTGGGAGCAGCACGACCCCCACCAGTATGAACTACTCGTGGCCTGAGTGTCGATCCGTTGGGTGTACGGCTCGATTCGTCCTATTTGCCGTGGTAGAGTGGAGTGTAGGCAAAATAGGGTATTCATGGCTGCGAACCTCGACGATCTCGCCGAAAAGAGGGCCCTTCGGCTCCGGATTGGGCGGCTGCGGCGCCGTGTGGACCGGCGGCTGCGGGCAGTCGAGCGCGAAGGGCGACTCGCCGTGTCGTGGCACGCCTGGGGCCGTTGGTTTCCCGGTTGGGCTGTGGTGGCCGCCGCCGGAGTCGGATTGGCAGCGACAGCCCTACGCCGGGAGCGCTGGATGCAGGCGATCGGGCACCGTCTTGCCCGTTACTTCGGGGGACAGGCGTTCGCTGCCGCACTGGCCGAATTCCGAAACCTATGGACGGCCTCGGCGCCGGAGAAAGACAATGCGGCGGCGTCCCCCTCCGGAGAGGTTGACCATGGTTGAGCCCGAGCGTCCCGTGCTGGATCAGCTCAAAGAGGAGATCGCCGGCCTGGGGGCCGAATTGCGGCAGATGGCCGCGTTGCGGTGGCAACTCGCCCGGCTGGAGCTGGATGCCGATCTGCGGCAACTCCGCCGACTAGCGATCAGCGTGGGCGTGGCCGGGGGCCTGGCCGTGGCTTCCTTGACGCTGGTGTCGGCGGCCATGGCCGAGCTGCTGCAAGAATGGCTGGGTGGCTCGCGGGCGCTCTGGCTGGCTGTGCTCGCCGCAGGGCTGTGCGCCGCCTCGGGTCTCACGGGCTGGGCGGCCTGGCGGACGTTCCGCCGCCGTTTCCTCGGACTGCGGGAGACGCTCGAAGAACTCCGCGAAGACGCGGTCTGGATCGAGGAGTGGGTCAAGAAGAAAGGATGAACGCTGAATGATGAATGCGGGAGAAGCGAATTCCTGCCGCGAGACCGAGCCTCTCTCACGTGCCTGCCGGTCCCATCACATGCGCCTTCGTCGCTCCTTATTCAATTCATCATTCATCATTCCTAGTTCATCATTCCCCCTCACGCGTAGTCCTCATCCATGCCGAGACGCATGCGGAGTTCGTTGAAGGATGCGGCGAAGCGTTCGCTGGAAGAGTGAACGTGTTCCGCCTCGGTGATGAACTTGATCTGTTCATCGCGGGCAATGCCCGACGCCCCGAGCACCGACTCGAACTCGTCGAGCTCGTCGCCATAGACGATCAGCAGCTTGTGCTCGTCGAATTGCACTTCCCGGGGAACGTCGGGGTTGAGCACGGCGATTCCCGCACAGCCGTCGTTCACCAGGAGTTCCTCGTAGTCCCAGAGCACGCTCTTGAGGACGGGCAGGTCGATGTGTTCGCGGTAGAGGTCCAAGTGACCGCGGCGGTCGCGGTGGTGGCTGGTTTCGAGGACGACGTCGACCACGGGGCCCAACGGGTCGAGCAGGTCCATGAAGGTGTCGAAGAGCCGTTCGCGCGAGCAGGCGCCCATGAGGACGGGCACCGTCGAGTGGTTCTGCTCGTCCCGGTACGAATCGTGGCGGAAGCCTTGGCGCGGGACGACCTGCAAGTCGTACGACGGCCGCACGGCGTCGGTGAGACGGAAGTCGCCGTACCGCGCGACGCCCAGGTGGGCCTCCAGCTCCTCCTCGCTGAGCGACTCGAAGCTGCTCGTGCCGACCGGGACCGACCCGTCACGCAGAACGTTGCGGAAGAACTTCTTCAGGAATCCCATCGATGCTCTCTTCTGAAAGTGACAGGCCGTTGTCGCACGGGCGCGGCAACAGTACCGTCGCTTGGGTCAGCCCTCTACGAAACCCTAGGTCACGCCGGCCGGCGTTGCGGCGTCCTTTTCTCCAGGCACCGTCCGGCACCGCGGCTTGCGCCTCACAAGCGGAACATCCGTTGTCGACGTCGCAGTCCTTGTCCCCGGATCGGGCTGGGGCACGAGGCCTTTGGGGCTCGCTCCCTTGCCGACCGGCCGCCGCACAAGCCGGTCTACGCTAGTCTAGCATCGGAAAAACGAGCAGCGGGCCGGGTCGTCGCAATCCTCGAAGAAACCTGCGTTTCGGGCGAATACGCGACGATCGGAGACCGTCCTTCCCGCCCTCGTCGTTACCACAGGAAACCGGTATACTGCGGAATGCGTATCGACTCGGAGAGCTTTTTGGTCTAGTGAAAGACGATCGTGAGAATCACTCGAATCATCTGGGCCGCGGGCTTGCTCGCCCTTGGGCTTGCGTCGAGCGGCGTAGGATGCAGGTCGCGGCACGAGGAGGCCGCGGACCGTCGCGTCGAACCGGCCCCCGCGAATCCTGCATCGCCTGCCGATCGCGAGATCTGGGAAGTGGCCTCGATCCATGGGGGCCGCGTGGGATACACGCGAACGACGATCCGCCGTGTCGATCGGGAGGGGCGGAGCCTCGTACTCACCGAGGGACTCACCCATATCGCCCTGCGGCGGTTCGGCACCCCGGTCGTCATGAAGATCCGCGCCGACTCCACCGAGACTCCGGCCGGCGACCTGGTCGCCTGCGAAAGCGTGATCGATCAGGGGACCACTCCCGTGGTCATGCGGGGCCGCGTCGACGGGCGTGAGCTCCAACTGGAGACGACCACGTCGGGCAAGACGAGCGTGGCGAAGATCCCGTGGCCGCCGGACAGCGGCGGGTTCCACGCCTTGCCGCAGAGCCTGAGCCGAAGTCCGATGCAACCCGGCCAGACGCGAACGATCCGCGCGATCGAGCCCGGTACGAGCCAGGTCTCGGTGACATCCCTCGCCGCCCGGGGCTGGGAGCGCGTCGAGCTTTCAGACAAGACGGCGGAGTTGCTGCGGATCGATACGACGACGACGCTCGCCGGCCGGAAGATCCGGGGCAGTCTCTGGACCGACCGGGAAGGCGAGATCTGGAAGAGCCGCACCGAGATGCTCAACCTCGAGATGCGCCGCACCACGAAGGAGGAAGCCCTGCGGGCCACCGAGCCGGGCGAACTCGACTTCGCCTGGAATGTCGCCATTCCCGTAAACCAGCCCCTTGCGCACCCGCACGCGACGAAGCGGGTCGTCTATCGCGTGCGATTGGAGGGAGGCGATCCGACGGAGGTGTTTCCTTCGGGTCCGTCGCAGCAGGTCCGGCCCATCGACGAACACACCGCTGAGGTGACCGTGCTGGCCGTTCGGCCCGGACAGCCGGACGGAAATCCCGACGCCAAGGACGACCCGCCCACCGACGAGGACCGGGCGCCAAACAACTGGATCCAGAGTGATGACCCGAAGATCGTTGCCGCGGCAAAGGAGGCGGCCGGCGATCTCCAAGATCCTTGGGCATTGGCCGTGGCCCTGGAGCGCGCGACCCGCAGCCGGATCCCACGGCCCGGCTTCTCCCAGGCCTTCGATACCGCCAGTGACGTGATCCGATCGGGCGAGGGGGATTGCACCGAGCACGCCGTCCTCCTGGCCGCCATGGCCCGCGCCCGGGGCATCCCCGCCCGGGTCGCCATTGGACTGGTCTACCACAAGCAGTCGTTTCTCTACCACATGTGGACGGAGATGTACCTCCAGGGGCGGTGGATCGGCATGGACGCCACGCTCGCCCAGGGCGGGATCGGGGCGGCCCACCTCGAACTCGTCCCTAGCAACCTTGCCGGGGCCTCACCCCTGAGCTGCTTCCTCCCGGTGGCCCAGGTCGCCGGCCGGCTCACGATCGAGATTCTCAAAGTCCAGGAAACTGCGGAACTTTCGATCGGCAAGGGTGTTATAATGCGTACGGACACGAGCGGAGGCACGCTCTTTGGGACCGTTGGAGGCATCTCTACCGTTGCGCCGCGGCGGGACGCTTTGCGTCCGACGGCCGCGCGCAGTCCCGGCAAGAACCCCACGCCGGACGGATAGCTTCCCCACTCTTCGGCATCATTCGCGCCGATTCTCCCTGCGAGCATTTCCTCGGCTGCGTCCCGTCTCCGTCGGTCGCGACTTCCGAGCGAGCGCCTTCTTGGGTCGGCACGACGGGCGACGGATCGTGGCGCCCGATCGAACCGTTTCCCGCAGGGTCTCCGCGACGAGGTGTTCTGCTCGGATCTGGGATAACATTCGGGACTAACCGTCAAGGCGTCGAGCGATGCTCTGCAACGACATCTCCACGGTTTCCTGGTGTGCCGGGTGGCTTACTGCCTGGGGATCGGTTCTGGGCCTCTCCTTGGTGCCCCGGAAAGGGGGCCATCTCCGATCGGGCCGTGGACTGGCCGCGATCCTGGCCGCACTGCTGGTGGGCGTGGCGGTCCGCGATTGGCTGCTGACGACTCCGCCCAAGTGCGACAATGTGCCGGGAATCGACAAGAGCAGCCTGGCCGAACAGGAGTTGGCCGGAGAGGCCGACCGGCGGAATCAGATCGAGGAGTATTTCGACCGCCAGATCCTCGCCGTGGCGAAGCCGTCGCAGGAGGAACGTAATCAAGAGGCGGCCGGTCCTGCCGAACGTGGGGTCGGGCGGGACGAAGATCGCCGGGAACAGGGACTTCCGAACACGGACCCCGTAACGGCCGGAGAGACGGGCATCCCGCTCCAACCATCGGATGCCTCGGTGGCGGTATTCGACGCAGACAATGCATCCCCGCCGTCGCTCTTGATGCACACATCGGCCGACAAGAACGGTTGGGTCCGGGTGCCGGAAGACACCACCCCGAGGCTCGACCACAGCGCTGTCCTGGCCAACGACCGGATCGGCGTCATCTTCCGGCAGGGGGGATCGGGAGTCGAGATGTACGGTCGCGGAGCCGACCGGGTGGCCCTGCGTGCGATCCTGACACCCATGTCGGACGGGGTCGCATCGCGTCTGCAATCGGTTGCCCTGGTCGAGAACGGCGCCGACCAGTCCGCGCTGGACGCGACCTTCCGCACTCCCGATGGCCAGAATGCGGTGGTCCGGTTCGAAGTCCAGGCCGGTCAGCCGATCGTGAAGACGACAGTCCGGCGGGGCGCGACGCACCTGCGCATCGAGGCGCCTTGTCGCTTTGCCGTCTTGCCCGACTTCTTCGGCGACGACATCGTCGTGGATGCCGACAATCTGCCCGGCGAGAAGGCCGCCCTGCCGAGCGAGAACTTCCTGATGCACATGGCCGGCACCGGCGAGGCGATTGTGCTGGCGACCTGGAGCCATCGCGACGAGGAGGTCCAAGTCGTTCTGTCGGCCCGGGACCGGGGCCGGTGCATCCAAGCCTCGGAGGTTTCCTACGGGCCGGAGGGCGCCGTCTACGTGTCGGTGCTGGAAGGGCGGGGAATCTGGCATTGCCGGGAAATCAGGGAGGAGGACGCCGGGCAGGCCGTCCGTCTCGACTGGAAGCCGCCCTTCGTTGCCCAATGGCGCGTGGACTGGCGTCGGCACGACGGACTGACCGATAGTTGGCGGATGTTCGTCGAGAAGCCGGATGGGAGTTGTGTGGAACTTCCCTGGTTCGGGCAGCCGGAGGAGGACGGCACTCCGCAGTGGCTGAAGTCGGGCCGGAAGCGTTGGACGCCGGCGCTTGGTTCCTTCCCGCATCCCTGCTGGATCGACCACAGCGGCCAAGGCTGGCTGCAACCGCTGGCGGGCAAGGCCGTGGAGTTCCGGGGGCCCGCCTTGCTCTACCCGATCCACCGCGCGCCCGACACCCCGCTTGCGGCCCGGACGGTCGTCGACGTGATGCGTGCGACCCTGGGCGTCGGACCGTGCGAGTACGTCCTGGACGTCGAGGGCCAGAAGGGAAAGATGGTCGGGGTGCCCACCTGCGTCACCCGCGAGAAACTGTTGGCCATCTACGCGAAAAGGGAGCAGAAGGGGCGCCGGGCGGAAGTGGAGCAGGCCCTCGACGACGTCCTGCACTTCGTGCAGCACATCCGCACGCGGATCGACATCTACGTGGTCTTCGGCCAGCGGATGCTCGCGTATCTCGGCGAGGAGGAGAAGTCGCGTCCTGAACTGACGGCATTCATCCGGGACATGGAGGCGATCTCGCGCAGGATCGACGAGGCGGTCGACC
>CAYSGY010000022.1:8692-22744 GCA_964430315.1 uncultured Planctomycetaceae bacterium
TCCTGCCGGGCTTCGAGTTCCGCCAGCCGCGCGCGGCCCGCCTCGTCGAGCAGTTCCGTGCGACGGTTCTCGACGACGAAGGGGAGGATGCCTATTTCCGCTGCGGCCAGATCACCAGCCGACTGGCAGAGATCGGCGCCAATCAGGATGAACTCATCGCCAAGTGCCGCGAAGCGGTCCGGATCCTGCGTGGGAGGGCGACCTTGGCGATGGCGAGCGATCCTCGCAAGACCCCCGTGGCCGAGGAGATCCGCCGGTTGACCCACGCCGTGCTCCGCAACCCGGCGAGTTTCGAGTCGCCGAGGCACTGAGACGCGATCTGGATGGTCTCCCCTCTCCCTTTGACGCGGCGTTGCGTCGCCTCCGCGACCTCAGCCGAGGATGGCTCCCCCCAGGACAAACCCAATTCATGCCAGCATGGGGGACAGCCCGAGCCCAAAGGGAGAGGAGAGACACCTCCGATAGCCGCTTAGAACACCCAGTTGATTCCGGCATACGGGGTGAACCCGGGCGCCCACACCCGCGTCGCGGTCCCCGGGAAGCCGGTGGGGCCCAGGAGTCGCAGGTCGAGGTGTTCCTGGTAGGTCTTGTCCAGCAGGTTCTCGATCCCCGCGATCAGGTTGAGGTTCTTCTTCACGTTCCAGTAGCCGCGGAGGTTGTAGACGGTGAAGCCCGGCGTGCGTTCTTCGAAATCGGTGGTGACGTCGGTCCCGCCGGCGATCCGGATTTGACCCGTGCGGTACTGGTCGTTGACGACTCGGGCGGCGAACTCAATGCCCCAGCGGCGGCCCCCCTCGGAATCATGGAAACGGATGCCGAGCGTGGAATCCATGGGGGGAATGGAAGGCAGCGGCTGCCCGATGGTCCGATCCCGCCCATCGATGTATGCCATCCTGGCGAAGGGAGTCCACCGCGGTGCGATGTCGTATTCCCAATCGAGTTCGACGCCCACGAGGGTCGCCAGCGGGGTATTCACGTATTGCAGCAGCCGGGCATCGGCAAAGTCAACAACCGTGTCATCGGCGTAGGTGACGTAGTCTTCCACCCAGGCGTGGTAGAACCGCGCCCCGGCGCGCCAGTCTTCGTGCTTGACGGCCACGCCCACGTCGAGCTGCCAGTCGCGTTCCGGATTGAGGAGCGGATTGCCGACCATGTGCGTATAGCCGGATTGGGCGACCGAGAGGAACAGACCGTCGGCGTAGCGCTCGATGAGGGTGGGCGGGCGCTGGCCGTGGCCGAACCCACCGCTCAGGGTCCAGTGGTCGTCGAGCTTCCACTGATTGGTATAGTAGAAGGCGTAGAGCGTGTCGTATTGTTCGAGGTCATCGATGTAGTCGATGATGTATCCGTCGGGCCGGACGTCCGATGCCCGAGCCATCGTCCACACGAAATCGGCACGGGCACCGACTTTGATCGTCCACATGTCGTTCACGGGATGGGACCATTCGGCATAGGTTCCTGGGTCCGCCGACCATGCCCGCGGCATGTTCGTATTGAAGGCCGTGGGATACGGCCATGCGGGTACGTTGGCGACGTCGAAGTACTCGTTGATTCGCTGGCCGAGATAACGGAAGTCCGCGCCCACGTTCAAGTGAGTCGCATCGGGGTCTCCGAAGGTCACCCCGGCACGGGCCCCGCTGGAGAACACGTTGCCGTCGGTGGAGCCGGTCACCGTATTCCCTGCGCCCCCGAACTCATTATGCATCGAGTAGTCGACGCGCTGGAGTTCCGGGAAATTGGTCAAACGCTTGAACGCCGTGTCGCCCTGGAAACTGGTTTGGTTGTACCAGCCTTCCATGGACAGTTGGGTCCAAGGGGCTGACGGATCGGTGTCGACCAAGCGGATGTTCAGGCCGTAGGTGTTCAGGTCGTTGACGTTGAAGAATTCGCACGGGTATTCGGTGAAGCCCTGGTCGTAGCGCATGTAGCTCACATCGACCCGCTGGTATGGATTGATGTCGTAGCTGTATTCGGCCCAGATGTCCTGGTTCCGGTAGCTGGAGGGGATCTTCAGGCCGTTGCCTGCGGTGTAGTCGCTGCCGAGGCGGGCCCCGTAGCTGGCGCGGAGGCCGTAGTTCGAGCCGCCGCCGGTGACCGTCTCCCGGCCGTAGAACTGGCCGCCGTTGGAGCGGACGGCGACCGACGAGTCGTAGTCGGCGCTGAAGCACTCAGACCGCGGCGTGGGGGCCCGCTGGACGTCGATGAACGCGAGGCCGGGTCCATATCTCAGACCGTAAGGACCCGGGATGACCGCCACGCTCTGAACCATGCCCGGGTCGATCTTGTTGAGCATCGTATCCAAGTCAAGCCGGGCGGGGGTCCAGAAGGCGCCGTCGGCCTGGGAGTAGATCTGGCCCGACTTGTAGCCGCGAATGTGCGGGTCGAGGGCCACGGGCGAACGCCGTTGCACGTCCACACTTTGGAGCGTGGTCGATTCTTGCAGCGCGCCGGCCAGATCGGTGGGAGCCATCGCCTTGATCTCACTGGACGTCGCTCCGCCCGCCGTGAAGGGTGCATTCCGGGTGACGGCCTCGAGCGCCTGCGCGGCGGCCGCACCGCCGAGGTTGGCTAAGCCCTGCTCCAAAAGGGCGAGGTTCTCCAGGGCCGGGGCGATCTCAGGCGTCGGGGGTTGGATGACGGGGGCCACCGGCTGGTATCCGGCCAAGCTGAACTCTCCTCCCGCCGAAGTGATGATCCCGCGGGGAAAGAGCTGCGGATCGTCGCCCACCGCCGCGAAACCCGAGTCCGGGCCGATCTCCTCCGAAGGATCGGCCGCGAGGGCCGCGATCACCGTCGCACGGGCTTCCTCCCAACTCGCCAGATTGGCTTGGATGTCGGCGGCCGACGACTGGGTGGCCGGCGTCTTCTCGGGCGTGGGCTGGCGACGCTCGATCGGACCTTCGGGAGAAGCGGGGGCCGCCGCCGGCGCCGCCCCGGTGGGACGGAACACCTCCTCGCATCCCTTCAACGCGTTGCGCGCCGCGGCGCGGACGCGGGGCGACGACTCCAGGTAGCAGCCGTTGGGAGCCCTGCCGTCGGCCAACTCCGCGAGCTTGCCCATGATGTCCGGGTCGCAGCAACTGCAACGGTGGCAGAGGTTGCACGGATCGCCCGAGCACTGGCACAACGCCACGGCCGCCTCGTAGCGGACTTCTTCCGTACAGTCGGACAGGGCCGCCAGCAACGCGCTCTTCACTTCCGCTTTATATTGCGAGCAGCAACAGCACACCGTGGCCAGGAACTTGATCGCTTTGATCTTCTGCGGGGCGAGATCGGCCTCCGCCTTGGCTTGGGCGGCGGTCTTGATGGCGGGGTTGTCGGAGTTCATGTTCTCGGGATCGGCGATCCGCTTCAGAGGATCCACGCGTTCCCGCTGCGGGTTGTTCCCCCGTTTGTTCACCCTCGCATCCCGCACCTTCTGAGTTCCTTGCGGAATCCCCAGCCAGTTCCAGAACGAGGTCGGTTTCGCAGCGGCTCCGGCGGCGGCCGCGTCGAGAGCCTCGAGCTCCACGCCTCGCGCGCGGGTTGCGCCCGCCGTCAACAGCCCGAACGCAACCGAAACCACAAACACTGCGCGTCTCATGATATCCTCACTTGATTGGCGACGACGCTTTCAGGCCGTCTAGAGGTGAGTGCCGGTGCTGAGTTTGAGCCTCGACTCTAGTCATGGTGCTTGATGTGCTTCGCAGAGCGGTTGGACGTGACCGACGGGTCGATCCACACACGCCAGTTCTTCCAGAATGTGCGAAGGGAAGGGAAATAACCTTGCCGACGCTCCGGATACCTGGGGCCTCGCCCCCCATCGCGACGCATCCGCGAGTGATATCGACGGCAAGTTTTTTGGTCTTTAGCGGTTGGGAGTCCGCGCTGCACAAGCTGCGTCGATACCGCACTCAACGATATCCACAACACCTTCCCAGGCAGCCCAATCACACAGCCCACGTACCCTTCTTGCGAGCCACTCTCGAAGGATTGGGTAATCTGGGGGGGGTGAAACGTATGCAACTGCGAGGATCAAAGTTAACAGTTTTGTCAGACGATGAGCCTAATCATGGGCCGGCTTGTTACGGACGATCGGCCCGCCATTTGGGGGTTTCTTTCCGCCGCACGCTTCCCACCCGGCAAAATCGGCACCCGCAGTCCAAAGAAGCACTTGCGACAAAATGCGGTCAAAGAAATAGGGAAACAACAAGGAATTTGAAAGGCAGCCGCCTCGTAGGAGAAAAACGTCATGAAGGCCATCACCCGTTGCGTGTGGATTGCCGGACTGGGAGTCGTCGTGACGATGGGCGTGGGGATCGTCGCCCGAGCCGACGAGGCCAAGGTCTCGCTGCCCGCCGCTGCCCCGTTGCAGAGCGGCCCGGGAACGTTCTGGAACCTCCTTGGGGTTCCGCAAGGGACCCAGGCGATGCGTGACGCCCGGTTGAACCGGCTCGGCAACCATCCGAACCGGGAACGTGTGCCGCCGTTGAAGCGGATTGCCGATCCGTCGAACCTGGAGTCGAAGAACCCGGCGATCGCGGCCGCGGCGAAGATCAAGAAGGACCAGGATCTGGCCCCGCAGAAGATCAAGGCCATCAAGTACCTCGGGACGATCGCCTGCTGCTGCCCGACCAACAAGGACGACGTCAAGAACGCCCTGCTCGCCGCCCTGGACGATTGCACCGACGAAGTGCGTCAGGCCGCGGCCGAGGCCATCTGCCACGCGGCAGGGAATCCGTGCACGATCTGCAACGAGTGCAGTTGCTGCGCCGCCGACGTGATGAACAAGCTGAACCAGATGGCCAACGGGCAGGACGAAAAGGGTTGCTGGAAGGAACCCAATCCCGCCGTCCGCCAGGGAGCTTCCTTGGCGCTGGAGGCATGCCGGAGCGTCCGCAATCCGTCGCCGGCCGAGGTCGCTCCGCCGCAGCGAGAGGAGCCGAAGGAGCGTCGCGTGCCGGCGGCGCCGAAGGTTCCCACCGAGAATACGGATCCCGGGTACTCGACCCCGAAGGCCCAGCCGGCAACGCCCGCTCCCGGCAAAGACGCGACGAAGCCGGCGACGAAATCGGCGGAGGGGCAGTCGAAGGAAGGCGAAGGCTGGAAGGTCCGACAGGCCTCCGGCGAGGATGACTCGGTCGGCTTCGCGGTCGTCAGCGACCTCGGTGACCAATCCACCGTGGCTCCGGAAACCGTCTCGGAGCCTGCCCGCGAGCCTCGGAAGTTGGAGGCTCCCGCCGCCAAAGCGGCAGAAGAGCCTGCGGAGACGTCCGTCAAGCCGGTGGCAAACTACGAGCCAAAGCCCGAGGCGTCTTCCACGTCCGGCGACTCGAAGGTCCGGATCACGTTTTCCGCGGCCGACTGATCTCGCCCGTCGAAGACGCCGGGCAGCCCCAGCGGTAGAGAGGCCGAAGGAGCTTCTTGGCGGTCCCCATCAGGGCGCGTCCCAGCACCGCCAGCGGCACCGCGAGTTGATGGCAACCGCGTCGCCAGCGCGTGGACCCGCGCTGCTTTTCCGCGATGGCCGTTTCGACGGGTCGTCCCTCGCGCCGTGGCAGGTGGGCCTCGATAATCCGCATCCTCCAGGCATACGCAGCGACCTCGCTGTAGTCGCGCATCGCCCGTCGCCAGCCGGCGGCGGCAATCTCCCGGCGCTCGCGGTCGTGGGCGAGGTAGTACCGGCACAGGTCGATGCACTCGTCCGCCGTGTCGAAGCCCGCGACTTCCTTCCCCACCTCGTAGACGGCGCCCAAGTGGCCCTTGTTGTCGCAAATCTGCATGACGCCGTTGGCGGGAAGCTGGAAAAGCCGCAGGTTGATCGGACCCGTGGAATTGTGGAAATTGGGGCCGATCTTGGCGCGGCGCAACATGGCCAACTCCTCGCCCGCCGGCAGGAACCCGCGGGGCCAGCCGCGGCCGTAGAAGTGGGCGTCGGGAAATGCTGCCGCCATCTCGTCCATTCTCGCCCGTCGCGGAGGGCTGAGCCGGTCGATGAGCATGAGCAGATCGACGTCCCGCCGGCCTTCGAGAATGTCTTCTTCGCGAAGCGATGGATCATAGGTGCCGGGCAGCATCCCCATGGGCGCCCACTGCGCATGCTTGACGCCCCAGGAGCGATACGTATCCACCTCGGCGACGTTGCCCACCAGGCAGAGATCGTAGGCGGCCGCCACCGGGCGGGAGAGGATCGCCGAGCTTTCCGGATCGTCGAAACACTGGAACACCGTAAACACCCCAAGACGCTCCACGAACTCGGGATGCAGGTTGATGCCCGCGGCGTTCAACAACACGTCGCAGCCTTGCAGCCGCTCCTCGAGCCGCTCGTACATCGACAGGAGTTCCCGGTCTCCGCGGCGCCAGCGGGCGTTCAGCTCGCGGAACGTCAAGTGCGGCCCCGGCGGGTTCAACGTGAGGCAGAAACCCTCCACGTCGTGGCCTTCCTGCCGAGCCAGACGGATCAACTCCAGGCTCGCCTGTTCTGCGTCGAAACCGGACGACCGGAAGTAGGGATAGGCGTAAAGGACTTTCACGCGGGGTAACCTTCGGACACGGCCCCTTGGGCCTCACGCCGCGCCGGCGAGCCACCGCGACAGGCTCTCTCCAGCCAGGTCGCGGCGGATGCGGTACATGATCGCGTTTTTTAGTCCGGGGATCTTGCGCCACACGAATTGCAGGCTGGCCTTGTACCGGAAGTCGTGGCCGAGAATCCGTTGGGCGATTTCGCGCCAGTCGTCGCCGGCAACCGGTTCCAGGGCGTCGGTCGCCGCAAGCTTCGGGCCAACGGGCATCGCCGCGGGACCGCCGCCGGGAAGGCCGGCCTCTCCGCCTGCTTCGAGTGCACGGCCCGCCACGAGGAAGCTGTCGAGGTTGAATTCCCGGACCGCAATCGCGGCGAAGCCCGCCTTACGCATTGCCAGACAGAGCGTCCGCGGCGAGAAGTAGTAGTTGTGTTGAAGGCTGAACAGCCGGCGGAACCCCACTTTAGGGTGCAAGACGTTCGGCGTCTCGAGCACCAACAGCCCGCCCGGCTTGAGCAGCCGACGCATCTTCGCCATGGCTTCCACAGGCTCGAAGAGATGTTCGATGACGTGCGTGGCGACCACCGCATCGAACTGGGCGTCGGCGAAGCGGGCCTCCTCGAAAGGGGCTACCACGACCGGGATCCGGTAGGTCTGTTCGATGAACTGGGCTCCCTCCGGGTCCAGATCAACCCCCGTCGGAACGGCACCGAACAGCCGCAGGGTCCGAATCAAGGCCCCATCGCCGCAGCCGATATCCAACACCTGATCCCCTCGCCGCAGATAGGGAGACACAAACTCCATGAACCGTCCGGCGGCATGAAGCTCGCGGTCGTGGGCCCGCTGGATCGGTCGGCCGGTCCGGACGGGCCGGTGCAGGGCCCGAGGCGAGGGATAGACCGCCTCCTTCTCTGCGTCGGTGTACATCGGGTTCACGAAGACCAGTCCGCAGGACTTGCAGATCGTGGGACACACCGGCAGCTTCGCACGCCCCCAGTAGGGGATCGTGTGGTGCTCGCTCTCCAGACAAACAGGGCACGCTCTATCGATGGGCATGAACTCCCTCTGGAGTAGCGATTCAGCGAAGGCTTGCATCAGTCTCGTCTTCGTCTTCCCCAGAGACCACAGCGCGTCTGGGGGCAATCCCCAGTCCGGCCGCTCCTCTTCCAGGGGACACGGCCTGCAGAACGAACGATCCCAGACTCGACCGCCTGAATGCAGCACGTTCATAACCGAATTGCGCAAACGTGTCTTGCCCACGTCGAGGGGTCTCTTGGCACTCGTGCGACGGGATGGCCGTGCCTGCACGAGCCTAAAGGAACATGACGATGGCCGTCACCACAATCCCCGCACAGGCAATGCAGACCCCCCGGCGAAGCATGGGCGAGCCGGGGTTGTACATCCAGAACGAGGAGATGCCGAGGAACGAGAGCAGCACTCCGAAGACGATCGCGCACCAGTGCGTGACTTTCCCGCTGGCGGTCTTATGCAACTCCACGAATTTCTTCAGCGGCTCGGGCAACTGCCGGACGCTGTACGCAGCAAGCCCGGTCGCCTTGTTGTAGGAGCCGTCCGGGAAGAAGACCACGTCCCCTTCGGTCTTCAGGACCTTGAACCCCCGGAGATGCAACGCCTTGCCGAGTTCGTCTGGAGCCATGCCGGGAGACAGCTCCTTCTCGACCTTCGCCGTGTAGGTCAACAGACCGATGTCGCGGTAGACGAGGACAATCCCGCTCAGCGAATAGACAAGAACCAGTCCGACGACAAAGAAACCCACGTCGCGGTGCAGGGCGCGCAGGATGCGGCGCGCCGGCCTGCCGTCATTGTTCTCTTCCACGGGACTACTCTTCTTCTCGCTCGGTTCCACGGGGTTGTTCCTCCTCGGTTACTCGGACGGTAGCTGGTTGCCGGCGAGCTTGCCGCGAATTCGCGCCTTTCGCCGCCGGGGACCACGCAAACCGCGATAGTCTAGCAAACCGTGCGTCCCGCGGAAACGCGGTCTTCGCAAGGGCTTGCCCTTCCGCGGATAGCGATACGATTCGAGACGCGCACGCATGTTGGCACGGCTATCACATGTCGAACCAATCGACACCAATGTCGCGCGGCCGTACAGACGGGCCGCTGGCCTTGGAGGCCTTATGGCCGGCCCTTGCGACGAGGGCGGGAGCTCTGCGGCGTACGCGAGCCGGCTTTCGCGGTCCGGGCCGGCCCCGCCTTCTTGGCCCGCCGGGCCTCGGATTCTTCCGTTGCACCCGGCTCGGCGGCGGAGGTGGCGGGAGGATGTTTCTGCCGGGCGATCAGGCGGAAGTCGAGTTCCCGTCGCTCCAGATCGACCCCGGCCACCGCCACCCGAACCAGGTCGCCCAGCCGGAAGGTGTTTCCCGAGCGGTTGCCGGCGAGCGTGTGGGTCGTCCGGTCGAAGCGGTAGAAGTCGTCGACGAGCGAATCGACGCGGATCAGTCCTTCGGCCGGCAGCTTCACGCCCTGGACAAAGAGGCCGAACGACTCGACCCCCGTAACGACCGCATCCATTTCCTCGCCGATCCGCTGGCTGAGATAGGCGAGCAGCTTGATCTTGGTGAGTTCTCGCTCGGCCGCCTCGGCCCGCTGCTCCCGGCCCGAGCAGTGTTCCCCGAGGACGACGAGTTTGTCGAAGTTGCTGCGAGGTTTGGTTTCGGTGACGACCGCCTCGACCAGCCGGTGGATCGTCAGGTCGGGATAGCGTCGGATCGGCGACGTGAAATGGCAGTAGCAGTCGCTGGCCAGGGCGAAGTGTCCTTCTTCCTTGGGACTATACACGGCCCGCGGCAGCGACCGGAGCAAGGCGTAATTGACGGCGTGCTGTTCCGGCCGGCCGGCCACGCTGTTGAGGAGCCTCTGGAGTCCGGGCCTGCCGTCGAGGTCGCTGGAGGGGAGCCCCAATTCGGCCACGAACTCGGCCAGGTCGCGGAGCTTGCGTGGCACCGGGGCCTGGTGAATCCGCCGCAGGAATGGGATCCCCTTCTCGAAGAGCATCTCCGCGACGGCCTCGTTGGCAGCCACCATGAACTCCTCGATGATCTGGTGGCTCTCGGTGTTCTCTTGCACCTGTGCCCCGGACACGCGGCCCTGCTTGTCCAGCAGGACCTTGACCTCGGGCATGACCAGTTCCAGCGCACCGCGGGCCATGCGGCGGCGGCGCAGGATGGCCGCCAGTTCCCGCATCCGGCCGAGCAGGTCGCACACCTCGGCGCCAAGCTTGCGACGCCAGCGATCCGGCGCCTGGATGAACTCGTCGACCTGCTCGTAGTGGAGCCGCTTCCGGCTGCGGATCGCCGAGCGATAGAACTCCGTCGCGACCCGAATCCCTTCCTCCGTGAACTCCATATAGACCGATTTCGTGTAACGGACCTTGTCGGGCTGGAGGCTGGCCAGGCCGTTGGAGATCAGCTCGGGGAGCATGGGGATGACGTGGTCGGGCAGGTAGACGCTGGTGGCCCGATCGCGGGCCTCGCGGTCCAGCGGCGACTTCGGACGCACGAAATGGGCCACGTCGGCGATGTGGACGCCCAGACGCCAGTGCCCGCCCTCCATGCGCACGAGCGAGATGGCGTCGTCGAAATCGCGGGCGTCGATCGGGTCGATCGTGATGATCGTCTCGCCGGTGGCGTCGAACCGGTCCGGCGGCACCGATTCATCGAACGCCTCGGCCTGCTGCCGGGCATTCTCCATCGCGTCTTCCGGGAACTCCTCGCGCAGGTTGAACTCGCGGAGGATCGAAAGCGTATCGACGCCCGGCTTCCCTCGCGGTCCGAGCACCTCGACGATCACCCCTTCGCCGCGGTTTGCCTGCGACGGGAAGCGGATCATCTCGACGACGACCTTGTCGTTGGCCACGACGCCGTGGGCCCCGGGATCGCCCACCGAAATCGGCTTGGTGAACAGCGGCCCGTCGATCTGGACCTGCCCGACGCCGCGATATTCAAAATACGTCCCCACGAACCGATGGGTCTGGCGCTCGAGCACCTCGAGGATCTCGCCTCGCGGGCCGGGCGAGGGCCGGCCGCCCTGGCGCACCAGGCGCACGGCCACCCTGTCGCCCGTGGCCGCGTCGCCGGTCCTGGACTCCGGGATGTAGATGTCGCGGACCTCGGTCTCGCCCGTCGCGGCCGCGGAGGGCCGCACGAACCCAAAGCCCGCCTCCGCCCGGCGAAACACGCCGACCACGCGGTTGCCCTGCCGCTTTGCCGGATCGGCCGCTTGTACGAGATGGTTCGAGCCGTAGCTCAGTTCCCTCCGCATCACGAGGCGTTTGACCGCCTTCTTCACCTCCGGCCAGCGCGACTTCGGCACGCCCAACTGCTGGGCAATCACCCGCGGCTTCGCCGGCCGATACGTCGAGCGGCCAACCAGTTCGAGAATTGCACGTTCGAGGTCGAAATCGTCCATGGCGTTATCACATGGGATTCAGGAGTGTGCCTGTAGAGGCTGGGAGTCAGGTCGTTTCCGTTTCATTTCGCGAGGACGGCGACGAAACCTGCTTGTTCGAAATGATGGTCCCCCGTGAGCGCCTCGGCGATCCCCTCCCGCTCCATGACGACGAAAGAAAGACAGTCGGTGAGCGACCAGTGCTTGTCGGCGCGTTTGGAGAACAGTCCGATTGCCGCCTCAAGGAGCCCTTGATCGCAAGGAACAACTGTAACATCGGGATCGGCGTACAGGTCTGCTCGCGTTGAAAGGAACTCCGCGCGCCCACGGGGTGACGAGGCTAGAGCGTCGGCCAGTTCGATCATCACCCACTCCGTGGTTACGAGCCGCCCGCGGTAGTTCGTGGTGAAGGCAAGGCTCTTGGGATGAGCGCGATCTACCGCGTTCAACAGAGCCAAGAAGTAATACGTATCCGCGAACACGACTTTCATCGCCTAGGCGTTCCGTGGATGTAGTGGTCATGCTGGTCCGCCAGATCGGATGGCAAGTCCGGAACGGTTCCTGCGTGATTCAGCAGCCGCTCGCCCAACGAAGGCTTCCCCTCGCCGACGCTCACAGGGAGTCTGCGAACCACCACCTCCACCAGTGTGCCGTCTGGCAACTGCTGCGGAGCATCGAGCACGATCAACCCGTTTCGTACCGTTCCTTGCAGCGTCATGATCCTCTTCCTCTGGCGTCGTTCCCGCGCTACCTCTGCCATCTACCGGATCATCATTCTTCGTGGTGCGACCCCTTGAACAGTTTCCGTCCGAGGTTGGCGTTGTAGTTGGTCCAGGGGCTGTCGATGTTGGGGTCGTCGCGCAGTTGTTGGGTGAAGGTGGCGATCTTGGCGTCGAGGTTGTCGAGGCAGTAGAGTGTGATCGCTTCCACGGTCATGGGGAGCTTGGGGCTGCCGTAGTCGTATTCGCCGTGGTGGCTGACGATGAGGTGCTTCAGCCGCAGCGCCGTTTCCCGGGGGAAGGGCTCGCCGGAGAGCCGTTCCGTCTCGTGGATCTTCTCCTCCAAGAGGCTCACGCCCATGACCACGTGTCCGATGAGTTGCCCTTCGTCGCTGTAGGCGAACTCGCGTTCGTAGGTCAACTCGTCGACCTTGCTCGCATCGTGCAGAAGGACGCCCAGGAGGAGCAGGTCGCGGTCGAGTTGCGGGTAGCAGGGGGCGATGCGGGATGCCACCTCCATCACGCTCACCACGTGCTCCAGGAGCCCGCCCAGGTACGCATGATGCAGCTTGATACCCGCCGGGGCCCGGGTGAGCTTGCGCATGAACGCGTCGTCTGTGAGGAAGCACTCGGCCAGGTTCCACAAGTGCGGGCAGGAGAGGCTGCGGAGGAGCTCGCCGAGGCGGACCACGAGCTTGTCGACATCGACCGAGGCCACGGGCGTGAAGTCGTCCTCGTTCACCTCGCTCGGCTCGACCTTCATGAGCCGGCTGACGATGAGTTGCTTCGCCCCCTGGAACAGTTGGGTGGTCCCTTCCACCAGGACGTAGTCGCCGTTTTCGAACGTGCGGTAGAGCGTTTCGCCGGCGTTCCACATCCGGGCACTGATCGCGCCGGAGCGGTCCGAAAGCTCCATCTGGAGGTACAGGTTCCCGTTGCGGTTGGGACGCAGTTGCTTCTCCCCCGCCCGGAATACCTGGTTGACCGTCTCCTGCTCGTGCAACTCCTTGACAAAACGCCGTCGCATGCTGCTCCCTTCTATGATCGCGAGGTGAAGCCAGCATGGATTGTAGGCCGCGCGGGAATCCTCCACAAGGGGGAGGGGGCAAGGCGGCACAGGCCGAGGAGCGGCGAGACTCCCGCACCGCATGGATCACGTCTTGGGGGGCACTCCACCGTCGGCTTCCTCGGCCACCGTGACTTCTTGCATCACGTCGCCCTGGCGGATTTTATTGACGACGTCCTGGCCCTCGATCACCCGGCCGAAGACCGAGTGCTTGCCGTCGAGCCACGGCGTGGCGACGTGGGTGATGAAGAACTGCGAGCCGTTGGTGTTCGGGCCGGCGTTGGCCATGGAGAGCACCCCGGGGCCGTCGTGCTTCAGGTCGGGGTGGAACTCGTCGGCGAAATCGTATCCGGGGCCGCCGGTGCCGGTGCCCAGCGGGCATCCGCCCTGGATCATGAAGTTCGCGATCACCCGGTGAAACTTCAGACCGTTATAAAACCCCTTGCCGATCAGCTTCTCGAAATTGGCCACGGTGCGCGGGGCCTTGTCGGCGTGCAGTTGAATGCGGATCGTGCCGCGATTGGTAACAATGGTGGCGACTTTCATGGGAACTACGGCCTTTCTTGAAAGACATGGGTCAAGAAGAATCTCTCGTTCCCACGCTCTGCGTGGGAACGCATCTCCCGCCGCTCTGCGGCGCGTGGCCACGCTGCCAAGGACTCGGGCCGCGGAGCGGCCTCGCGTGCGTTCCCACGCAGAGCGTGGGAACGAGGAACCTCACTCCCCTCCTCGCGACTTGAATCGCGATGCGCTGGCGCGTTCCTCGCGGATCATGCCGGCGATCGCCTCGACCGCGCCTTCGAGGTCGATCATCTCCGACTTCTCGTCCCACCGCCACTTGATCTCGATCTTGCCCTGCTTCAGTCCGCGCTCGCCGACGACGACGCGGAGCGGAAAGCCTACCAGGTCGGCGTCCTTGAACTTCACCCCGGCCCGCTGGTCGCGGTCGTCAAGCAGCACCTCGATCCCGGTAGCCCCGAGGGCGTCGTGCATTTCCTCGGCGACCTTGCGGGTCCGCTCCTCCATGACGTTGACCGGCACGAGGACGACCTCGTAGGGGGCCAGCGCGACCGGCCAGACGATGCCGTTGGCGTCGTGGTTCGTCTCGATGAGCGAGGCGAGGATCCGGTTGATGCCGATGCCGTAGCAGCCCATGATGATCGGGCGCAACTGCTCCCGATCGTCGAGGAACCGGGCGGCGAGGGCCTCGGAGTACTTCGTGCCGAGTTTGAAGACGTGGCCGATCTCGATGGCGTGGCGCATGGCCAGTTTCGAGCAGCACCGGGGGCAGGGGTCGCCGTCGCAGGCGTTGCGCAGATCAAAGAACTGCCCGACGTTGAAGTCGCGTCCGAGGTTCACC
>CAYSGY010000022.1:22754-26556 GCA_964430315.1 uncultured Planctomycetaceae bacterium
CCCGGTCACGGCGTTCACCATGAACTGCACCGCACGGTCGGCCCAGAGCGGGATCGGCTGCTTCAGCCCGACCGGCCCGGCGAATCCGACCGGGGCCCCGGTCACCTGCTCGATGACCGCCGGGTCGGCCAGGCCGATCTTCTGGGCGCCCACCGCGCGGCGGATCTTGGCCTCGTTGGCCTCGTGGTCGCCGCGCAGCAACACGGCGATCGGCCGGCCGTCGGCCACGTAGATGAGCGTCTTGATCATGTCCAGGGGCCGGCAGTCGAGGAACCGGCTCACCTGCTCGATCGTGCTTGCGTCGGGCGTATCGACCTTGCGGAGCGGTTGGGGCGGGGCCTTGGCCGGGGCGTCGCCCTGGGCCCCGATCTCCGCGCGCTCCAGGTTCGCCGCGTAGCCGCACTCGCGGCAGTGGACCACCACGTCTTCCCCGTTTTCGGCCGGGGCCATGAACTCGTGGCTCGCGTCGCCGCCGATCGGGCCGCTTTCGGCCTCGACGGGCAGGTAGTCGATCCCGCATCGGCTGAAGATCTTGCAGTAGGCGGCGTACATCTTGTCGTAGCTGTGGCCGAGGGCCTCGACCGACGTGTCGAAGCTGTACGCATCCTTCATCAGGAATTCGCTCGTGCGGAGCACCCCGAAGCGAGGCCGCTCTTCGTTCCGGAACTTCGTCTGGACCTGGTAGAGCGTGATCGGCATCTGCCGGTAACTGGAAATGTGCTTGGCCACCAAATCGGTGATGACCTCTTCGTGGGTCGGGCCGAGGGCCATTTGGACCTTGCGGTTGGCGCGACGCACGGAGAACTGGATCAACACGTCGCCAAAAGCCTCGACCCGGCCCGTCTGCTCCCAGAGTCCGATCGGCGTCAGGGCCGGCATCAGCAGTTCGATCGCTCCGGCCGCGTCCATCTCCTCGCGGACAATGCGCTCGGCCTTGCGAAGGGACCGCAGGCCCATCGGGAGATAGGTGTAGGCCCCGGCCATCAACTGGCCCACGAGGCCGGCCCGGAGCATCAGCACGTGGCTGGGAATTTCCGCCCCTTCGGGCGTTTCTTTCATCGTCGGGATGAAGGTTCGTGACCAGTACATGGGAGTCAGGGGTTAGGGGCCAGGGGTCAGGGGATGGGGATCAGGGGACGAGGTCGCAAGTGCATCTCCGCGTAGCGGGCGGGCTTGCCCGCCGTTCCTCCCAGAACACCGCACACATCCGAGGAACGGAACTCGCAACGACCGCCCAACTCTGGACTACAGCAGTAGAGGCGTCGCTCCCCCGTCTTGGGCGTCCCGCCAGGATACAAAACGAGTATTCTAGGCGATCCCTCCTCGCTCCGGCAAGGCCAACGGAGGCAAAGTGCTTCCCAACGTTTTCCACAATCGTCCCAGGATCACGCAAGGTCAGCGGTCCTCAACTGCCGCCTCACCCGGCCCGGAGCTTCCGAAGAATGTCCCAGTAGGCCCCGCGGGCCCCTGCGGCGATGGCCTCGACCAGAGGGCGGTTGTCGTTGTAGTTGTGATCGGTGCTCGGGCCGGCGTGTGCCTCAGGGGGCGGTTCCTCATCGACTGGGGCAAAAAACCGCTCGTCGCCTGCCACCAACTCGCGGAGGAGCCGGGCGGGATGCTTGCCCAGGGCCGGCGACACATAGAACGTGGGCCGCACCAGGTCGATCGGACCCTCGTAGCGGCGATGGATCGCCGGATTCGTCTCCAGGGGACCCTCGGCGGCAAGATGGTCGATCATCCCCGTCTGCGGATAGAGGCGAAGGCCAAGCGAGGCGCCGGCACAGTCGGGCCCGATGCGACGGACAAACTCGATCGTCTCCGCCGCCGTCTCGGGCGTCTCGCCGGGGCCGCCGAGCAGGAGATCGAACATCACGGCGATCCCCTGCTCGCGGCAGAGCCGCACGGCATTGGAGAGATCCTCGCGGCAATGCGGCTGGCGATACGTCGCGAGCATCGCCGCATTGGCCGAGTCGCCGGTGAAGTTGATCCCCACGCAGCCGGCGCGGCGCATCGAACGGGCCAGGTCCGCGTCGAACGGCAACACGGCGAGATACGCATACCACCGCACCCGCTCGCCCAGCCGGCGGCCTGTTAACTCCTCGCACACGGTCCGGGCGTGTTCGACCGGGATGTTGAACTCGCTGTCGCAGAGGTGCAATACGTCGATGCCTCGCACCGCGAGCGACTCGAATTCCCGAGCCACCTCGACGGGGCTCCGCAGCCGGCTCGCAACCCCTTTGGCCAGCGGATCGGCGCAGTAGAGGCATTTTCGCGGGCAGCCTCGCCGCGTCTCCACGCCGATCTGCCCGCCGCGGCGGAAATAGGTCTCATTGTCGACGAAGTCCCGGGCCGTGGGAGCGGACCACGGGCTCGGCCAGGCCGCCGGGTTCTCGTGGATTTCCACTCCTTCATGCCAGAGCAATCCGGCCACCGTCTCGAAGCGGCGTGCCCCGCGGAGTTCGCGGGCCAGGGCCACGAGGGCCTGCTCCCCGTCGCCTCGGATCCCGAAGTCGGCGCCCGTGACGTCGAGAATCTCCCGGGCAAAGATGGAGTAGCCCACCCCGCCGAGCACGATCGGGGCGTCGCTCCGGCCCCGAATCGCCCGGACCAGGGCCACCAGGTCGGGCACGAACCAGGAGGCCCCGGGCCAGAAGCAATCGTCGACGTTCCGGAAGGAGATCCCGATCAACTCCGGGCAGCGCTGCCCGAGGGATTCGGATAGTGCGGAGTCGGGTCCCTCGGCCAGGCACAAGTCGACGAGATCCACGTCGATCCCCGCCCGGCGCACGGCCCCAGCCACGTAGTCCAGTCCCACGGGGGCGATCGGCGGCATCATGCGATTGGCGTTGATGAGCGTGAGCATGGGATTTCCAGCGATAATGGATCTTGCGGCGAGCGCCAAGGAGTCGTGTAGGGCGGACCGAACGCAGTGAGGCCCGCCGAAGTGCCAGAAGACTTGGCGGGCGTCGTTTCGCTTTCATTCCACCAGCGCGAACGCCTTCTTCATCGCCCCGGCGACGAGGGCCAGGGCCTCGTCGCGAGGCAGGGAGCGGAGGTCCGGCCGGAACGGTTCGGCCATCACCGGACCGTCGTAACCGATCGTCACCAACGCCCCGAGGAACGCCTTGAGGTCGATCACGCCGGTCGCCGCGGGCAGGTCGCGGCGGTTATCGACTTGCTGGTCGATCGGGATGCCCTTGGGGGCGTCGTTGAGGTGGCAGCAGACCACGTCGGAGTTGCGGAGCGAGAGCAGGTCGGCCGGGGTTTCGTGGGCCGTGTACCAGTGCCAACTGTCGAGCAGGAAGCCGACGTTCCGGCAGTTGATTCCGGCGATCAGGTCCTTCATCTCGGCCATGGTGTGGATGAAGGGGAAACGGTTGGCACTCCACGAGGTCTTGGGGCCGACGTATTCGAGGCCCAGACGCAGCCCGTGGGCGTCCAAGGCCTTGGCCACCTCGCGAAGGCGCCGGGCGTGCTGGCGGAAATTCGCCGAGTAGGTGAGCGAGGCATGGCTCGGGCTGAGCCACGTGGCGACCCGCGTCGCGCCGGCCCGCTGAAGTGCTCCGGCAAATGCCGGCATACGCTTCATCCCCTCTTGGAAGGCCGCCTCGGTGCCGCGGAACTCGACCGGCAGCCCCGACGCCGACCAGACCAGTTTCTTGGCCTTCATCCCCGCCAGCAACTCCGAGAGGCCGCCGTCGGTCAGCCGGGCCAGGTAGTCGGCCGCCGGCTCCACGGATTCAAAGCCGAACCGGCCGGCCAGTTCGATCGCCTCTTGCGGACCGGCCCGGACGCCGATCGC
>CAYSGY010000023.1:0-21662 GCA_964430315.1 uncultured Planctomycetaceae bacterium
GCAAAGTCCCCACCCTAAGGAGGGGCGTCCGGCGTTCTCACAACTTCTCGGTCGGTAACAACAAACCGCTACCCTGGACCGTTCAGGGTAACGAGCCCCTCATCCTAATGTCCACGGGCGATGGCGTCAACCGGGACAAGCACCCCCCTGCCGGTGTATGCGATACATCCTCGTCAGTTCACCACGTTTCGGATCGGCAGGCCCGCTAGCGCGCGGCGGCAGGCCTCGGCCCCCTTGCTTCGCATTTCCAGGAGTCCTTCCTCGCAGTAGAAGGCCGCGTGCGGATTGACCAACAGGCGATGGTACGCGGGATGCGCGGGGTCGCGCCACGCCTGAGCCAAGGGCGAGTCCGGCGCCAGGGGCTCATGTTCCAACACGTCGATCGCCGCGCCTGCCAATCGGCCGGACGCGATGGCCTCGGGCATCGCGTCGGCATCCACGATGCCCCCCCGAGCGGTGTTGATAAGGTACCCACCGGTGGGCATGCTGGCGAACGCCGCGGCGTCGATCATGTGGTATGTTTCCTGAGTGAGCGGACAGTGCAGGCTGAGGACCAAGGCCTGGGCTAGAAGCTCCCCGAGGCCCTCCACGCGGCGGATGCCGAGGGCCTTGTCGTAGCCGTCGGGCTTGTACGGGTCGTAGAAGGCCACGTCCATGCCGAGGGCCTTGGCCCGCAGTGCGGCCGCCGAGCCGATCCGTCCCAACCCGACCACGCCAAACACCCGTCCGCGGAGCCGCCGCAGCGGGACCACCTGGGTATACATCCAGGGGCCCTCGTTGCCCCGGAGGCGGGAGTTCATGAAGGAAATACCCCGGGCGAGCGAGAGCATCATCCCGATCGCGGTATCGGCCACTTCCTCGGTCCCGTAGTCGGGGACGTTGGCCACCGGGATCCCCCGGCTGCGGGCGAAGCGGTGGTCCACGTTGTCGTACCCCACGCCGCACCGGACGATCAGCTTGCAGCGGGTCAATCGCTCGAGGGTCTTCCGCGACAAGCTAAGATTGTGAAACAGCATGATCGCATCGGCGTCTTCGACGTGCCCGACCAGGTCATCCTCGTGGTGCCTGTCGAGGGCGATCACGTCGGCCAGGCTTCCGAGGATCCGCTTCTCGGGCTCGAGGGCGTCGTGGATGAAATCGGTGACAACTACCTTGTAGCGCTCGGCCATGGACATGCTCCGTTGCCGGTTGTTGGCGGAATGTGTGGATGATATCTTACGGAGAGCGGCCCCAAAAGGGGTGAATCCGGTCCGTCACCCCGTTCCCACGCTCTGCGTGGGAACGGAGGCATTGCCGTTCCGCGGCAAGAGAGAATATGGTGGGCGGCCGTTAGCTAGGCAGGACGCGCCGCAGAGCGGCGGCGATTGCGTTCCCACGCGGAGCGTGGGAACGAGGAAAAGTGCGTAGGAACGAGGTAAGATTTGACCGGCCTCCCGGAGTGTTTCGAATGCGTGAGAAGATCCGCGGCATCCTGACGCCGCACATGGTCCCGCTCGACGCGCAAGGGCGCATTGACGAGGCGGAGTTGCGGCGTTATGTCGATTGGCTCATCGCCAAGGGCGTGCATGGGCTGTATCCCAACGGATCGACCGGCGAATTCGTCCGCTTCCTGCCCGAGGAGCGGCGGGAGATCATTCGCATCGTGTGCGACCAGGCGGCGGGCCGCGTGCCCGTGCTGGCCGGGGCGGCCGAGGCGAACATCCGCGAGACGATCCGGGCCTGCGAGACCTACGCGGGCTACGGGGCGCAGGCCGTGGCGATCGTCTCCCCGTTCTACTACAAGCTCAGTCCCGAGTCGGTCTACGCCTATTTCCGCGAGATCGCGCTGAACAGCCCGATCGACGTGACGCTTTACAACATCCCCATGTTCGCCAGCCCGATCGACGTCCCGACGATCCGGCGGCTCGCCGAGTTCGAGCGGATCGTGGGGATCAAGGACTCGTCGGGCGACGTGGCCGTGATGATGCGGATGATCCACGCCGTGCGTCCGGTCCGGCCCGACTTCTCCTTCCTCACCGGCTGGGACGTGGTGCTCGTGCCGATGCTGCTGGTCGGGGCCGATGGCGGCACCAACGCCACCGCGGGCATCGTGCCGGAAGTCACGCGCAAGCTCTACGATCTCTTCGAGGCCGGCCAGATCGAAGCCGCCATGAGGGTCCAGTTCCGGCTCCTGGAACTCTTCGACACGATGCTCTACTCGGCCGATTTTCCCGAGGGATTCCGCGCCGGGGCGGAGATCCGCGGCTTCCGGATGGGCCTGAGCCGGCAGCCGCTCAGCGACAAACAACGGATCGACCGCGCCGGCCTGGAGCGGGTGCTGCGGTGCATCCTCTCCGATTTCGGCTACGTCGACGCCCCGAGCGAAGGCTGCCCCCCGCGGACCGGCGACCTCGCCCAGGACCGCGTGCGCCAGATCACCGCCAGCGTCCTGGAGACGCTCCGGCAACGGGGAGTGATTCAAGGATGAGAGATGAGGGTTGAGGGATGAGGGATGAGGAGTAGAGGAGTAGAGGAGTAGAGGAGAGTCATCCTGCCCTTTTTCCTGGCCCAGGCGTTCACGCCTGGGACACGGAGCCAATTCGATCGGACGTCAGCCCCTTGAGGGGCTTCCGCGGGAGAAGCCCCTGAAGGGGCTGAAAACACACGCCCTCCAAACGCGGCCCAGGCGTAAACGCCTGGGCTGGAGAAAAGGATGGCATCGTCACCGGGGCATGTTTTGAAGTGACTGCTGGAGATCGGGGTTGAACGAATCGCTGGGACTCCTGGAAACCTTCGGCCTGACGCCGACGCTGGCGGCCATCGACGCGATGGAGAAGGCGGGCAACGTGCGCGTGGTCCAGTGTGAATTGAACGACCTGGGCGGCGTGGCCACCAAGGTCTTTGGCGAAACCGCGGCGGTGGAAAGCGCCATCGCGCGGGGCCGGGCCGTCGCGGAACAGACGGGCGGCCAGCCCGTGGCCACCGTCCTTCACCGCCCCGACGATCGCGCGTGGGGCGCCATCGAGTCGCCGCCGCAGTACAACCCGCTCGTCGAACAAGACGTGGTCTTCTTTCCGAACTACGAACCGGTCACTCCGGCGGCCGCCAAGGATTCTGCCATGGCCAACGAAGCATCACCCGCCATTGGAATCATCGAGACACAAGGGTTCACTGCCGTGTTCGAGGCGATCGACACGGCCTGCAAGGCGGGCAACGTCCAGGTGCTCGGCAAGGAGAAGCTCGGCGGGGGATATATTGCCGTGATTATCCAAGGGGATCTCGCGGCCGTCACCGCGGCGGTCGAGGCCGGCAAGGAGAAGGTCGAAGGCCTCGGCAAGCTCATCGCCGCCCACATCCTGGCCCGGCCCAGCCCGTCGGTGCTGGCCCTGCTGCCGAAGTAGGCGAGGAGCATCGGGCACTGACCATGGCTATCCGAGTACTCAGTACCGAGTACTCAGTACTCGGTGCCAAACGTGTCAGGCTGCCGGCTCGTCGTGTCCGTTCTGGGTGGTTTCCCGGCTTGGGCCACTGCGCGTCTCGAACAGAGGGGGACGCTTCTGGCCGGTAATCCGCTCAAATCTCTCCCAGACTTGTTCCGTCCAGCTTGGTTGCGCTTTGCGGTGGTGCTTCACGCCCGAACCCGGTTGGACCATCGACTGGATGAATCCGATTGTCATCTTGCGGATCTCGGTCCCTTCCTGAAAGACCTCGCGAAACTCGGGCTTCGTCAGGTATCCACGGTCGTACGCGGCGCAGAGGTGGGATTGTGTCTCGTTCAGGCTGCCGATGGCATAGCCCAGGAACAAAACGAACTCCCCCTGAGTTCCACGCCCGAAGCCCTCGGCGATGTTCGACATCACCGACTCGGACGAATCGTTGACCTGGACCACGAGCCGCGGATCCGACCGGAACGGTTCGCGCTTGGCAAGCTCGAAGATCCGCTTCGACCACTGCCTGGCCCGCTGCCAGAATATCAGGTCGGTGAATCGCCGAACCCCAGCCAAGGCAGCGACCCTCCCTACTGAGTACTGAGTACTGAGTACTGAGTACTCGGTACTCAGTGTCCCTCGTTCACCAGCAGCCAGGTGCCGGTCTTGCCGGAGACGACGATGTCGGGCTTGCCGTCGCCGTTCAGGTCGGCGACGCGGATCTGCATGCCCGTGCCCACGTCGGCAATGGGGAATCGGTGGAACTTGCCGGCGGCCGCGTCCCACTTGTAGTAGACCATCACCTCGGGATCGTGGGAACCGGGATCGCCGTCGCCGTGGCCGCGCATCCGCTTGCCGGTGACGACCTCGGGCTTGCCGTCGCCGTCGATATCGACCCACTTGATTGCGTGGATCTGGGACCACGACTTGTCGATGAGGTGTTCCTTCCAGGTCGTCGTGCCGTCGGGCTTCGGCGCCTCCTGTTCCCACCAGAAGAGGCCGTAGTCGTGGGCCTTGCCCCAGACGAGGTCGTTGCGGCCGTCGCCGTTCACGTCGACGACCAGGAACGGGCAGCTCGGGTGCGGCAGCGCGGTCTCGGGGTGGAATTTCCAGGGCTGCTTGAAGATGTCCTTGGCGGGCCGCTCGTACCAGCCCGACTCCACGAGCAGGTCCTCGCGGCCGTCGCCGTTCACGTCACCGAAGGCGTAGCCGTGGCCGTGCCCCTGGTCGCCCAGCACGATCTGCTCCAGATCGGGCTTGCCGTCGGGCGTCTTGGTGAACTTCCAGATCACCACCGGGGCCTTCTTCTCCCAGCAGTTCACGTAGATTTCCGGGACGCCGTCGCCGTCGAAATCGTGGAGGTCGTAGACCTCGTTCTTCCCCCGGGCCTTCTTGAGCAGGCCGGGCTCCCATTTCCAGCCGTAGTCGAGTCCCCGCTTGCCGGGGTTCTTGTACCAGTTCAACTCGGACTCCATCCAGCCGCCGGAGACGACGTCGACCCAGCCGTCGCCGTCCACGTCGTAGGCGAGATCGCCGTTGTTGGCGTAGAACTCCTTCATCGTCTGCGGGATGTCGCGCACCGGGCGCGGCACCCAGTCCGGGTTGCGGTACCAGTGGGTGCCGGCGATGATGTCGGGCTTGCCGTCGCGATCCACGTCGGCGATCGCGCAGCCTTCGTTGGGATTGACCATGAGGCACCGCTTGGAGAACTTCACGCCCCGCGGCTCCTCGGCGCAAGCCGGCGCGGCCAGTTGCCAAACGAACATCGCCAACGCCGCCGCACCCAACCCATCGAAAACCCGGCCCGCCGCAAAGTTGCCTTTCATAACACAGACTCCTGCGCAATCGTGATTCAGGGGAAGAAACCAGCCGCAATCGGCTCGCAAGCCGACAGGTGCCCACGGTATCCGACCGGCGCGCCTTTGGCAACCCGGAGCGCGGCGAGCAGCGAGTATTGAGTACGGAGTACTCGGTACTCGCCCGTCGTTGCTCACCGCAGGCCGGCGGTCGAGACCTCGGAGGCGCCCAGCGTGCCGTCGCCTTCGGTCGGTTTTTGGATCATCTTGGGGAGCTCAACCGTGCTGAAGAACTCGTAGTTAGGGGCCTGATTGGCGCGGAGATGCTGTTCAAGACTCTCGTTCGCGTTGAGCAAGAGCGTGTTTCCGGGGTGGTTGGATCGCCCGGCTTCCCAAAGCGTCTTGCCTTGCCAGACAAGTTTCAGTTGGCTCAGGCACTCCTGGAACGGGGCGGTTTGGGAGCCCCGACCGGAGATAATGTACGTGAGATCGCCGCGTTTGCCCGCCACCGTGGAAGCGGCCATCTCGATGCTTCCGTTGGGGCCGACCTGGCATCCGTTGGCTTCGAGCTTCCTGGTCAGCACGGCCGCGACCTTTTCTCGCTCGGCCGCGTCCGCGATCCCGGCCACGTTCAGTTTCACCGTGGTCCCGGGTTTCAGAATGAAGAGGTCCGGGCCTTCCAGGGCCTTCTGGATCTGCTCGTGGATTACGGCCTGCGGAAGCGCGGTCCCCACCAGGGCGCCGGGCCCGTTGTGTCCCGGCACGGAGAACCAGCACACTGCTCCGAGTGGGGCGGCGAAGTCCTGTCCGTGGTAAGACCAGAGCTTGAGCTGGGACTCCAAGTCCAGCAGCACGGACTTCACGGGACTGTTCAAGAACAGATGCTCTTCGCTCGGGCAGAACATCGATTCGCGGAAGTGGATGCCCTCACTGCCGATCAGCGAAATCTCCCGGTAGAGGGCCCCGGTTTCCACGTCCCACACGTAGATCCGGTCCCGCGCGCCGCAGAGAAGTCGCGTGCCCTTCGGGGTGAAGGCAAAGGCCGGGGAAGGGAACTCCACCTTGGGGGCCGGTTGCGTAGCCGCGATCTTCCCCGACGTCAGGTCGAGGACGCAGACTTGATTGCCCGAGGCATAGGCCAGGTACTTGCGGTCGGGGCTGAGGGCCGGATGGCAGTCGCCCAGTCCCTTGGTCTTCACGTAATAGAGCGGCCTGGCACTGGCCGCCTTCCACACGGTCAGCATGCCGCCCCGGCTTGCGGTCACGAACCGTTCTTCGTCGATGTAACTGGCCCAGTGGATGTCGCGGGCCGACCCGCTCGCGTCGTCGTGAGGAGTCCACTGCAATTCCCGGCTGATCCCGGACCGCGTCAGGGCCCAGAGTTCCAGGAGGTCTTTCTTCCCGCCGGAGCGATCCGAGCTCCGCATGAGCACCTCATCCCCGCTGTCGCTCAGGGCCATGGGGACCATCTTCACGGGGGCGGCGCCGGCTCCGAGGACCTTGCCCGCGTCCAGGTCGCACAGGACGAGGCGCGTGTAGTCGCCGGCCGGGGCGACTCTGCCGGGCCGGGCGGTGCGCGGGTTGCGGCCGCGGGCGCCAAGCGACGGGGGGATCACCGGCATCGGAATACCGAACGCCTCCGAAACGTATCCGAGGACGGCCCGGCGGCACACCGGATTGACCACGAACCCCTGTGCACGCTCGGAGGAACTGGCCGGAGGGGGCACCGCAATGATGCGTCCCTTCTTGGGAACCGTCGGCTGCTCCGGAGGTTCGATCGACAGGCTCCACTTGCCGCTCCCTAGCGGCGGGGAGATTTCCCTGGCCGACGACCATTTGGGCGCCACCAGCTTCGGCTCTCCGCCGGCCTCCGCCTCCTGCTCTTCGTCGTCGGCCGCTTTCTTCCTGGCCGGTCTTGTGGAAACCTCGTCTTCCTCCTCATCGACCGCGTCGGCCGACTTCTTCGACGTTCGCTTCCTGACGGCGGGCTCATCCTCCTGCTCGTCCCCGGATGCGGCCCTCTTGGACGGCTTCATCGGCTGAAAAGGACTCGCTTCCTCCGCCATCATCCGGGCGACCGCCGCCTGATCGGCGACGCTCAGCTTGTCCAAGGGAATGGCCACCTGGCTCCCGTCGTCCTTCTCGAGGATCACCTTCTCATTCCTCAACTCGAGGAACGTGGCCTTGATCTTGAATTTCCCGGAACTGTCGGACCAGGTGCGCATTTCCTCGCCTGCCGCGACCGCAAGCCAAGCAGCGACGACGCCGAGGACCAGGCCCCCGACGGCCATTTGACGAGCGACAGCAAACCAAGCGTTCCGCAATTCACGTCTCATGGCTTCACCCCGGATTTCGGCGGTGGAACGTTTCGGGGCAGCGGCCCGGCACGGGCGCTGCCCGGGACTCACCGGATGCCGGCGGGCGTCACCTCGGAGGTGCCGATCGTGCTGCCCCCCTGGCTCGGTTTCTGCACCATCTTGGGAAGCTGGACTGAGGCGAAGAAACTGTAGTTCGGGCGTTCCCGGGCCCGTAGGTACTGCTCGACCGTCTCGCCTCGACTGAGGGAGATCATCATTCCGGGGTAGTTTGTGGACCCCGTCTCCCAAAGTGTCTGCCCTCCGGAGACGAACTTCACCCTGCTGGCATACTCCTGGAAGTTGTAGGTCGTGGAACCGCCGCCGAGCGGGCCGAATCCGCGATACGAAAGCTCGCGGCGTTTGAGAGTCTCGACGGTTGCCACCAATTCGATGCTGCTGTTGGGAGCCACTTGGCAGCCGTTGGCCTCCAACTTCTTGGTCAGGGCGGCGACCGCCTTTTCCCGCTCGGCCGGGTCCGACAGCGCCCCGGCGTTCACGTTCACCGTGCAACCGGGCTTGACGACGAAGAAATCGGCGCTCTGCATCGCCTTTTCGATTTGTTCCTGCGCGCCAGGGTGCGGCAGCGCCGTGGGCACGAGTCCACCGGCGCCGCTGTGCGGCGATACGACGAACCAGCACACTCCCCCGAGCACCGCCCCGCACTCCTGCCTCCGGTACGTCCAGAGCTTGGCTTGCGAATCGATGTCCACGAGAAGGCTGTTGCTGATCAACAGATGCTCTTCGCTCGGACAGAGAAGGCCCTCGCGGCCGTGCAGAAGCAGGCCCGCCAGCGGGATCTCGCGATACACGGCCCCGGTCGCCGCGTCCCAGACCACGATCCGGTCGTGCGCGCGGCACACAAGCCGCGTGCCGCGAGGGGTGAACGCGAACGCCGGGAACGTCAGGAGGCGGTCGGGCTCCTGCATCGCCACCACGCGCCCGGCGGTCACGTCGAGCACGCCGATCTGCTTGTCCACGGCGAACGCCACGTACTTACGGTCGGGGCTGAGCGCCGGACGACACTGGCCGTGGATCCTCAGGTAGTAGAGGGGCTTGGCGTTCGCCGCATTCCACACGACCAAGGGCCCGGCAGAACTGGCGGTGATGAACCGATCCTTGTCGACGTAGCTCGCCCACTGGATCTTGTGGGCCCTGCCGCTGGCCTCGTCGTGCGGGCTCCACTGGAGTTCCTTGTCGATCCCCGAATTCGTCAGGCGCCAGGTCTCCAGAAGGTCCGACCGGTTGAACCCCATGTCCTCGCGGCGCATGAGGAGGTGTTCTCCGTCGTCGCTCAAGGCCAGGAGCGCGGATTTTCCGGCGGTCGTGCCGGCGGCAAGCACTTCCCCGCTTTCCAAGTCGCAAAGCACGATCCGGGTCTGGCCCTCGCGCCCGGGCATGCCGCCGCCGAGGCTGCCGGGAATGCCCCCTGCGCGAATTTTGTCCAAGGTGTATCCGATCGCCGCACGGCGACAAACCGGATTGATCGCAAGGGCCGCCACATGCTCGAAAAAGTCGACTTTCGACGGAAGCGGGATCGGGCCTGCTTTCTTGAGACCCGCGGACTCCTCAGGGGCCTCGGTCGTGAGATCCCACTTGCCGCCCCCTGCCGCCAGGACCTCCTTCACTCCTGTCCACCTCGGTCTGACAAGTCTCGGTCCGCCCTCTCCCGCCTCGGCGTCTTCCTCTTCCGTTGCGGCCGCTCTCTTCCTCTTGGGGGGCCTTGCGGCGGGTTCCTCTTCGTCCGCGTCGACGACGGTCGTCTTCTTCTTGGCCGACTTCCTGGGGGCCGACTCTTCTTCATCCTCGTCAACGGTCCTTGTCTTCTTGGAGGCCTTCTTGGCCGGCTTCATGGTCTCGAAGGGACTCTCCTCGGCTGCGCCCATCTCTGCCACGGCCTTCTGGTCGGCCTCGCTCAACTTGTCCAAGGGGATCTTGACCTGACTCCCGTCCTCCTTCTCCAGGACCACGCTCTTGCCCGACATCTCGACGAATTTGGCCTGGATCTTGAATCGCCCCGACTTGTCGGCCCAGGTCCGCATTTCCTGCCCTGTGGCGACGGAAAGCCAGGCCGCGATCAACGCGACCGCCACCATCGCCGCCGCTGCCCGACGAACAAGGACTACGCACGCGCGCTGTAACTGGGGTCTCATGGCATTCACCTTCACGCTGGCCGCCAAGGTTCCGAAACGGACAGAGAATCGCGAGGCCCGGGGGGGATCGCCGCCTCCCGGGGCATAAACATCGTCGTTATTCTACCGCTTGGCGGACGTGTCGCAAGCATCGGGCAAGGCCAGACCGCGAATCGCGCCCCGCGTGGGAAACCGCCGAGTCCCGAAGGTCCTGGGGAGCTACACGAATTGGGGGTAAGGTGTATCCGCCTGGTGCAAAATCGTGTAGATTGTAGATGTGTATTCGCGGTTGATCGCGTTCGAGGCACGCCCGTCGTTGCGTGTGGACCATCGTTGCCTGGAGACGAACCCATGGCATCGGCCGCCCTTCGTTGTCCCTTCTGTGGTCGGGGGATCTCCAGAGACGTCTTCTCGTCGGACACGACTGCCGCGTGCCCGCATTGCGGACGGTCTGTGGCGGTCGAACAGTGCACGCTCGGCTTCCCGGACGAGTTCTCGGCACGAAGCGGCCGGCCCCTGACGGCCGCGGCATGTGTTGTCGGGGCCGGTCTGGTGGTTGCCGTGCTGCTGGTAAGCATAGGGTTGTGGAGGACTCCGGAAGGCCAGGTTGCGGGAGAGTCGCCGGCAAGGGCCGAGGTGTCGCCCGCGCCGTCGAGTCCGTTGGCCATCGCGGATCAGGGCGTACCGCCGGTTCCTCCCGCGAACGGGGCCTCGGCCGTGCCCGCCGCCGGCCCGGGCGCCGGTCCTGCCGCCGGCCAGCGAAACTCGAAACCCGACGAAGGCGAGGTGTGTTACCGCTGGAAGGAGGGCGAGGTCTACTGCTACCGGTTTTCCTGCAAGGCACAGGGCGGCGGCTACTCCGCGGAGACCAGCGGCACGAACACCTACCGCGTGGGCCGGCTCCAAGAGGCCGCCCCCGCGTCGACGGAGCCGCCGATCGCCCGGCAGGGCTCCGGCACGGCGTTCGTCATCGCAAGCGACGGCTATCTCGTGCCCACGTCGTGCGCAATGCGACCGACATCAAGGTGACGTTGGGCGGCCAGACCACGTCGTGCGACGTGGTGGCCCGCGACGACGCCCACGACCTGGCCCTCATCCACACGGCCCGCAAGGGATTGCCGGTCGTCCCGCTGGCCGATTCCGAGAAGGTCGAGCTTGCCGAAGAGGTCCGCGCGATCGGCTACCCGTTGTCGGACGTCCTGGGATCGAGCCTGAAAGTCACGCAGGGGTCGGTGGCGGGGATCGCCACGCAGCGGCGGGGGAAGATGTTCCAGATCGACGCCGCGGTCAACCCCGGCAACAGCGGCGGGCCGTTGGTCAATGGGCGCGGGGCCGTGGTCGGCGTGGTCAGTGCCCACCTGGTCGGCATCGACATCTCCGAGGTCGGCTTCGCTGTGCCGATCAACTACGCGAAGACCCTCCTGGAGCAACACCGCGTCGGCTTCCAGAAGGCGGCGGCCGGGTCGAAGCTCGACGGGCCGACGCTGGTCAAGGGGGTCGCTCCCTCCGTGGGCCTCGTGACCATGACCTGCCACGGCGGCGATTCCGACTCGCAGGACCGCATCGCCCTGTACTACCACGCGATCGTCGAGAGCAACCGCCACGCCGGATCGGCACAGCCCGTCACCCCGGAACGCGACGACGGCAAGCTCGTGGTCGATGACCTGGGCGAGGTCTTCGAGTGCAACGGCCACGTGAACCTGCCGTGTCTGCTCGGCCCGGTGGCCTCCATGGTGATCGACCCTTTCTCGGCCAACGGGGAGAAGACGTGGCAGCGTCAGCAGGCGCTGACGATCGTCTCGTCGCGGGGCCGATCGATGGATCCCTTCGCGGGCCTCCGTCCGCCCGGCTATCGCGGCCCAAGAGGCCGTTTCGGCCCACCCTTCCGCTTCGGCCCCTTTTCCGAGCCCGAGCGGCCGTCGGAGTACCCCGCGATCCAGCAGGCCACGTACACGATGGCGGATCCCCAGGGCACGACGATTTCGATCCGCAAACGTCTCGAACTCAAGACGTTGGAGAGGGGAGGCTCGAGCCCAAGGATCGAGCTATCCGGCTCGGGCGAGACCCTTTTCGACCTGAAGGCCGGCGTGCCGCAGAAGATCACGTTCTCGGGAACGTTCACGGTCCGCGAAGGCAGCGACGCGACCCAGGTGCCCGTGACGTTCACGTGCGAGCGCACCCGGGACGCGACCGTCGCCCAGAGTCCGCCGGCCGCGACGCCGAGCCCAGCCATGCCGGCGACGACACCGAGTCCGGCGACGCCGGCCGCGGCAGCGCCTCCTCCGCGTGAGAGTGCCGAGTCGGCCAAGTCGCGGCTCGATGGCTACCTCGAGGTGCTCCGCGCGACGGACCGGGATTGGACCCGGTGCTTCGAGGCCCTCCAGGGTCTGGCCGTGATGCAGCCCATCGAGGCGCGTCGTGACGAAGTGGCCGGAGTGCTCGACACCTACCTCGCGGAGAAGAGCTACTCGGCCCGCTCCTCCGCACTCCGCGCCGCGCAGGTCTGGGGCACCAAGCGCAACGTGCCCGCCCTGATGAACTTGTTGAGGCCCTCGGAGCCCGATTCCGTGCGGCGGCGGGCAGTCGAGGTTCTGGATCGCTTCGGCGACGAGCGGGCCGCGAGGGCGTTTGCGGAACTTGTCAAGAGTCCCGGGCTTCGAGACCGTGCGGCCCGCGCCCTGCGGACCATCGGACGCGGGGCCGAAAGCGCGGTCCTGCCTCTTCTGGCCCATGAGGATCCGGAAGTGAGGGCCGAGGCCTGCAACGTGCTCGCCGAGATCGGCGGCACGGCCAGTGCCGCCGCACTCAAGGAGCAACTGGCCAAAGAAACCGAAACAAGCGTCAAGACCGCCGCCAAGAAAGCCCTGGAGAAGGTCCAGAAGGCGCCTTAGGCCGCGTAGCGGGCGGGCTTGCCCGCCGCTCGCCTGCGGCGCCCACCGCATCACAATTCCCCGGCATCAACCAGGGTCACCAGCGCAGGGATGAGCAGCCTACCGGCGCGGGCGCGGTGGCTCAGGCAGCTCTTCACCGCGATCCCCAATTCCGCGAACGTGCGGTGGTATTCGACGACCTCGAAGAGCGGGTCGTAGCCGAACCCCTGCTCGCCGCGCGGCGCGAAGAGCATCCTCCCGCGGCACGCCCCTTCGCTCTCGGCGCGGATCGTGCCCGACGGGTCCGCCAGGGCCATCCGGCACACGAACCGCGCGGTCCGCTGTTCCAGCGGCGTTGCGGCGAGCTTTTCCAGCAGCAGCCGGTTGTTGGTTGCGTCGGTGGCGCCGGGCCCGGAGAAGCGTGCCGAGGCCACACCGGGATCGCCTCCGAGCGCATCGACGGCCAGTCCGCTGTCGTCGGCCAGGACCCAGCGGCCGAGATGCCTGGCCTGCTCCGTGGCCTTCAATGCGGCGTTTTCGGCGAAGGTCGCGCCGGTCTCCTCGACGCGGATCGCATCCGGGAAGTCGGCGAGCGTCTTCAGTTCGAGGCCCAGGCCGGCGGTCGAGAACAACTCCGCCAGTTCCTTCCCTTTCCTCCGGTTGCCCGTGCCCACGACCAGGATCGGTTGCGGCATGGGATCACCGTAGCGCCGTCGCGTTGCGGCCAAACGCCGTCGCGACGGACCGCTTCGGCACGTGGACGGGGATCGGCTGCGGATCGAACGGGATCCCCACCAGGGCCTGCGCGCTCACGGCCCCGGGGGCATTCTGCTTCTGGTCGGCCTTGAACCGGTCGATGGTCGCCTTGACGCGGGGGTCCATCTCGATGACCCCGTCGGGGCCCTTCTGGCCGATCGAGTCGAAACTCCCCACCGTGACGATGCTCGCGTAGCGGTCGTGGAATTCGTAGGCCTCGTAGCCTTTCATGCGGAGGGCCTCGGTCAGCTTGTGGGCCATGTAGGCGGCCTTGGCCAACTGGCTCTCCATCTCCTTGCCGTTTTCGATCGCGGCAATCTCATTCTGCTTGAGGACCACGCGGCCCGTGAAGTGGGCCACTTGCACCGTGTACTTGCCGGGACAATCCAACAGGCTGTACTTCACGCCCTCGTTGGCCTTGATCACCAGAGGATCGAGCCCCTTGGGCACATAGTAATCGACCGGCAGGAGGGGGTTGGTGGTCACGAAAGCGTGGCCCATCGGGCCCTTCTTCTTCTTCGGATTGTCGGACGAGAGCACCGCCGACTGAAGCCAACGAAACCCTGCCAGGCTCAGCGAGGTCTTCTTCCCTCCCTTCGCGGACAGGCACTCAGGCTCGTAGAACTTGAGCTTGCGGAGCGTCTCCTGGGCCTCGGGGTCGTCGACGGCTTGGTAGTCGCCCACGAGCACGGCCACTTCCTCGATCGGCCCTTCGCCGCGCTGGAGCTTCATCTTCTTGGGCCGGCCGAACTCATCGACGCCCCGCCCCTGGATGTCTTTCCCGGGATCGAACTTCTTCTCATACACATAGGCCGGCAGCTTGTAACGCTTGCGCAGCTCCAGGACCAGATCCTTGGCGTGCTCGCCGGCCTGTTCGCCGGTGAAACTGCACGCCATGATCATCCATGGTCCGTTCTGTTCGGTGAGGGCATACGACTTGTTCTGGTCGGAATCGACCCGGCTGGCGGTGAGCAACTTGTCCCACGGCCCCGCACCCCATGCAGCGCTTCCTGCCAAACCGCTCGCGAGGACCAACGCGGCAAACCCCAAACCGCGACCCGAGTTCATGACATTCCCTCCTCCAGGGACAACCCCGACTGCAAGCGCATGCCGAGAGAGCATCGCCAAGGTGCAGTCACAAGTGGGCGGGAGTCTAGCAAACGCCCGCCTGCGGGACTAGACGGATTTGTAAGGAGGAGGCCCCAAGGCACCGCCAGCCTAGACCCTATAGCCCCGTAGGGCGGGAATTGCCCACCCTATATCTTTACCCCGAAGGGGCGGGATAGGAAAGCCCAGGGAAACGCCCTGGGGAAACGTGACAGAAGGCACACGACGCCCTGAAAGGGCGAGATTCCGCCCTTTCATAGAATCTGCTTGGCCGCTGCCGGCAGGGTGGCTCAACCAAGGGAATACGCGGTGCCGGCAGCGGCCAAGCACTGAGGACGAGCGAGCGTTTGCGGCCGTCGTCGCACTGCTTGTCCGGTGCCGGCAGGGAATCGTTAGTCGCGACACAACGCAAGGGCCGGCACCGGCCAAGCAGTCGCACACAACCTGCCAGCCTGGCCGACAACGCGCGCCCGCACGTCTATCGAGAGGGCCGGACCCCGGTGGCCAGGAGGTAGTCGTCGGCCACGCTTTCAGCGGTCACGCGCACGAGCCGATCCAAGAGTTCCGGGCCGCCGGGGAATTGCACGCTCACGTAGCGGTCGGCCGTTCCGCGCAGGGCCCGCGTCCTCCCCTCCAGAAACGACTCGGCAACCACTTGGAGGTCTTTTCGCAGGAGCCGCTTGCAGTAGTCGCGTCGCAACTGCCGGGCGATCGCGGCGAGGGCCTCGGCCCGCTCCTTTTTGAGGGGCGGGGGGAGCTGCCCGGGCATCGAGGCGGCCAGGGTGCCTTCCCGGGCGCTGAAGCGGAAGACGTGGACTTTCGAGAAAGCGACTTCCTTGACCACGCGACAGGTGGAAGCGAAATCCGCTTCGGTCTCACCGGGGAAGCCCACGATCACGTCGGTCGTCAGGGCCGGCTCGTCGAGCGTGCCCCGGATCTCCTCGCAGCGGGCGGCGAACTGTCCCACGGTCCAGCGTCGCCGCATCCGCTCGAGCACGGCGTCCGATCCGCTTTGCAGGGGAATGTGGAGGTGCGGGCAGAGGCGATCCGGGGCCTCGGCCATGAGATCGAGCAGCGCCGGCGAGATTTCCGGGGCTTCCAGGCTGGAGAGCCGCACGCGGAAATCGCCGTCCAAAGCGAGGATTTGCCGCACGAGGGCCGCCAGGCCGGGCGCCGCCCCGCCCTCGCCCGACTCGCCAGCTCCATACCATCCGAGATGGATGCCGGTGAGAACGATCTCACGGTGCCCGAAGTCGACCAGACGGCGGATTTCGTCGAGGACTTCGGCGGCGGGCCGGCTGACGAGCACGGGCCGCACCTTGGGGATGATGCAGTAGCTGCACCCCATGGTGCAGCCGTCCTGGACCTTCACGTACGCCCGGTGCAGACGCCCGAAGGAACCGATCCCCGAGGGAGCCTCCGTGCGGGCAATCTGCCGCACGAGTTCGGGGAGCCCCCGCTTGTCGGTGAGCACGTGGATCACGCGGGGCAAAGTCGCCAGGTCCTGAGGTGCCCGGGTCGCGTAACAGCCCATCACGATGATCCCGGTCCGAGGATTCTCCCTCGCCAGCGCGCGGATGATCTTCCGGCTCTTGTAGTCGCTTTCCAGGGTCACGGTGCAGGTATTCACCACGCAGAGGTCCGCCGCCCGGTCGGCGCCCGACTCGTGGAACCCGGCTGCCAGGAGCCCCTGGCGCACGTACTCCGTCTCGTACTGGTTGACCTTGCAGCCGAGCGTGACGGTCTTGAAAGAAGGCATGGGGGCCCTCACCACGGCGCGGCGACCTTCTGGGGCGAGCCGCTCTTGATCGAACGCCACGCCGCATCCAGCGCGGCGATGGTCTTGGTCCCTTCGCGGGCGTCTTCCCAGGGCTGCTTGTCGTTTTCGATGCAGTCTTCGAGGTGGGCCATGTAGCGGCGCACCGCCTGTCCCTGGCCGTAGGCTCCCTCCAGGTCGGCCGGGTAGTCGATCACTGCCGGCTCGTTGCCGTGGAGCTTATCGAAGACCACTCGGAGCTGGCACGGCTTGAAGTCCTCGAAGGTCGCGGTCGCCGTGGCCTTGGTCCCGTAGATCGTGATGCCCATCATCGGCCACGGCGGTTGCACGACCCCGAAGGCCCCGAGCACCCTCGCCGGCACCCCGTTGCGGAACTTCACGTTCAACAGGAAATTTTCTTCGATCGGATAGGCCGACAGCCCGCCGCGGTTGGCGTAGCAGTGCACTTCGTCGACGTCGCCGAGGAACCAGACGAGCGAGTCCAACGGATGGCAGACGCCGCCGTACAAGAAGTCCTGCGGCACCTCCAGTCGCCACGGCGTCATTCCAAAATAGTCCTTGATTTCGTGGACGTAATGGGCCTCGGCGAAGAGGACCCGGCCCAGATCGCCGTCGTCGAACAGGCGCCGTAGCGAGAGGAACGAGGTATACCACCGGCACGTCTCGCCCACGAGGAACTTGAGCCCGCGGGCCTCGGCTTCCTGCGTAATCTCCACGGCCTCGCTGAGCTTATCGACCATGGGCTTGGTCACCAGGACGTGCTTGCCCGCCCGGAGCGCCGCCAGGCAGTGCTCGCCGTGGAGGTGGTCGGGCGAGAAGACGGCCACCACGTGGATGTCGTCGCGGGCGATGAGTTCGCGGTAGTCGCTCGTGGCAAAGGGGATGTCGTGCTGCCGGGCGATGCGACGGGTCTTTTCGGGAGTGCTGCCGCAGACGCCGCGGACCTCGAACCGCGTGCCGGGGTCGCGGTTCAAATAGAACAGGTCCCGACCCATTCCCAGCCCGATCACGCCGACGCCAAGTTCCTTACCCATGGTTCATCTCCCGGAGTGTCTCGTGAAGCGAGTCCACCACGAAGTCGGCCACGCGGCGGTCGGCGGCCAGGGCGAGCTTCGTGAGCACTGTGCTGTGACCCTCGTGGTAGGCGTGGACGCGGGTCCAGAGCCCCCGCGCCAGGAGGCGGCGGTGGACCTCGAGGGCATCGTCCACGTCGTGGAACTTCACCCCCGCCAAGAGGCCGTGGCCATGGATCGCCGCCACGCACTGCGGATAGGCGGCGGGAAGCTCCTGAAGCCGGTCGAAGTAGCACCGGGTCAGATCGGCGACCTGCTCTCCTTGATCTTCCAACAGCGCCATGCACCCCAGCCCGGCCACGGCGGCCAGCGGGGCGTTGCCGTTTGTGCTGATCGCGTCGTACTGGGCGAGCCGGTCCAGCCGGCGGTTGTAGACGATGGCCGAGAGCGGGTGCAGCCCGGCCGTCATCCCCTTGCCGACCACAAGGATGTCGGGCAGGATGCCGTACTGATGATACAGGAAGCAGTGGGAGTACCAGAAGCCCGTCTGGATTTCGTCGATCACGAGGCAGGCGTCGGCCTCGTCGCACCGGATCCGCGCCTCGCCCACGAAGTCCTCATCCAAGAGGATCGCCTCGCGGTTCATCATCACCAGCTCGCAGAACATGGCGGCGACCTGCCCGCGGTGCGTCGCGAACGCCTTGCGAAGCGCGGTGATGTCGTTCGGCTCGATTTCCAGGACGTTGATCCCGCGGAAGAACTCCTTCCACATCCCGCGCAATCGCTGGGCGAGGAAATCGGTGCCGTGGTAGTTCCCCGCCAGCGCGATCAGCACCGGTTCGTTGCCCGGCCGCGTCACTTCGTGGTGCTTCAACGCGATCTTCAACGCCGCATTGACCGCCACCGATCCGGTACAGATCCCCAAGAGCACCGTGTTGAGGGCCTTGGGATCGTCGAGGAAATCGGGCCGGTCGGGCGCCGCGTCGTTGGCGGCCTCGACCAGGAGTCCGGCGAGCCGCTTGACCGCGTTGCCCGGGATGTTGCTGTGGTCGTCCCAGACGATCCCCGCGTCGAGGGCCTCGCGGACCAGGGCGTTCAGGCCGGGATGGTGGTAACCCCAGGTCATCTGGTAGTGCCCGGCCGTGCAGTCGAGGAAGAGCCTCCCTTGCTCGGTCACGTAGAAGACGCCGGACCCGGTGAGGAGATCGTCGGGCGCCTGGCTCAGGTCGCCGCGGTAGGATGCCTGAATGAACCGCTTATCGAGGTGCTCGGCGCGGGGCAGCCCGGGAATCACCTGTCCGACGCGGCTGAGCAACTCGCCCGTGTCGGCTGCCGTCAGGGACTCGTAAGCCGCCCGGGCGGCGGCCACCATCTCCCCACCACCCCGCCCGAGCAAGGCCGGCAGTCTAGCCTCTGGCCTTTTCACAGCATCCCCCTCCGCAAATTCCCATTTCCCGCCATACTACCGCAGGAGCGGCTTGAATCCGGCTTGCTCGAAGTGGTGGTCAGGAAGTGTCGGCAAACACGACGTTCATTTCTTGGGATGACCGTAGAGGTAGTGGTCTACGTTGACGGAAGCATCCGGCGGCAAGTCTCTAGCGGCCCCGACCAGCGGCTTCAGTCGTTCGTACAGACTCAAACCGACTGCCTCCGCTGTACGGTCTGTTTCGGGAGGCAGCACTTCAACGCGCACGCTTGCACCCTCAGGCAGGGATACCGACTCCTCCAGCCGGATCACGCCGTTCTCGACGTGGCCTCGATATACCATGCTCGTCGCCTCCACTGAGGAACCGAATCGCCGTTTCGTATTCTATCGCATCACCCGCCGGAGGGCCATGGCGGAGCCAAGGCAGTCCATCCGCGACGGCCGTTCTTGATGTCGTAGCTCGAATCGCTCAACCGGCAATCCGCCCACCGCAACGCAAGCAGCCCCCCAAGCATCCCTACCCAACGGCCTGCCTTCTGGTAAGATGGAATGTCTTGCCCGCTCGGAATCGCTCAGTGCAGAGAACCATGCGACGCCAAGACATCCGCAATATCGCGATCATCGCCCACGTGGACCACGGGAAAACCAGCCTCGTGGACTGCTTCCTGCGCCAGAGCGGCGAGTTCCGGGAATCCCAATTGGTGGGGGAGCAGATTCTCGATACCAACGAGTTGGAGCGTGAGCGGGGAATCACCATCCTCGCCAAGAACATCGCCCTGCCCTACCGGGGCGTGAAGATCAACATCATCGACACCCCGGGCCACGCCGACTTCGGCGGCGAGGTGGAGCGGGTGCTCCGCATGGCCGACGGGGCGCTGGTGCTGGTCGACGCCGCCGAAGGGCCCATGCCGCAGACCCGCTTCGTCCTCTCCAAGGCCCTCCAGTGCCGGCTCAAGCCGGTCGTGGTGATCAACAAGATCGACCGGTCCGACGCCCGGCCCCACGAGGTGCTCAGCGAGGTGTTCGACCTGTTCCTCGACCTCGGGGCCGACGACGAACTGGCCGACTTCCCCCATATCTTCGCCAGTGCCCGGGAGGGCTACGCCACGCTCGACCCGAGCGTGAGGACCCAATCGATTCACCCCATTCTCGACCTCGTGCTCTCGGTCGTGCCGGGCCCGGAGATCGACGACCGGGCCCCGCTCCAGATGCTCGTCACGAACCTGGATTGGTCCGACTACGTGGGCCGGATCGCCATCGGCCGGATCTACTCGGGCACGCTCCGCCGCAGCCAGCCCGTGCTGCTCGCCCAGGCCGGCGACACGCTCACGCCGGGCAAGGCCGCCTCCGTGTTCTTGTTCGACAAGTTGGGGCGCAGCGAGGTCGAGGAGGCCACGCCGGGCGACATTGCCGCGGTGGTCGGGCTGGAGACCGTGGCCATCGGCGATACGATCACCGATCCGGAAAGCCCCCGCGCCCTGCCCCGCGTCGAGGTCGACGAGCCCACGCTCCAAATGACCTTCGGGATCAACACGTCGCCCCTGTCGGGCCGCGAGGGCAAGTTCCTCACCACCCGGCATCTCCGCGAGCGGCTCCTCAAAGAAGTCGAGAAGAACGTGGCCCTGCGCGTCGAGATCGTCGAAGGGGCCGACAGCTTCACCGTCTCCGGCCGCGGATTGCTCCATCTCTCGGTCCTCATCGAGACGATGCGCCGCGAGGGTTTTGAAGTGGCCATCGGGAAGCCGCGGGTCATCCTCCACGAGCGGAACGGCGTAGTCGAAGAGCCTTTCGAGTCGCTCGTCGTGGAGGTCCCCCCGGACCGGATGGGCCCGGTCATGGAACTCACCGGCACCCGCGGCGGCCAGGTCAAGGAGATGCAGTCGCACGGAAGCTACACCTACCTGGTCTTCTCCATCCCCGCCCGAGGCCTCATCGGGCTGCGGACCCGGTTGCTCAATTCCACCCAGGGTACGGCGGTCATGCACCACCGCTTCGAGGGCTACAAGCCCTGGAACGGCGACCTGCCCGGCCGGCCCAACGGCGTGTTGGTGTCGATGGCCAGCGGCCGGGCCGTGGCCTTCGGGCTCGACAGTCTCCAGGAGCGGGCGGAGATGTTCGTGGGCCCGGGCGACGAGGTCTACGAGGGGATGATCGTCGGCGAGAACAGCCGCCCCGGCGACATGGTCGTCAATCCGACCAAAGAGAAGAAACTGACCAACATCCGCGCCGCGGGCAAGGACGAGAACGTCCTGCTCAAGCCCCCTCGCATCCTCACGTTGGAGGCGGCCCTGGAGTACATCGAAGAGGATGAACTCGTCGAGGTCACGCCGGGCAAGATCCGCCTGCGAAAGACCGTGCTCAGCGCGACCGACCGCCGCCGCCTCGCCCGCCGCCGCGAGGCGTGAGCATCGAGCCCTCATCTCCGAGAGACCCATCCATACCCCCCATGTCGCAGGGTTCGCCGTCCGATCCAAACGGTCGAAACCGAAGGATCGGTTTCAAGGATCGGGCCGCCTACGCCGATCTTAGACGATAGACCCGCCGGGAGCACGGGACACAGACGAGTCCCGTTTTCAGGATGAAGATCATGGTATGACGACGGATCGACGTACCATGATCTTTTTTTGCGCACTCTGCGCGACAGCGATTCTCCTAGGATCGCCCGAGCCCGGATTCTCCGTCGCGAAAGATCCATACAGTTTGTAAGTTGGCTGCTTGTAGTCACTTACGATCTCTTTGGCATCGGGCTGGTGTGACGCAGTATGCGATGGGATTCCTGGGATGCAGGCCATTGAGGGAAGGCTGACCTTGCCGGTTGCCTAGAATGGCGAACTGTGGCGCTGTGGGGAGAATCGTGGCGGGTTGCCTTTGACATCCGGCTAGGCCTTTGCTACCATCCCGCCTCCCTCGGATTCCCGGGAGCCCTCCGCGTGCCCGAGTGTTTTGGAATAAAGGAACCCGACGCATGAAGCGTCTGTGGATTGTGGCTGGGATCTTGCTCGTTGCGGCGGCGTCAGGATGCAA
>CAYSGY010000023.1:21672-24300 GCA_964430315.1 uncultured Planctomycetaceae bacterium
ACGACTACCCGTATGGGTCGCCTTACTATGCCCAGCCACCGTATTACCAGCAGCCGCCGTACTATCAGCCGCAATACTACCCGCAGGCGTGCCCGCCGGTGTACCAGCAGCCGGCAACGACTTACGTTCAGCCGTCGGCCGGGGCGTGCGCCCCTGCCACCGCCCGACCCGCCACGCGGTGAGGCGGAGGGATGGGAGGCTGTGAATCTCCGACGGGTGCTCTGGGAGCACCACGCCTGGTCGCGCCATGGTGCTCGCAGAGCACCCTACATGCGACACGCTGACCCCTGCCTTCGATCTCTTAGCCCTGTCGTTCCGCGCAGGCGAGAAGATCGGCCTCCATGGCCTGCAAGCGTTTCGCGAGATCCGCCTTCGTCTTCGCCAGGTCGGAGATCGCCTCGGGGGGCTGATACGCAAACATGTAGAACTTGATCTGCGGCTCCGTGCCCGAGGGCCGAACCGCCACGTAGTTCCCCTCGGCCGCCAGATCAAGCATCACCAGATCGCCCGTGGGGCCGGCAAGCGGCGCGGCGTGACGGGTCGCGGTGTCGGTAACGACGTTGTTCTTGTAGTCGCGTACGCGGGCAACGGGGATTCCGCCGAGGCTCTTGGGGGGATCGGTGCGGAATCGGGCCATGAGGGCCTTCATGGCGTCCATCCCTTGAGCGCCGGGCATCCTCTGGGAGACGGTCTTCTCGGCGTGGCAGCCGTAGCGGAGGAAGAGGGCGTCGAGCTTCTCGTGGAGCGAGAGGCGGTCGGCCTTGGCCCGGGCCGCGATCTCCGCCAGGAGCATCGAGGCAACCGCCGCGTCCTTGTCGCGGGCATGGGCACCGACCAGGAATCCATACGATTCTTCGGCCCCGAGGACGAACTTGTCCGGATCGCGGTCCTCGATCACCCCGCCGATGTACTTGAAGCCCACGAGCAAGTCGCCGACCGTCTCGACGCCGTAATGATCGGCGATCCGTCGCATGAGTTCCGTCGTCACCAGGGTCTTCACCACGTAATGCGCGGGGGTGAGCGTCCCGGCCTTCTTTCCCTCTTCGAGCAGGTAGTCGGCCAGGAGGGAGCCGATTTGATTGCCGGTCATGGTCTTCCACTCGGCCCCGGGCCGGGTGGAGACCGGAGCGGCACAGCCGACTCGGTCGCAGTCGGGGTCCGTGGCCAGGATCAACTCCGCCCCGGTCTGGCATGCCCGCTGGATGATCGCGTCGAACACCCGGGGATTCTCCGGATTGGCGACGTGGTTCGGCACGTTCGGGAAGTCGGGGTCCGGCGCGGCGTGGGGCGCGAAGAGTTCTACGTCGCGGAACCCGGCCGCCTCCAGGGCCGGCAGCACGGCCGAGGCGCCCACGCCGTGCAGCGGCGAATAGATGATCTTCAAGTTGCGGGGGCCGGGCCGGCTCTGGGCAACGACCGCCTTGAGAAACGCGGCGTCGACCTCCTGCTGGCAGTAGCGGATGCGGCCCGACCGGAGTCCTTCGTCAAAGGGGATCCGGCGGATGTCCTGGACGGCCATGACGCAGTCGATCACGCCCTGGTCGTGCGGCGAAAGGAGCTGCCCGCCGGTCGATCCATAGACCTTCACCGCGTTGTCGCTCGGCGGATTGTGGCTGGCCGTCACCATGATCGCGCAACTGCACTTCTTGTAGCGTACGGCGAACGAGAGCTCGGGCGTGCTGCGGAAGCCGTCGAGGAACCAGACGGCGAACCCGTTGGCCGCCATGATCTCGCTGCACAACTCGGCGAATTCCCGCGACCGGTGGCGCGTGTCGTAGGCCACCGCGCAGCTCAGCGGCTGGCCCGCAAGTTGCCCGCCAACGTAGTCGGCAAGGCCCTGGGCACTCTCGCCGATCGTGCGGTCATTGACCGCGTTGCAGCCGATCGGATACATCCGCCCACGGCGTCCCCCGGTTCCAAAGGGAATCACCTGCCAGAAGGCCTCGTCGAGCTCCCGCCATTTGCCGGCGAGGAGGTGCTCAACAACCTGAGGAGTGTACTTCTCGTACCTCGATTGGGTTAGCCACGCGCGGATGTTCTCCACGGCGGTCTTCGAGAGCTTCCCGCCTTCTGCGGCCGATTCCAGTTGGGCCAATGCCTCCGCGACGTCGATCATTCCGTACCTCGCACCCGGTTGGTCTATGGGTTATGTCTTCCGGGGAATTCGGCCGCTGGTGAGGCCGCCCTCGACGAATCTCGGCCCATTCTACGCGAGGACGGAAGGGGAAGGGAGTCCCGGTCCCCGTCGCTGGAGGAGGCTCCGGCGCGTGTTGCCTTTCTTGCGCCCGGTGCATAAGGTTCCCAGTAGCACAGGCTTCCAGCCTGTCGCGACACAGCCAGGATGGCTGGGCTACGTGGCGCGGAACAGCCAGGATGGCTGGGCTACGTGGCGGAGGGGGCGACAGCCCGTATCGTTGGGAGCAAAGCCATGAAAGCCGCGTATATCTTCGAGCCGGGACCTCCGGAGAAGATCGTCTACGGGGACTTGCCCAGGCCTTCACCCACCGGCAGCCAGGTGCTCGTCAAGGTCGGAGCGGTGGCGGTCAATCCGGTCGACACGTACATCCGCAGCGGGGCGATCGCCTTCGAGTTGCCCAAGCCGTTTGTGGTCGGCTGCGATCTGGCGGG
>CAYSGY010000023.1:24310-26013 GCA_964430315.1 uncultured Planctomycetaceae bacterium
CCCGGAGGTGCGGTGGCTGAAGCCGCGGGACCGGGTGTGGGGGAGCAACCAGGGATTGCTGGGACGCCAGGGGACGTTCGCCGAGTACGTGCCGGTGGAGGAGTGCTGGCTCTATCCCACGCCGTCGGGCGTTTCCGACCGCGACGCCGCGGCCACGGCCCTGGTGGGAATCACCGCCCACCTCGGATTGTTCCGCGACGCCAGGCTGCGGCGCGGCGAGACCCTCTTCGTCAACGGCGGCAGCGGCGGGGTGGGCTCGTGCGTGGTCCAGATGGCCAAGACCGTCGGGGCCCGCGTCGTCACGACGGCAGGCAGCGAGGAGAAGTGCGAAATCTGCCGGCAGTTGGGCGCGGACCTCGCCCTCAACTACAAGACCGACGACCTCGACGACGCCGTCCATCAGTTCTCGCCGCAAGGCGTCAACGTATGGTTTGAGACGCTCCGCGAGCAGGACCTGGAGCGGGCGGTGGGGCTCCTGGCGTTCCGGGGCCGGCTGGTTCTCATGGCGGGGCGCGACGCCCGTCCGCCTTTCCCCGTCGGGCCGTTCTACGTGAAGGACTGCGCGATGCACGGCTTTGCGATGTTCAACGCCTCGCCGGACGAACAGCGCCGCGCCTCCGAAGAAATCAACCGCTGGCTGGCCGAAGGCAAGCTGCGGCCGAGAATCGGCCGCGTGATGAACCTGTCGGAAGCCGCGGCGGCGCATCGGCTCCAGGAGGAGAACACGCTGCACAAGTCGGGGACCCTGGCGGGGAAGATCGTGCTGGAGCCGTGAGGACCGGACGCACGGAGGGAGCGCGGGACGAGTCCCGCCGCTACGCGGGGAATCTCGATCCCCGATCCCAGTCCCCCCGACTCCTACGCCCCGCTCGTCCGCAGTTCGCCGGCGATCGTGGGGAGCGACTTGGGCACGGGAAGGCCGGCCAGACGCAGGAACGCGGCCAGGATCGCGTAACCGTGCTCCGTGAGGATCGACTCCGGGTGGAACTGAAGCCCCACGACAGGCAACTCCCGGTGCCGGATCGCCATGACCGTGCCGTCTTCGGTCCGGGCCACGACCTCCAACGACGGCGGGAGCGAGGCCTCTTCGACGACCAGGGAGTGGTAACGCGTGGCGACGATCGGGCTTGGCAATCCGGCGAAGACGCCGCGGCCGTCATGGAAGACCGGCGACGTGCGGCCGTGGACCGGCTCGGCCGCGCGGACGATCCGCCCGCCCAACGCCTCCGCAATCGTCTGATGCCCGAGGCACACTCCCAGGATCGGCACCCGGTTATGGAACTCGCGGACCAGGGCCAACGAGCAGCCGGCCTGTTGCGGCGCACACGGCCCCGGAGAGAGCACGAGGGCCTGCGGGGCCATGGCCCGCACGCCCGCCGCGTCGATCGCCGTGTTCCGCACGACGAGCGTCTGCTGGCCCAGGCGTTGAAAGTACCTGGCCAGGTTGAAGACGAAGCTGTCGTAGTTGTCGATCACCAGCACGGTCATCGCATGGCACGGAGGAGGCCGGCGGCCTTGTCCCACGTCTCCTGGTATTCCTGCTCGGGGACCGATTGGGCGACGATGCCGCCGCCGACCGGGGCTTGCCACCAGCCGCGTCCGGCCGTAATGGTCCGGATCAAGAGGCTCAAGTCCATGGAGCCGTCGAAGCCGAGGTAGCCGAGGGACCCGCAATACGGCCCGCGCGCCGTCGGCTCCAATTC
>CAYSGY010000024.1:0-25676 GCA_964430315.1 uncultured Planctomycetaceae bacterium
CCCTCTGCCCTCGTCCCTCTGCCTACCGCCTACTCCGTCCTACCCAAACCCTTGGAAACTCTCCATCAGCATTCCGACCACGAGGTGCCATCCATCGAGCAATACGAACAGGATGAGTTTCAAGGGCATCGAGACCATGGCCGGAGGCAACATGAGCATGCCCATAGAGACCGTCACGGCCGCAACCACCATGTCGATGATCAGGAACGGCAAGTAGATCTGGAAGCCGATGAGGAACGCCGTCTTGAGTTCGCTGAGCATGAATGCCGGCAGGAGGGCCGGCAGCGGGACGTCCTCGTAGTCCTTCGGGGTCGAGGCATTCGGCAAGTAACGGAGGAAGAGCCAGATGTCGTCGCTGTTGCCGGTCCGCTCGATCTGGAGGCTCATGAACCGGCGGATCGGGGCGGCGCCGGCCTTCCACGCCTCCTCCAAACCGATTTGCTGACCACGGTAGGGCACAATGGCATCGTCGTAGACCTTCGTCCAGACGGGCCACATGACCAGCAGGGTGACGAACAGCGCCAGGGACGTGATCACCTGACTCGGCGGCAACTGTTGCGTGCCGATCGCCTGCCGCAACAGCCCCAACACGACCACGATCCGCACGAAACACGTCGTCATGAGAAGCACGGCCGGCGCCAGGCTGAGCACCGTCAGCAGGAGCATGACCTGGATCGTCGAACTCAGGCCTGCCGGGCTGGTCCAAGCCGTGGGGCCGCCGGCCAGGTTCTCCGGAACCTCGATCGCCAGGGGACGATTCGACGGATTCTCGGCTGCCGCTGCCGCCGCGGGCGAGGGCACCACGCCAAGAAGCATCGCGATCACCGCGGCCAGGAGCCGCCACGACGGCTTCCATGCCGACCCCCGGCTACGCCGCGTGACGGCATGCCACCCAGGCCGCGGCTCTGCGATCGGTCGGTCGTCGGCCTGGCGGTCAGGCATCGTCCCGGTCCTCCCGCCCCTCGGGCCGGCGTCCGACGCCTACACGCACATTCCCGCGTCCCTCACGCCAAGGATCGGGCTGGACGGGTTCGCGTCCCAAGCGTTCCAGGGCCTGACGAAACGCCGACGTCGCGCTGGCCGGCTCTTTTTGGCGGCAGAGCGCAAGCAGCCGCTGTACTTCCTCGGCATCGGTCACTTCGCTGAGCGTCTCGACGCCGGTCGCGGCCACGGAAACCAAGATCAGCTTGTTCCCGAGGCGGATCAAATGGACCTGCTGTCGAGCGGCCAAGGTCGTCCGGCCCAACACTTCCACGGCCTCGCGCGGCAGCACGGGGATTGCCCCCGGAACGCCTCGGCGCACGAGCCACGCGAAGACGAAGAAGAGGCCAAGAACGATCGCCAGACTGCCGCCAACGGTGACCACCGCGCGGAAGCCGCCGGCGGGCGCGGCGGGGGTTACGGGGCTGGCGCGATCCGAGCGACTCGGGGGTTTCAGCGGGATCGCGGTCTTGTGCCCCTCCGGCTCCGGCCGTCGTTCGCCGGGTAGGAATTCCGGCGTCCATCGGCCCGGCGTCTGCTCGCCACCGGCAACGGGCCGAGCCGAAACGTCCGGCCCGTAAGACGCGGAAGGAGACTGGGCGCGGACGAGGCCGCCAATGCCCAGCATCGCCGCCACCGTCGTCAGGACAACTCGTACTGACTTCGCAGAAGGCATCCGTGCCCTCATCATCATTTCTACGCGGAATTCACACCCGCAACCAGTTCCGCAACGCGGACACAGAAATTATCGTTAAGCACCAGGACCTCCCCCCTGGCAACAAGACGGCCGTTCACGAAAATGTCGACCGGGTCGCCCGCCAGTTTGTCCAAAGTCACGACCGACCCGCGGCGAAGCCTCAGAATGTCTTCGAGGTACATCTGCGTGCGGCCCAACTCGATGCGCAGGTCGAGTTCCACGTCCCGAATCAGGTCCAGGCTGGCACTTTCCACATTGGTTGGGGGCGCCGTGAGGTCCTCCCACCGGAACGGGGCCACCCCCGCGGGGATCGGCTCGGCTTGCCCCTCGTTGATCGAAGCCAGGGCTTTCTCGGCCTGATGCAGGAGCGATTCGATGTCGCTCTGGGCAATTTCCTGGGATTCTGAGGCGACTGGGGAAGTGGCCGTCCGTGGATCCTCAAGCGTTGCTGTCATCGGCGCCGTGGCCGCGGAACGGACTCCGGCTTGGCTGAGGAGGTCCGCGATTTCGTTCGCGCCGAGGGAATCGCTCGATAGGTCAGCCCCCAAAGGAACCTGAGGGGCCGGACTGGCGGCGTCCTGGCCGCGAGTCCCGGCGTCTGCCCGGCCCGGAGAGGGCTCACCGGACGTGCCGGCATTGTTCAAAAAGGCAGGCGGGGGAGGTTTCGCAGTCTGGGAGGTCTGCGCTCCGTGACTTCCCTTTCCTTCGCCCATGGAGGCCCGAAGCAACTGCTCGATTTCATCCTGCGCGATCGGTTCGTTCTGGTCGGCCATGGGAGTCCATTCCTAGCCTGGGCCCTACTGCTCGATGTACGAGAACTCGCTGACAATGATCGCTCGCAAAAGAGGTTTTCCAAGAAGGGTGTTAGTTTTCTCTAAAATCTGTCTTTTGATCAACCCCAACCCGGCGTCTGCAAGGTCCCTCGCCTCGGCGCTCCTCACAATCACGAGGACTTGCTCCCGGATCCGCTGCTGGTTTGCCTTCAGGAGTGCCTCGAAATCGGCCTTCTCCGACTCATTGACCACCCCATAGAGGTGGAAGTCGATTCGCGTGGTGGTGTTCAAGGAGGGTTGGTGGGCCGTGACGCTGAACTGCTCCAAATCGACTTCCACCTGACCAAGGGGGTCGTGCTTCCCATTGTCGGGGACCAACGGCACTGCGTTGTGCCCACCCTTCTTGTGTTCTTGGCCCTTCTTATGGTCCTGGCCCTTCTTCTCCTTCTCGGCCAAGCCCTCCTTGGGCCCGTGGGCGTCGCTAGCGGCGGGAGCCGACGCCGTCGCAGAACTCGCCGGCAGACAGAGCGAAGCGACGAGGCACTCCGCCCCGATCACAGCCAGCAAGAATAGCAGAACCGTGGCTCGAACCAGCAAGGTAGACGATGCTCGCGGAGCAGGCTGACCAGCCGACTCGACGGATGTGGCTTGAGCGGTCGTGGGTTCGGTCATAGGTTGGTCCTGGACTTCTCACCCTGGCAGCAAGAGTCTTCCGGGGGTCGCAGGAGACCCCGTACCCGAAAGACGGTGCAGTACGATGCACTTCCCCATTGGGAATATAGCCTGCGGGTCCGGACGCTGCTTTGCAGGATTCCGAAGATCCTTAAGTTCTTAGCGGCCCGCGAGTTGCGCTTGCTCGGTCACGCCGCGGCCGGATCGGGGGCCATCGCGGGGGCCATCGCCAGCACCCAGCGGGTTCCCTCGTGACGCATCGGAGTCCTGGATCGATGCGATCCCTCTTGGCCAGGGAGACAGGCACCGCGTCACACCAGCCCGAAGCGCAAGCGAGGGTAACTCGTTGCCCCTCCCTCGTTTGCGCTTCGGGCCAGTGTTCTGCGATGAATCGTCCGGTCTAACGGCGCAGCGCCATGAGCTCGTCGAACATATCCTGAATCGTCGTGATCACGCGGGCGTTGCCGCGGTACATGGTCGAGGCCAGGATGAGGTCGATGAGGTTCCCGCCAATGTCGGTATTGGAGAGTTCGATCGCCCCGGCCACGATGGAGCCGATTCCTTGGGTTCCCGGGTTGCCTTCGATGGGCAGGCCCGAGTTGACCCCCGAGGCGTAGAGGTTCTGGCCGCGTTGTTCAAGGCCGTTGGGGTTGATGAAGCGGGCCAGGCGAATCTGGCCCAAGGTGCGGCTGATTCCATTGGAAAAGACGCCCGTGACGACTCCGTCCTCCCCGACGATGAAACTCGACAAGGTGCCGGCCGCCGATCCGTCCTGGCGCGTCACCGCAAGCGTGTTGGTCTTGGACGACAGGCCGGAGATCTCGGAGAAGTCGAGGTCGAAGGTGAGGGGATTGACGGTGGGATAGCCGTCGCGATAGATGGCCACGGTGTCTTGATCGGCCCGCAGGAAGTTGCCCGAGGTGTCGAAGCTCACGGTACCCGTGCCGACGGCGATCTTGGCGGTTGAACCGGAGGAGTTGTCGGCGCAGTCGGCGAACCAGCGGTAGGTGGTTTCGGAACTGGAGCGGCTTTCGAGGACCATCGTGATGCGGACCGGCAGGGCGTTGCCCAGCGAGTCGTAGACGATCGTGTCGGTGACGGCGCCCGTCCCGACGGCCTTCTGCTTCTGCGACCAGCCCATGTCGATCGTTTTCGTATGGGTCGTTCCGCCCTCGACGTACGTCATCGTGACGCCGGCGAGGTCGATTTCAATGGCGTTATCGACGCCGTTGTTTCCGGTGAGGATGATGTGGCCATCGGCGTCGATCGTGCCTCCGGGAGTCACCGTGCCGGTGGAACCATCGACCTTGCTCGATCCGACGGACTGGATGCCCAGCGATTGGGTCATGAAGTCGATCAGTTCCTGGACGGTGGTCTGGCTCGTGATGGTGAATTCCTTCGTGTCGAGAGTCCGCCCTCCTTTTTCACCGGTGAACTGAAGCGTCCCCACGTGGAACAACTGTTCGTAACCGCTGGAGGTGCGGCTGAGGACGTCGGTCAGCTTCGTTCCGGAGAGGATGGTGGGGCCATCGAAATCGAGGGTCGCGCGGGTCGCGAGCTCTTCGTCGGAGGTGTTGTCGGTGATGGTGGCGGTGCCGTCGGCGGAGACCTCGCCCACGTAGTAGTAAGTGGTGTCGTCGGTGGCGAGGCAACGATAGATGCGGCAGACGGTCCATCCGTCGCCCTCGACGGCCTCAGGCAGGTCCGTGAGGACAATGCGGCCGTTGACCACGTTGACCGTGGCGGCGGAGACTTCAAGGCACGTCCGGCTTTCGGTGCCCGAGCCCGGCCCGCCGGAGGCATTGGCAAACGTCACGTAATACTTGTAGTTTCCGCTGATCTCCGTGTCGTCGAGCACCGACTGGGCCGAGGCATCGTCGTCGGACATCGTGTCCACGTAGGTGCCGGTGCCCATGGCAAGCTCGGTGATGTAGTGGAAATCTTCCTCTCCGGACGCCCGGCGATAGACCCGCACGTAGTCGTACACCGTGGAGTCGTTGTCGGAAGGGATCTTCGTGAGTTCCACGGAACCGTCGTCGGCGGCGACGGTCACGGAGACGGTGCCCGAGACGCTGCTCTCGCAGAGCGTCGACGCGGCCGAGTATTCCTTGCTGGCGTAGACGAAGCAGTATTCGTAGGTGGCACCCCCGGTCATGTCGCCTCCGGAGTGCGATGCCGCCTTGGTCCCGCTCGATGCGACGTTCGGGGCTACCGAGAGCGATGCGGCGCCGTTGCCGGTCGGTGCCGTGTAGTACCCGTTTCCGAGAACGGCCGTCTCGATCCGTTCCGCGGTACTGGCGATATCTCCGCTCGAGGAGAGTTGGCCCTGGAGATAGACGTTCTCCGTGGCCTGCGCCACCGCCGCAGACCCGAGGGGAATGGCGATCGGGACCAGGGACGACGTGTCGATCTCGAACTTGCTGTCCACGCCGTAGCCCAGCAGACGCTCCCCGGTGACGGTGACAATCTGGTTCTGGGAGTTGAGCTGGAAGCTCCCGTTGCGGGTGTAGAGGTGTTCGCCGCTGCCGCCCTGCACGATGAAGAACCCGTCTCCCTGGATGGCCATGTCCGTCGTACTGGAACTGACCTGGATCGTCCCCTGGCTGAAGTTGGGGCTGATCTCGACGGCCATGGTGCCCAGTCCGATCTGCTTCGGATTCGTGCCGCCGGAGGTGTCGGTCGGCGCGGAACCGAGGCTCATCGTCTGCAAGAATTGGGTGGCGAAATCGACCTCCGAGGCCTTGAACCCCACCGTGTTCGCGTTGGAGAGGTTGTTGCCCACCACGTCGATCGTGGTCTCCGCCGCCGAGAGGCCGGTCAGCGCCGTGTTCAATGCCGAGGCAAGTCCCATGCTTCACTGCTCCTCTCCCCGTAGGGAGTATTTCGGGTTCGTGGGATGTCTCTCCAGAGGGCGAGGCCCGCGGGAATCCGGATCATGACGAGGGCGCCCCCTCAGGGAATACGTACTTTCTCAAGAGCTCTCTTCAGATACGATTGCCGAAACGTTCTTCAGGCTTACCGTGCTGTCGCCGATGCGGAGGGTGGCGACGCCGTCGGCCACCGACACCCGGTCCACCACGCCGGTGACGTTCTCCGAGTCGTCCGTCAGTCCGGTGATCGTGCGGCCCAGCAGGCTGCTGGCCGTGGCCAGGTTCTGGCCCAAGAGGACCGCCTCCAGCGTCGTGCTGAGCTGGGTGCTGGCCTGGATGGAACGGATCTGGCTGATCTGGTTGACGATCTCCGAGCTATCCATCGGCTGGAGCGGATCCTGGTTCGACATCTCGGTGACGAGGAGCTTGAGAAACGCCTGCGTATCGAGCTTGTCGAAAGCGTCGGTCGTCGTGGACGACGTCGTGCTGCTCGAACCGGTAGCTGAACTGACGGAAGTCGACGACATGGAAGGACTCCTTCCCAAGGGACTTCAAATGACAACATCGAAACTCGTTCCGGGAGTGAGCGGGCGGGGCGTCTGTCCGACGCCGTCGGTGCCCATCCTCCCGCGGGCCTTGCCGGCGAGCGTCGGGGCATCTCCGGTGGCGGGCATCTGCCATCTTGCCTGATCGCCAGGCCCCTGCGAGAGCCCGCCTTGCGTCTGCCCCTGCCACGCGACCTCGAAGCGTTCCACGGTGATGCGGTGCTCGGCCAGACGCTGCTTGAGCGCCGGCAGGTTGTCCAGGAGCATGCTCTGGGCCGACTGGGTCTCCGTTTCCATCCTCGCGGTCATCTGCCCGTTGCGAATCGTCAGATCCAGCCGCACGGATCCGAGTTCGGGGGGGTGGAGGCGCAGGCGGACCTGCCCGGCGCGGTCGGCCGCCGACTCCAGCGCCCGCGCCACCCGTTGCACGAACCGTGCCCGCTCGGCCGCATCGCCTTGCGCTGAATCGCCGCGCTGCTGGACGACATCCTCGGACGCAGATGTGCCGGAGACTTGCACCGCGACCGGACCGGTCGGCTTCCCATCGCTCGAGGTGTTCGAGGTCGCCGGACCGGCCGCGTCCTTCGATTCACTGCCGGCCGCCGGACGATCGCTCGCGGCAGGCCGCGCGCCGGCCAGGAGCGCCGACGGATCGGGCCAGCCGCGTCCGCCGGGCACGGGGACCTGCGTCGCGCTTGCCGCAGGCCGGCCTTCGCCGTCGACTTGCGACTCGTGCCGGGTGCCCAAGCGGCGTCCTTCGCCAGGCGACGAGCGTGGGGCCGTTGTGTCCTCCTCCGTCGCCGCAGGATCCGCCAAGGCCGCCTGTCCCGACGACTCCGCCACTTCTGCACCGGGATCGGCGTCCCCTTCTGAGGCATACCGGCCCGCCGGGAGATCGCCAGACGTCCCCGAAGGCCTCACGGGGAGTCCCGGCGACACCGCCGAGGACTCTGCCCGCTGATTCGATTCTGCGGGCGCCTCTTCGGCCGCAACATGGCGCGGACTCTCTGCGGAGGAGACCGCCGCTGGGTCCTCGGGGGCCAGCTCGACGGCTGCCTGCGACGCAGCGTCGGGCGTTCGAGATGGGTTCGCTGGGTGCGAGGCCTCCTCTGGGCCGCCGCCGAAGTCGGCCGCAAGCCCGGACACCGCGGAAGGCAAGGCATTCGCCTTGACGCTCTCCGCGGCGTCCGCAGGCGGGGCCTCGACCCCAGAGGACGCGGCACTCTCGACAGGTTCCGGGACGAACATGGCCACAACCGCCGCTCCGGAGGCCGCGTCGAAGCCGGTGCGCACCTCGCTGTCGGAGGCCGTTTCGTCGTCCATGGTTTCCTTCGCCTTCCTGCTGCTCTCAGGCCCCGAGGAGTCGGCAGTCGGCTCCTTCGCCGATGGCGACTCGCGGGACGACTCCGCAGCCGGCTTCGGGTCTCCGCCAACGTTCTCGTTGTCGGCGGATTCCGGAGAACGGTCACGACGCGATTCCCGAAGGCGCTGCCCCGGGGAGGTCTTCGAGCGGCTCGCGGCGTCGCCCTCGGACGAAGATCGGGAAGTCCCGCCGTTCGACGCCTCAGCGGTCCGATGGGCCTCGTCCAAGTGGCGGCCGAACGTCCCACGGTCCGGCGCATCGTCGAGACTTCGCAACGACGTGAAAGGCGTCGAATCGCCTTGCAGCCATCCTACAGCGGCGTCCAGGTTGACACGCGACATCGTCATGCTCCGAGACTCCTGCCCGGGAATCGATCACGGCGCCGCCGTGTTCGGCGGGCGGAGTCTGTCCAGGGCTTGTTGGGCGAGGGGGGCTTCCGGGACTCCCTTCCGGATCAGTCGGAGCACCTCCTCGATCTTCTTGGTCTCCTCGGGCGTCTTGAATTCCGCCAGGATCTTCGCCCGCTTGCCGTCCGTCATCCCGGAAAGCAGGAGCACGACCTCGTCCGTCTCCTTGCCTTCGAGCATTCCCTGAAGGAATTCCTTGGCCTGCTTCGGTTTCACGGTCTGGAGAATGCGTCGGACGTCTTCCTGGCCCGCGTTGGTCGCACTCTGAGCAGACGCGGCGAGTTTCGCCTCGAAGTCGGCGCGATCGAGCTTGTAGCGCTTCTCGTTCTCCGCCAGCTTCTGTTGGTCCGACTGGAGCTGCGCAAGGGCTGATGCCAGGGCCTGCTCACGAAGCTCGAGGTCCTTGTCCTTAGCGGCCCGGGCCTCCACCACCTGGTCGTAGGACGGCTGTTCCGGGGCGGCGGCGTCGGGCGGCGGGACGGCGGAGGCCTGCGGTTCACCCAGCTCGATGCCGCGCGCGACGGCTACAAGCCGGGCGATCTTCTCCCGGTCCAAATGCCAGTTCGACCATACGTAACTCGCCATGATCCCTTCGGCGATCAGCGTGGCGAAGCTGAAGTAGAGCAACGCGGCGAAGGCCAGGTTTGCCAGGCGAGAAATCATGGCCGCTCCTCCCTGAGGGCCCGCTGGAGGGCGATTTCATCCAGGTTCTTCGTTTCCCGGCGGCTCTCCTCGGCCCGATGCCGCTCCTGCTGCCGGGCGCGGAGGTTCTCCAGCACATGGACCTCGCGGTTCGCTTCCACCAATGCCTGCCGCCGGCGCTCCACCTCCCGCCCGATCGCTTCCTGCTTCCGGTCGACATCCTGTCGTTGGGCGAGGAGGACCGTCTCGAACCGCCGGGCCTCAAGGAGCCGATCGACGTCGATCTCGCCGGGCCCCGAGGCGCGCCGCGCCCCGCAGCGCAACTCGGTCAGATGCTCCTCCAACTGCCGCTTCTGTTCCTCGAGGATCTCCTGGGCACGGTACGCCTGCGCAAGCTCGCCCCGCCGCTCGTCGCGAGCCAACTCGCGGAGCCGCAGCAACGTCGCCAATCGGAATTTGAACCTTGCCATGGTTTTCAGTGCAGAATGCAGAATGATGAATGATGAATGGGGACAGAGAAGCCATCCGTTTGGCCGACAAGAGACTTCGCGGGAGGGTCCGATAACACAAACAGATCCTCCGAAGTCATGGTCCAACCCCTTGGTCTCTTCTCACTCATCACTCATCATTCATCATTCATCATTCATCATTTCTCTCCCCCCGCCCTGGACTTCGCCGCAGCGAGGCGCTGGGCGGCGTGGCGTTGGAGCTGGAGCAGGGCCTGGCGGGAGTCGGCCAGCGTGGCGCCCTGGGCGACCCGCTGCTGGAGAAACGCCCGGAGCGGCTCCTGCATTTCCAGGGCGACGTCGACCGCGAGATTGCTGCCGCGGCGATAGGCGCCAATCGAGATCAGGTCCTCGTGGTCCCGGTAGGCGGCGAGGAGTTCGCGGACGGTGCGTGCCGCCTGGCCATGCTCCTCGTCCGTCACCTCGGGCATCAGACGGCTCAGGCTCTCCAGGACGTCGATGGCCGGATAGTGGTTGCGCGACGCGAGCTTGCGTGAGAGCCAGACGTGGCCGTCGAGCAGCCCGCGCACGGCGTCGCTGATCGGCTCGTTCGGATCGTCGGCCTCGACGAGCACGGAGTAGAACGCCGTGATGCTCCCCGCCGGGCTGCGTCCCGCGCGTTCCACCAGTTTTGGCAAGAGGGCGTAGACGGAGGGAGGATACCCTCGGGTCGTGGGCGGTTCGCCGGCGGCAAGGCCGATCTCGCGTTGCGCGAGGGCGAAGCGGGTCAAGGAGTCCATCATGAGAAGGACGTCCTTGCCCTGATCGCGGAAGTACTCGGCCACCGCGGTCGCCGTCTGCGCCGCCTGGACCCGCACCAACGCCGGCTCGTCGCTCGTGCCCACGACGACGACGCTTCGCGCCAGTCCTTCGGGCCCCAGGTCGCGTTCGACGAATTCATTCACTTCGCGTCCCCGCTCGCCGATCAAGGCGATCACGTTCACGTCGGCGGCGGTGTACCGGGCCATCATGCCCAGCAGCACGCTCTTGCCGACTCCGGAACCGGCGAAGATCCCCATGCGCTGCCCCTTGCCGCAGGTGAGCAGGGTATCGATCGCGCGGACGCCGGTCGACAGGGCGGTGTCGATCCGCGGGCGCGTGCAAGGATGCGGCGGATGGCGGTGGAACGAAGTCCGCTCGGCCAGGGCCGGCTGAGGACGGCCGTCCACGGCCCGGCCCCGGGCGTCGATCACCCGGCCCAGCAACCCGTTCCCGACGCGCAGCCAGCGGCTCGTGCGTGTCAGCCGCACGCGATTGCCGCGTCGCACGCCGTCCAGTTCGCCCATGGGATAGAGCAGGGTCAGATCGTCGCGGAACCCGATCACCTCGGCCTCCAGCGGCGAGCCGGTCTGCCGGTGGATCTCGGCCATGGCCCCGACCGGGGCCGGGAACCCCGCCACGGAGATCGTCGTCCCCACGGTCCCCGCCACACTCCCGTGAAGCGCCGTCGGCATCAGGGTTTGCAGTTGCTCGGTGAAGTTCATTCGGGCGATTCCCGCATCGTCGGTGTTCTTCAACACGCCGGACAAGTCCGGCCGCTAAACATCCCACCCGCCAATCACTGACCACCAACCCCCGACCACTGCTCCCCGCTCACACCAGTTCCTCCTCGATCCGTGCGAGTTGGGACTCCCATTGCTGGTCGATCACGCCGAAGCGGGTCTCCACGCGGCATGCTCCGGCGGCGACCTGCGGATCGGCGATCAACTCCGTTTCCGCCAAGGGAGCCAGCTCCCGCGCGATCGATTCCACTTGCCCACCCAGGCTCGCGTGGTCCGCAGGATGGAGCCGTATCCTGAGCTGCGAGTTGCCGGCGGCAAGCTCCAGGGCCTCGCGCACGAGCGTGAGGGTGACCTCGGGCGTCTGCGACACTTCGCGGCGCAGGAGCCGCGCGGCGATGGCGGCTGCCAGGTGGACCGCGCCCGTCTCCCACTGGTGAAGCCACGCTTGCCTGGCGTGTCGGATCTCCTGAACGGCCTGCTCCAGGGCGGGCCGAAGCGTGGCCAACTGTTGGGCAAGCCGCTCCTCGGTCATCCGCTCGACGGCGGCCAGCCCTTCGCGGCGTCCTTCCGCCTCCGCTTTCTGCTTCAGACGGATGGCCTCCTGCCTCGCCTCGGCCACGATCTTGGCGGCCTCCGCGCGGACCTGGTCGAGATACTGGCCGGCCTTCGTCGCCAGATCGTCGAAGTTGAACGCCACGGTGTGGTTCGTGCGGTGATGATCGGTGGCCCGAATGATCGTAGACATCGTGGTGACGTTTCTCGGTCAAGTCTCTGGCAAGTCAACTCCCGTGTGGCACCGCCGCCCTCGGCGGTGCAGCCCCGTATTCCAGGCGGAAGGGACCCTTCGTCACAGCCGGGGGCGGCTGCGCCACAGGATTCCCTCTCGAGTCAACACTCCTTCCCCATCCCCTCTCGATCCCCCAATTCCCGGCCCCCAATCCCTAGTCCCTAGCCCCCAGCGCCCGGCCGGCACGCGGCAGCCGGATGCGGCGCTGGATCGCCAGGCGCCGGGCCAGCTCGGCCAGGCGACGGCGGGCCTCCTCCACGTCGCTCAATCGCGTCGGCCCGAGCTGCCGGAGGTCGTGGCGGACCTGCCGGGCCTGGGCGTCGGGGAGCAATCCCAGGAAGCGGTCGATCCATTCCGGCGGCGCACCGACCAGGGCAAGTTGAATCCACTGGCTGTCGGCGGCCCGAAGCGTGACCGCGAGCGACTCGTCGTCCGCCGCCAGGAGGTCGGCGAACTCGAAGCCGTCGGGGCCGAGTCGTTCGGCCAGTTGCCGGTCGTGGCGGCTGAGGTTGTCGAGGATCTCCGTTCCTACCTCCTCGTCGCAGGCCTCCAGGATCCCCGCCACGGCCGACAGGCCGGCCACGCGGCGCCGCTGCGTGCGCACTTGCTCCAGCAGCCGCGACTGGAGGCCCCGTTCCACCTCGCGGAGGATCTGCGGGTCGGTCTCTTCCAGATCCACCAGGCGGCGGATCACGTCGGCCTGAAGCCCGGCGTTGAGGTGCGCCAGCACGTTGCCGGCCTGCTGCGGCGGCATGTGGGAAAGCACCAGGGCGATGGTTTGGGGACGCTCGGTCGCGAGCACGCGGGCGAGTTTGTCGGTCTCGGCCTCGCGGAGGAAGCGGAAGGGCGGGCCCGACGGACGCGGCCCGGCAACTTCCGTCTTCGGACGGTCGAGCTTCGGCGGGGCGAATTTCTTGGCCAGTTCGCCGTCGACCTCCACGCCCGGCATCAGCCCCCGAGGCCGGCCCACCTCGGACGAAGCGGACACGGACGAACTCTCGCAGCACCTGCGGAACTCGGCGACGATCGCACGCTGCTCGTCGGGGTCGATCGCATCCAGGTCCATGATCGCCTGGCGGACCCGGCGGGCCTGCTCGGCTTCCATCTGCTCCAGCACGAGGTCGGCGGTCGCCTGGTCGAGGCTCGTGACCAGGATCGCTACTTTCCGGATGCCTTGATCGGGCGTTGTCGCAATCATGGTGGGACGTCCCTATTTCTCACTTCCAATCCAGGTGCGGAGGATGTTGGCGGCGGCGTCGGGGTCTCCGGTGACGAGTTCCGAGAGTTCGTCGCGGAGCGAGGGCCCGCCCGCCGCAAATCGCCGCAGGCGCCGGTCGGCCGGCGTCTCGACCTTCTCGCCCTCCTGCGGCCCCGGCGCGGCTGCGGCGGAACCCGCCGCGGCGAAGGTCTCGGCCGCAAAGGGCCTCGGCGCGACCACCGGCATCGACTTGGCCATCGACCGCAGCACCACGAGGCTGAACAGGCCGAGGAAGGTCAGCCCGAGCACGCTCCAGTTCCGCACGAGCCAATCGAGCGTCCGATGGGGCAAGCCGGGGAGGGGCACCGGCTCCGGCGCGATATCCTGGAACTCGGTGACCGTCACCAGTTGCGCGGGATCGGTCGTCTTCTCCGACGGGGGAAGCAGACTCAAAACGGCCGACTTGATCTTCGTGATCTCCGTCGTGCGGACCTGATCCAGATCGGCTTGCGTCGGGGCCTTCGGGGCTTCCCCCGGCGGGACCGGGTTCCGCTGCCGCCACACGGCCTCAAAATGGCTGGTCGGCACGCCGATCGAGGCCGTGACCAGCGTCGGCGTCAACCCCGGCGTCTCTTTCTCGACGCTGGTGCTGCCCAATGCGTTCTCCACGGTCTGCGTCGACTCCTCGACTTCCTCGCGCGGGCCCTTGCCGGGCGTGGCGGTCAAGGCTTGAGGCTGGTTGGCCTGGAAGCCGGCGCGGCCGCCGGATGCGGCGCCTTCCTGGGTCCGGGTGAGGCTCTTCTCCGTGGTCCTGGCCACCACGGGCTTCTGATCGGGCTTGACTTCGGTCTCGCGCCGCCGCAGCTCCTTTTCGAGTTCCACGTTGACCGTCACGGTCGCGCCGCGGACATACGACAGGGCGGAAAGGAGTTTCGCCGTCCACCGCTGTTCGGCGACTTGCTTGGTACCGTAATAGGGGTCGTCCATCGAGCCGGCGCCGCCGTCGGGGTCGCCATAGAACGTGCGGCCGGTGCTCTCGTCGACGACCTTCACGTTGGTGTCCTTCATGCCCGCGATCGCCGCCGCCACCAGGCGGCGGATCGACGCGACCTGCGATTCGTCGAGGTTCGCCGAGCCCGTCGGCTTCACGCTGACCAGCGCCGTCTTGGTCGTTGTCGGATTGAGCCCGGGGGTCGTCTCCGCGTCCCAGAAGACCCGGGCGCGTTCGATCCAGGGCATCCCGCCCATGATCTCCGAAAGCTCCTTCTGCTTACCCAGCTTGATCCGCTCCTCGCGTTGCTGGCGGGTTTCGAGGAACCCACCCTGGCCGTTGACGGCCTCGTCGAGGTAGCGAAAGAAATCGTTGGGCAGCGCCTTCTTGTCGGCCGCCGCGGCGATGTAGAGCGACTTCTGCCCGCGCGGGACCCGGATCCGGTTCCCCTGGACCTCGTAGGAGTTCAGGTTCGCCGCGGCGAAGGCCGCTTCCATGGCGGTGATGTCGTTGGCCGAAAGGGCCACGCCGTTCATCAGGTCCAGGTCGGGGCTGGAACTCTGGTAGCGGAACAGATAGACCAGACTGATCACGACCACGGCCAGGAGCAGCCCGGCCGTGATCCGCGCCCCGACCGTCATGGAGCGGAACAGTTCACTTGCCTGTGCCAGTGCTTTGCTGAGGAAATCCATCCGTGGACCTCAAGAGAGGACAGGGGTCAGGGGTCAGGGGTTAGGGGTTAGGGGTTAGGGGTTAGGGGAGACCGGGCAGGCCTCCGCGCATCACTCCCCTCTCCCGTTGGACGGGAGAGGGGCAGGGGGTGAGGGGACTTGCCAGAGAATTCTCGAAGTAATTCCTGGACGGCCGCTGAGCAAATGTCGATCCTGTTCCGTCGTTTCATCCGACTGCCCCCTTGGCCTTGGTTCCGAATCCGCGATCCCATGAACTCAATCCTCAACGCGGCGTGCGACCACGACAAAACGGCGGGCGAGCCCGCCCGCTACGCGGAGATACGTTCTCAACTCCCAACTCCCAACCCCCAACCCCCAACCCCCAACTCCCAACCCCCAACTCTCAACTCCCAACTCCCAACCCCCAACTCCTACACCCTGATGTTCTGCACCTCTTGATACGCCTGGACGATCTTGTTGCGGACTTGAATCATCATGCGGAAGGCGATGTCGGCTTTTTGGACCGCGGTGAGGACCTCCGCGGGATTCACGTCGCCGCCGGTCGCGAGTCCTTCGACGGCGTGGTCGGCGGCCTGCTGCATGGTGTTGACTTCCTGGATCGAGTTCAGCAAGAAGTCTTTGAACGACGCCGTGCCCTCGGCCGCCTCCGGCTTCGTCAAGCCCAGGGCGGGAAGGGTGTTGGAAACGGATATCCCTTGGATTGCGTTCATCAGGCGAGGATCCTCAGGGTCTGCTGGGCCAGGTCCTTGGCAATCTCGATGGCCCCCACGTTCGCCTCATAGGCTCGGGCAACCGCCAGGGCGTCGGTGAACTCGGTAATCATGTCGACGTTGGGATAGGCGACGTAGCCTTGATGCGGGCCTTGCCGGATCGCGTCCGGGTTCGTAGGGTCCCATTTGTAGAGCGGCGGCGACTCGTCGATTTCCACGGCGGCCACCTTCACGCCGGCGGCGTCCTTGGCGCCGACGCCTTCGTCGGTCTGCAACACGACCTGCCGCTTCTGGTAGGGCGCGATTTCGCCGGCCTCGTTCCGGGTCGTGGAGAGGTTCGCCAGGTTCTGCGAGATGACGTTCATCCGCACCCGGCCCGCAACCAAGGCACTCGTGCTGATGTCAAGCGATGGAAACACGACCGCGTTCCTTCATGGCTCGATTCACCCCCTCGCAACCCCAACCGCAACCGCGACCCTAACCGCGACCAATGGTCGCGGCTTTCCAATCTCCCCTCTCCCCTCTCCCCTCTCCCTTCTCCCTTCTCCCCTCTCCCTTCTTCTGCCTCATGCCCGTTCGCTCACTGCGGCCTGGAGGAGCCGGAACTGGCTGGAGAGGATCGTCAGGGCCAGATTGTGCTGCAACTGGTTCTTGACCATCTCCGTAACTTGGAACTCCACGGAATCGTCGCTCATGTCGTGATACAGGATACTCTTGGGATTCTTCGCGGCCTCGGCGGCCATCGCCGTCCAGCTTGCAGTCAGGTCGCCCGGCGACTGCGTGGCCGGTTGCTGGTCGCGGGCCTCGATCGCTTCTTTGAGCCGGCTCTGAAACTCCTCGACCGACAGGTCGCGGGCCTGGTAGCCGGGCGTGTGCAGGTTGGCCAGGTTCCCCGCCAAGACGGTATGCCGGGCCTGGGCGAAGTTGACCGATTGCTCCAGGATCGGGATGGTCGTCGATTGAAATAGGCCTGAAAACACGGTCCTCGTCTCCTCAGCCCCTGCCCTCTCCCGGAGACGGGAAAGGGAGGCTATGCAACCAGCGTGCCACAGGGCCGGTGAAGGACACCCTGCGATGCGCCGCCGATCCTCCTCGTTTTCCTAACTTGCTGTGTTTGGCAGCCTTACTCTTCCACCGCGGCTACGGTTCGACATCCTAGTCTCGCCCGTTTCCTTGGATCGCCCTGACCTACCGGCAGCGTTTGCGCGTCGAGACCGGCAGGAATTGCCGGTGCGACGGTTCCGCGGCGGGCGAGCCCGCCCGCTACGCGGGAGAGTGGAAAAACGTTTCGGTCGAGATGTCAATTCCCCAATCCCTAATCCCCGATCCCCAATCCCCAATTCCTAATCCCTAATCCCTCTCTCTTCATCCCGCCTTGGAGAGCGCCTTGGCGCGGGGGGCGTAGCCGTACTGACGGAGTTTGCCCGACAGGGTCCGCACCCCGATCCCGAGCGCTTTGGCGGTCTTCTCCCGATGGCCGCCGTATTGCTCCAACGTGGCCTCGATAAGGCGGCGTTCCATGGCTTCGAGGCTCGATCCGACGGGCATGCCCGGTGCCGCGGCGGGCGGGGCTTCACGGTCGGCCCGTTGGCCATCGACCAGCCAGCGCCGCAATTCGTCGGCCGTGACCGGGGAGGCGGCGCCGAGGACGCTCACGCGGGTCACGATGTTCTCCAATTCGCGGACGTTCCCCGGCCACGCGTAGTTCTCCAACAGGTCCATGGCCGATCGCTCCAGCACGGCGGGATCGCGTCTCAACCGGGTCGCACACCGGCCGAGGAAGTACTGAACCAGTTCAGGCACGTCTTCCAGACGGTCGCGTAAGGGAGGGACCCAAAGCGGCACGACGGCCAGGCGGTAGTACAAGTCCTGGCGGAACCGGCCGGCGGCCACCTCGGCCTCCAGATCGCGGTTTGTGGTGGCCAGCACCCGGACGTCGACGCGGATCGTCTCGCTGGAGCCCACGCGCTCGAACGATTTCTCCTGGAGCACCCGCAACAGCTTGGCTTGAAGGTTCAGGTCGATCTCGGTGATTTCGTCCAGCAGGATCGTGCCCCGGTCGGCCAGCTCAAAGCGGCCGGCCCGGGGAGCATCGGCCCCGGTGAAGGCCCCGCGTTGGTGGCCGAACAACTCGCTTTCCATGAGGTGGGCGGAGAGCACCGGGCAGTTGAGACTGACCAAGGGCTTTTCGGCGCGGTCGCTCATCGCGTGAATCGCCCCGGCCACCAGCTCCTTGCCGGTCCCGCTCTCTCCGGTAATGAGCACGGTGACGGGCGTGGGCGCGACCCGGGCAATCTGGGCCCGAAGGGCCTGCATCGCCTTGCTGGACCCGACCATGGCGGGCGAGGCGTCGGAGCGGTCGTCGGCGGGGCTCCACAGCCGGGGAGCGGCGCCGGGGGGCGTCTCGGGCCGCACGAGCCGCTTGTGCCGGATCGCCTGTTCCACCAGCCGCTCCAACTGCTCGACGCCGAAGGGTTTTTCGATGTAGTCGAAAGCCCCATGCCGCATCGCCTCGACGGCCGTGGCCACCGAAGCGTAGGCGGTGACCATCACGACCCGGGCCCCGTACTGCCGCTTCTCCAACTGGATGATGAACTCCACGCCGTTCATGCCCGGCATGCTGAGGTCCGTGACGATGCAGTCGAACGCCTCGCGCTGGATGGCCTGGAGGGCCTCGGCCGCGCTGGAATAGCAGTCGACCTGGTGCCCGGCCTGGCGAAGGATGTCGGCCATGGACTGGCGGGCCTGGGGGTGGTCGTCGACGACCAAGACCCGCCCTGCGCCGTCCGCGTTGTCGTAGCGTTCCGAGGCGATCATGCGGCAGCCTCCTGACGGGAAACCGGAAGCCCGAGGGCAATCAAGGCGCCGCCTTCGCGGCGATTGGCCGCCAGGACGTTGCCCCCGTGGACTTCGGCGATACGGTAGACGATGGCCAGCCCGAGCCCGGTGCCGGCCGGCTTCGTGGTGTAGAACGGCTCGAAGGCCCTGCCGAGGGCCTCTTCCGAAAGCCCCGGCCCGGTATCGGCCACCTGGATCTCGACCCGCTGCGGCCCACACACGGTGCAGACCCCAAGCTCGCCGCCCTCGGGCATGGCGTCCAGGGCATTGAGCACTAGGTTGAGCAGGGCGCGACGGATCATTTCGCGGTCAGCCTTCAGCGTCTCCTGCGGCGGGATCTCGACGTTGGTCCGAATCGATTGGGCCTCGAGCTGAGGCCCCAGCGAGCCCAGGATTTCTTCCACGAGCGGACGGACCGGGAACGACCGGATCTGCGGGTCGCGGTCCGAGGTGAAGTGCAGGAGATCGCCGACCGTCGCGTCCAGGGCCGTCATTCCGGCCGTGATCTTCTCGAGCATCTCCATCGCACCCGGATCTTGCGCGATCCGCCGGCGGAGCAGTCCGAGGTATAGCGCCACCGGCACGAGGGTGTTGCGGACCTCGTGGGCCACGTGGGCCGCCATCTGGCCGAGGTCGGCCAGCCGGTTCTTCCGGGCCAACTCGCGGTTTTTCCGCTCCAGCTCGTCGGTCAACCGGTGGACCTCGCCGCGGAGGGCTTCGTGGGTCCGCTCCAGGCGGACCGTCGCCACGTGCCACGCCGCCAGCACCGTCTGAAGGTCGGCGCTCCGGTCGAGTTTCAAAGCCTCGGTCAGTGTGCGGTCTTCGCTCATGCCGTCCACAGTCATCCCTCGGAAACAAGGTTCAGTCGCCCGGCGGCCGGTTGGGGCTGGGCCGTGTAGGCGGAGCGGGCCTCGCCGGCGGAATGGACGCCCGCCAAACGGGCGGCCGCCTCGTCCCGGCGCAAGACTAACTCCTGCTCGCTCTGCTTCTCCTGGGCCATGATCTGCGCCAACAGCCGCTCACAATCGGCCAGGTCGGCGGCACACGCCTGCCGCGCCTCCGGCGTGCGCCAGCGGCGTTTTTGCGGGTCCTCTCCGCGAAAGCGATCCAACTGCCGTTCGAGCTGCTGCACCTGAATCAGCACGTGTTGCTTGGCCGCCAGTAGCTCCAAGAGATCGTTGATCCTGCCCGCCCGAACCAGTTCCAGTTGCGTCATTCCCAACTGCAGGAGCTGCGCCAGGCAACTCCGCTTCCTCCGGATCAAATCACCGAGCCAATCGGTTTCAAAGTCGGACATGGGAGGGATGGGGCCGGAGGTCCGGGATTAGGATCAGGATTAGGATTAGGATTAGGGCCGAAAGTCTATCCGCGTAGCGGGCGGGCTTGCCCGCCGCTTGGTTGGGCCTTGAGCACTTCTTGCCGCTCGAAGCCCACGGGTTGCAACCCGTGGGCTTGGGGAGTTCGGCAGGCAATCCCTTTGCGGTCTCATGCGAACTCTCTCTCCGATTCCATCCTCTGCCCTCCGCCTACTGCCCTCCGCCCACTGCGTGCTGCCTACTGCCCACTCCCCGCCTCCCGGTCGAGCCGCGCGGCCCATTGCTCCTTGGTGTAGTTCGTGGTCTCCAGGAACGGGGCGTCGGGCTTCATGCGGGCCAAGAGGAGTTTGGCTTGCTCAAGGGAGCCGCGGGCGTCGCGGGGTCGGTCCGCGGCGCGATAGGCCCAGGCCAATTCCACGTGGGCTTCGAGCGTTGCCGGAGCATTGGGGTAGCGGCTCACGGCCGCCGTGTAGGCCTTCACGGCCTCTTCCGACTGTCCCAGTCCGGCCAGCACGCTCCCGATCAGGTAATACGTGTTCCGCAACATCCGCTCTTCCAGCGGTGCCAGTTCGGCGGTCTCCTGGCGTTTCAACAGCGCCTCTTGCGTCCGGCGATAGGAGCTGAGGGCGGCCGTCAGGGACTCGCGTATGCGGCGGAAGCGGGCGGAGCGCGACTGTTGCACAAGGTCTTGCCGGAGCTTCTGCTCTTCTTCAAGGGCCCATCGGCGGTGGCCGTCGGCGATCAGGTAGCGGGCCTCGATCGCCTGACGGGAATCGCCGTAGCGGTTGACGACCTCCTCCAACCGCCGGATTGCCTCGTCGTACCGCTTGGCCCGGTGCAGCAGGCGGCCCAACGCCAGCAGCGAGTCGCGGTATTCCCGGCTCGCCGGAGTGAGCGACTCCCCGTTCAGATTGTCTTCCAACAACCGCTGCGCCGCGGGAAGGTCCCCCTTGTCGACGAGGGCCTGGCTGGCCAGCAGCCGCGCCTTCAGGGAGACCACGTCGCGGGAATGAAGGTCCATGCACCTCCGCAGCGCGGCGACGGCCTCATCGAGCCGGCCCACGCTCAGGAGCGATTCCCCAAGGCCCACCAGCGCCTGGGCACGCCGCGCGCGTTGTTCGTGTTTGAGGTACTCCTCGAACATCCGAACCGCGCCGCGATAGTCGCGGCCCTCCAACGCGCAGGCCGCCCCTTCCCAGAGGTCCTCCGTGTAGTGCCGCGTGGTCAGCCGGAGCTTGGCCAGTTGTCCCCAGAGACCCGACGCGCGGCGCAGATGAAGTCGTCCCTCTGTCGCCGCGACGGCTGCCTTCGCGGACTCGGCGCTCCCGGCCTGCGACATCAGGTCCTGCCCCCAGGCACGCTCGGCCTCGGCCTGCAACTGGAGGGCTCGTTCGGGCGAGAACGCCGCGCCCATGCGGCGCGCGAGTTCCACGCACCCGGAAAAATTGCGCGCCTCCAGATTTCGCCGATACGCCTCCAGGACGCGCTGACGCAACTGCTCCAGGCTCACCCAGGGATTGCGGTAATCCTCGACGGGGCCGACCCAATCCAGGGCCCGGCAATACGCGAGGGTCGATTCGGCGCGGGAACCTTGGGCCGAGCGCAGGTTGCCCTCCTGGAACGCGGCGGCAAGGCCTTCGGGCGTGCCTGGAGCCAAGTCGCGCAGCCGGACGAACTGCTCCAACGCGCCCCGTGTGTCCCCCGACTCCAAGAGGCACGCCCCCACCACGTAGCCGGCCTGCCGGACGCTGATCCCTTGGGCCGGATCGAGCCGGCTCGTGTCGCGGACCGCCGCCAAGGCCGCCTGCAACTTCTCTTGCGTCTCGCGGTGACGATTCGGGTCCATGGGCTTCGCCTTGAGGGCCCGAACCTCGGAAAGCAGGGCCCGGCCCCGCAACACCGCTGCGGCACGGGCCTGACCGGCGTCGGACGGAATGTCGGCCAGCACGGCCAGGCACTCCTCCGGCTTGCCCATCGCATCGAGGATTTCCGCCTTCTGGAGAACCGCCTCGGCGCGTTCGGCCGGCGGCAGATCCTCGAGGGCCAGGAGGAGTCCATTCTCCCGAAGGGCCTCGGGGAGATTGGGCTCGCGGTCGTGGAGGTAGGAGTCGGCAAGCAGACGCCGGATCTCCGCCGATCGCTGCGGATGCGACGCAAGCGCCCGATCGAGCGCCACCCGGGCCACCTTCACCTGCCCCGCGTCGTAAAGGCTGCGGCCCAGGAGAACCTCGGCTTGCCCGGTTCGTTCGTCGGGGAGTCCGCCGCGCAGGGCATCTTCAAGGTAGCGCGCAGCCACGAGGAAGAGGGCCTTCCTCGTCCCAGCATCCGCCTTCCCGGCCTCTCGGACACCCGCCACGCCGAGGATGTAGCCGGCCACGGCCCGTTGCTCCGATGCTTCGCCGTCGGCGTGCAGAGCCTCGGCGAGCTTCTTCGCCTGATCGAAGTCGCCGCGGTCGAGGAACTCCAGGGCCGCGTCGGCAGTTCGTGCCGCTCGCTCGGCCTTGCTCGGGCGGAGAATCGTCCAGGTCGTCAACGCCGCAACGATAAGGAACCCCGCCGCCGCGACGGCTAGTGCGATCCTCGGGTGCGCGCGGACCTTGGCCAGCGGCGCGAGGAGCGTCGACCCAAGCCACGCCACTCGCCCCGAGGGCGGCGTGTCGGGCTGTTTGAGCGGTTCGTCAGGAACGGCGCGCGTGGACATCGGCTTGGCGAAGGCACACTGCCCGACTCCGGCAACGGCACTCTCCGGCTGCGCCGCCCGAACGGGCATGGAAACGACGAGGAAAAAGCGGGCAGGTTGTACCCAAAGCCCTCGGCCGCTGTCAATCCACGTTTGAGAGAAGCCAGGATGCCGAGGCAATACAGGGCAAGTGCGTGGCCGGCGACGACCAAACAAACAGACAGCTTAGAGAAGATGGCAAAAGGAGTGAGCCCTGGGGCACACCGGATTGACGACCACGACGGATGGCATCTCGACGAGCCCGTAGCCCAGGCTTCCAGCCTGTCGCGAAGCCAAACGGCCGGCGTTCCGTCTCAGTCGGACGGGCAGGAGGAATGGCGATCGGCTCGCACGGCCGGGTCCGACGGCGAGGTGATCTGCTCGATGATCCAGCGGTCGACGTCGCGGAGGATCTGCGGACTGAGTTCGTGGCCGCACGGGTACTGGCGCAGCGTCACCGACAGGCCCGCGGCGTGGAAGAGCCGCAGGTCGTCGCACGCCTGGGCGGGCGGATACTCCAGGCTATCGCGGCCCACGGCCACGAAGACGCCCAGGCGACGCGCTTCGTTCCACTGTCCCAAGGGGTTCTGTCCGCGAGGAAATCCGCCGCCGATCGAGAGCACCCCGGCGAAGCGCCTGGGGTAGCTCATCGCCAGGCGAAAGGCCATCGTGCCTCCCGAGTCGAAGCCCGCCAGAAACAGCCGGTTCGGCGCGATGTGGAACCGCCGTTGGGCATCCTCCACGCAATCGAGGATCTGCTGCTCGGCCTGCTGGATCTGCTCCGGCGACTGCGACCAGCCCCACACCTCCTTGCCATCGGGCTGGAGGATCGGGAGGCCCCGTGGGGCCACGGCCACGTAGTTCCTCATGCTCACGACGGGCATGATTCGCATCAGTTGCCGCTCATCGGCTCCTGGCCCGTGGAGCCAGACCAACAGCGGATAGGCGTAGTTCCGCTCGTAGTGCAGCGGCGCGAACAAGGCCCTCGGGGTTTGCGATGCCGGCCTCGAAAAGAGGCCCGATTCGATGCCGTACTCCGAGCCGGGCTGGGCCGGCTTCGGCGGACGGTTCTCGGCCGCACGATGAAATCGGTTCATGATCGATCGATGATCGGTTCGAAGTGAAGAGGATGAAAGCCACGAATCCGCGGAGCGACTCTCCAGACTCGCGATCTAACCGCCCGAGCCGCCTGCGAACGGCCGGACCCGGCTGCCCCCGCATGAAACAAATCAGACTCTAATCCATCGCCACCCGCCCTGTCAACCGCAGGCACCGTCCGAGAGAAGAAGAGCACGCTGCGGCAACGGTTCCACGGCACGACCCGCCCGCTAGCAGTGCTTGCATCACGGGGAAGCCGCATCGCCCAGGAGGCGGGCCATGGTCTCGACCAATCCCTTGACGGCCGCTACGCTCTGCTGGAATGCCGCGCGCTCGCCCTCCGCGAGCGGCAACTCGAGGATCCGCTCCACACCGCCCATTTCGAGGACCACGGGCACCCCGACGGAGTTCCCACCTACCGCGTACTGCGTGTCGCAGAAGGCCGCGCTGGGGAGGAGCCGCTTTTTGTCGCGGACGATGGCCTCGACCATTTCGGCCGTGGCGGCCGCGGGGGCGTAATAGGCGCTGCCCGTCTTGAGGAGCCCCACGATCTCCGCCCCGCCGTTTCGCGTGCGGGCGACGATCTGCTCCAACCGTCCGGCGTCCATGAGCGAGGCGACCGGAATCCCCCCTACGGCGCAGCAACTTGCCAGGGGAACCATCGTGTCGCCGTGACCGCCCAGCAGCATGGCCGTGACGTCCTGCACGCTGACCCCCAACTCCATGGCCACGAACGTGCGGAATCGGGCCGTATCGAGGGCCCCCGCCTGGCCCATCACGCGGTGCGGTGGAAAACCCGTCACCTGGTAGACCCGCTGCACCATGGCGTCCAGCGGGTTGCTCACCACGATGACCGCGGCCTGCGGACTGGTCTTTCGCACCTGCTCGGCGACCGCCGTGACGATGCGGGCGTTGGTGGCCAACAGATCGTCGCGGCTCATGCCCGGTTTGCGGGCGATGCCGGCGGTAATCACCACCACGTCGCTGCCGGCCGTGTCCTCGTAGCTGGTGGTGCCGCGCACCCGCGCGTCGAACCCGACAATCGGCGCAGCCTGCATGAGATCCAAGGCCTTTCCCTTGGGCATTCCCTCGGTCTGCGGGATGTCGAGCAAGACGAGGTCCCCCAATTCCGCCGCCGCACACCACTGGGCCGTCGTCGCGCCGACGTTCCCGGCACCGATGATACTGATCTTCGCGCGTTTCATGTTGTCTCATTCTCCAGCCGCAAGAACGATGCAGCCCGTGAGTATGCACCCGCAGCGACGGAAGTCAACCCGTCGCGCGGGCGTGGGTGCGGCAGGATTTGCGGGCGGTACGTCCCGCTTGCCGGGCGGGACCTCGGGTCCGGGAAGCGTCTGCCGTGGCTCAAAGTCCCGCCCGGCAGGCGGGACCTACCACGAGCCCTTCCGGCTTCACCCTTGCACCGCCCACGAGGGGGTTGCTCCGCAGCAGGTTGGCCGGAGCATCCCGACGCTTGGGCTTTCTACCCGATTGCCCGCCCACCGCAGAGAATGGTACACTGAAAGTTGGTGATTTCGCGTGCGGTGCGATTCGGAGGAGAATAGCGGTGAGAACCCCTTGGCGAGTGCTCGCGGCGACCGTGGTGTGCCTGGCAGCCGGTACGGCCTGGGCGGCGGACGTGGTCAGGACCCTTGACGGGAAGAAGGTCGAAGGCCATGTCTCGGCCATGTCGCCGACCGAGGTGACCGTGACCCAAGGCGAGGAGGCGAAGAAGGTCCCGGTCAACCAGATCGCGTCGATCACGTTCGAGGACGAGCCCGCTCTCGTGCGACGGGCCCGCGAATCCGTGGAAAAGGGGAACTACGACGAGGCCCTTCGCGCGATGGAGAACGTCAGGACGGATGAAATCCAGCGGCCCGAGATCCTGCAGGAGATCGAGTTCTACATCGCTTTGGCAAGCGCCAAGCTGGCCCTCAAAGGCGAGGTCGAGATCCCCGAAGCGGGCAAGCTGATGTCCGCCTTCGTGACGGCCCATCCGCAGAGCTACCATTTCCTCGATGCGTCGGAAGCGGTCGGCGATCTGCTGGCGGCCCTCGGCCAGTTCTCCAGGGCCCGGGAATACTACGAGCGCGTGGGCAAGGCCCCGTGGCCCGAGTACAAGCTCCGCGCGGCGGTGTCGATGGGCCAGATCCTCCTGGCCGAGAAGAAGCCCGACGAGGCGATGAAGTTCTTCCAGCACGTCCTCGACGCCAACGCGGAGGGAGAGCAGGCCGCGAGCCAGCGGTCCGTGGCGATGTTGGGCAAGGCCCGCTGCCTGGCGGAGGCGGGCAAGGCGGAGGAAGCGATCCGGTCAGTCGAAGGCGTCATCGCCAAGGCCGATCCCGAGGACGCCGGTCTGCTGGGCCGTG
>CAYSGY010000025.1:0-12349 GCA_964430315.1 uncultured Planctomycetaceae bacterium
GGGAGCTGCGCCGGGTTCGACGCGCCCGATCCCGCGTCGGAGCCGCAAGAGGGCCCGACGGAATCCAGCAAGAAAGGAAACGGATCGTGACCATCGAACGTGGATTGCGGCTGATTGCGGGCGTGGTGGTGCTCTTGAGCGTCGGGCTGGGGGTCGCATGGAACCCCTGGTGGCTCGCCCTGACGGCCTTTGCAGGGCTGAACCTCTTCCAGTCGGCCTTCACGAACTGGTGCCCCATGGTCTGGGTGCTGAAGCACGCGGGCCTGGCACCTTGTGTCCCGGCAACCATTGCCCGGGAGCCTCCGACTGCTAAGATGTAGGCACGGTTCGACGAGCGTTTTCTGGGGCAGATCCGGAATCTGAGACGACGCACGGGTACTTTATCCGGACATTTCCCTGCGCCTCCCCGAGGAGTCCACGCCCCATGCACTACCCCTGGTGGTATGTCCCGGACCTCACGGCGCCGATGCTCATCGCGCTGGTGTCGGTGGTCCATGTCTTGGTATCGCACTATGCGGTCGGCGGCGGGCTCTTTCTCGCGGCGGAGACGGCCCTGGCCTATCGGACCCAGGACCGTGAGTACCTGGGCTACTTGAAGGGCCACGCCAAGTTCTTCATGCTGGTGACCGTGGCCTTTGGGGCGATCACCGGGGTCGGGATCTGGTGGACGATCGGCCTGGCCTCCCCCCTGGCGACGGAGGTCCTGATCCGGACGTTCGTCTTCGGTTGGGCCACGGAATACGTTTTCTTCGTGCTCGAGATCGCCGCCGCCTTCCTCTTCTACTACTACTGGGGCCGATTGCCTGAGAAGATCCACGTGGCGATCGGGTGGATCTACGCGGCGGCGGCGTGGATTAGCCTGGTGCTCATCACCGGCATCACGGCCTTCATGCTCCATCCCGGGGCCTGGCTCGATCCGGGCACCCGGAGCTTCTGGACCGGTTTCTTCAATCCGCAGTTCCTCCCGCAGACCGTGGCGAGGACCGGCGGGGCGCTCCTGCTGACCTCGCTATACGTCTATCTGCACGCATCGCTGGCGATCAAGGACAAGCGGCTTCACGACCTGATCGCGAAGCGATCGGCCCGGCCGGCCCTGCTGGGCGCGGTGCTCATCACGGTCGGCGGCCTCGGCTGGTATGCCTTCCTGCCCGAGTCGGCCAAGGCGAGCCTCGATTCCGCCGCCGTGCTCAACGTGCTCGCGGTCCTTATTTTCGCCCTCACGGCGGTGGTCTTCGTGTTGCTCTACGTGGGGCCGTATCGCAACCCCGGCTGGCTCTCGCCCGGGTTCGCGGCGGCCTTGACCCTGTTCGGCATTGCCGCCTTCAGCACCGGCGAGTTCATCCGGGAAGCGGTGCGCAAGCCCTACGTCCTGTACAACGTGGTGCTAAGCAACCAGATCTACCCCGACCAGGTCGCAAAGCTCCGCGTCGACGGCTACCTGGAAGGCGGCGCGTGGACCAAGGCCTACGTGGCGAAACACTACCCGCAGGTCATGAATACGGGCACCGTTGCGACCATCGACGAGAAGAAGTTGTTGGACCTGCCGCACGAAGACAAGGTCCGCCTCGGGGCGGTCCTGTTCCAGCATCACTGCAACGATTGCCACGCGATCAAGCGGGGTTATTCGGCGGTCGGGCCGTTGGTCCGCGGCCGAACGGAGGAGATGAACCTCTGGACGGTCGAGCACCTGGACCGGGCGCATTTCTTCATGCCGCCCTGGGCAGGCACCCCCGAAGAGGCGAAGTTGTTGGCCGCCTACATGACCAGCATCGCCCCGCCCCGCCCGCAGGGGATGATTCCGGAGACCGGAAGTCCGAGTCCTCGCTGATAGGGTTTGTCGCAACGAGAGTCCAGCAACAAGAAGCCCGGCGAACGTCCTGCCGGTCCAGGGCCACGGAGTGATCGACGATGCCGCCCATTGATGCCAATTCGCTGCCGGCCCTGCCGGCCCCGTTCTGGTTCGTTGAGTTCTTCAAGGTGCTCGGATTCACGCTCCACATGATCCCAATGAACCTGTGGTACGCTGGTCTGATCTTGGCCGTGGTGCTGGGGGCGTTCGGGTGCGAGCAGGGGCGGCGGTGGGGTTCCCGCCTCATGCTGCAAATGCCGATCCTCGTGGCGGCGGGGATCAACTTCGGGATCGTCCCGCTGTTGTTCCTCCAGGTGGCCTACGCGAAAGCGTTCTATCCGGCCACGATCCTCATGGCCTGGTTCTGGATCGCGGTGATCGGTCTGCTGATCCCCGCGTACTACGGCGTCTACGTCTATTCCTTCGGCCTGCGCGGTGGGCCCGAGGCGATGACGCCGCTGAAACGGGCCGCCGGATGGGGCTCCGCGATTCTCTTCGTGGGGATCGGGTTCCTTTTTGTCAACGGGCTGAGCCTTACGACGAACGTGGGGGCCTGGGCCGAGATCTGGGAGCGGCACAGCGTCGACGGCGCAGCGACCGGCACCGCGCTCAATCTGGCCGATCCCACGTTCTGGCCCCGCTGGCTCCTGATGTTCGGCCTGGCCCTGGGAACGACCGCGGCCTGGACGGCCTTCGACGCCCTTTGGCTCGCCGGCCGCGAAGGAGAGGATTACCGTCGCTGGGCACTCCGGTTCTCGCTGACTACGGCGATTGCAGGGGCGGCGTGGACGACGGTCGTCGGGGCGTGGTACGTATTCGGAACCTGGGACGCCGCGGTCCGGGAGGCGATGTTCGCGGGCCCCTTGAGCCTCCTCACTTGGCTCACCGGGGCCATCCCCTGGCTTCCCGCCGTCCTCCTGGTGGGGCTCGCCCGGACCAAGCAGCTCACCCGGACGACGGTCGCCCTCGTCGCCGGGGCCCAACTGGCGTCGCTGGCCGTGAATGCGATCAGCCGGCAGGTCGTACAGAACGTCGAACTCCGCCGGCTCATCCCGGCCGGGGTCTCCGCCCAGAAGGTCGTGCCCGACTGGGGGCCGATGGCCCTCTTCCTGATCGTCTTCGTAATCGGCGTTGGCGTGCTGGCGTGGATGTTCGCGCAACTGACGAAGGCCACCCCGGAAGCCTCGTCCTGAGCGAGCCTGTGGCACAGCCGCCCCCGACTGTGCTGGGGAGACTTCCGAAGTCGTAGGGCGGACGGAGCGGAGCGACGCCCGCCGCCCCCTCCGAAGCGGCGGGCCTCACTTCGTTCGGTCCGCCCTACACAGCTCGGCTGCGCCGAGTGACGGCATGCCACACGCCGCGGATCAGCGGATCACTTCCAGCGCTTCGCCACCTCCGACTTCATGAACCGGAGGCAATCGGTGGCCAGTTGCTGTTCGCTCTCGTACATGCGACGCCAGATCTTGGTGGCGGGAACGAGCTTCTCCAGGGCCAATCCAAAGGCCTCGACGACCATGATCCGGTCGTATCCGATCTCCTTGAGGGTATCGAAGTTCTCGGCCCAGCGGACGTTCCCTTGGCCCGGGGTGCTCCGGTCGTTCTCCGAGATGTGGACGTGAACGAGGCAATCCTTAAGGGCCCGGATGGCGCTGGGCGTGTTCTTCTCCTCGATGTGCGAATGGAACGTATCGTACATCATCTTGCAGTTCGGGTGGTTCACGTCGCGGCAAAAGCGAGCCCCGTCGACGGCCGTGTTGAGCAGGTAGCACTCGAACCGATTGAGGTACTCCAGGCCCAGCATCACGCCGACCTTGGCCGCGTGCTCCGCGACCTGCTGCATGCTCTCGACCGCCCACTTCCACTCGTCGGGCGTCGGGCCCTTGCCGCTAAAAACCCCGAGGCCCGAGTGGAACGGTCCGGCCATCACCTCGCAGCCGGCCGCGGCGCAGCAATCGAGGTTCCGCTTGTTGGCCTCCACGCCGTTGCGGCGGACCGCCGGGTCGGCGCTCATGGGATTATCGCCGGGCCCGCGCACGGCGGTCCCGGTCCGGGAAAGCCCCAGGGCATCCAGCCGTTTGCCCCACTTGGCGTAGTTGTCGAGGCTGTCCAGATCGAAGCACGGCAATTCGACCGTGTCGAACCCGATCTGCTTCAGCTCGTCGAGCAACGGGAGCTTATCTTCGCTGAGGGTATCGGTCCACATGAGCAGGTTCATTCCGAAGCGCATCGTCGTCAACTCCTTGGAAAGGCAGGGCAAGACGTTGAGAGCAACTCGGCTTTGCGTCGCTCGACCAGGTGACGGGCCGTGGGCAACAGGCCGACGAACCCTTCGGGCAACTCGGCCAGGCCCACCCGGCGCATCACCTGGTTGAGCCGCCTAAGCAGTTTGGCATCGTCGAGGTAATCCCACAAGATCCTCTCGCGGCAAAAAAGCCGGATCATCGGGCACAGCCGCTCGGTGGGCCGCAGGGCCACCCGGTTGACCCCTTCCTCAATCTTCGCCGGATCGGTTCTCTCCAACACCCGGTAGTAGTCTTCCAGCCGGGCAGGATTCTCGGCGATCAAGGCGGCATCGAGAAGCACCTCTACGAGGAGGTGCCCCAAGAAGGCCGGACGCAGCCCCTGCGGCTCCGCCAGGACGTCCCTCGCCTCCGCCGAGAGGGCCAGCGACAACTCCGCGAAGCCGCGGGTCTCGTGGAACCGGGCGTCGTCGTCGAGGTGCTGTCTCACGCCCTTAAGGAGGGGCAGATCCTCGGGACCCGCGCAGTCCATGGCCGCCGCCAAATTCCGCCGCCGGATTCGCACCCGACGATCCGCCACGCTCAGCCAATCAGGCACGCCCGTCCCGGCGATGAAGTAGGGGTCATCCCCGAGGAACCGAAGGGCGTGGGCGAAGTAGTTCATGCCATTCCGATGTGCGCGGTCCTATTCTCAGTTTCCGGCCGATTCACCCGGCCGACTATCAAGTCCAATCGGAAGGGCGACTCACTGGGGGAGATGCAGCTTCCGGATAACCTGCATCGGCAAGAACAAATGATGCGGGTCGTCCAGGAGCGGCAGAAATCCGAACTTCAGGTAGAAGCGTCGTGCCGCATCACCAACGGCGTGGACCTCGACGGCGCGGATCGCTACCTGCTGAGCGACCTGCTGTGACCGCCGAAGCGCGTCGATGAGCAGGAGGGCCCCCAGTCCCTGCCCTTGCACCGCCTTATGTACTGCCAACCGCCCGAGGAGGACCACAGGAACATCCATCCGTGGGACCCCTTTGGCCTGCTGTTCGGGCAGGTCCTCGTGGCACACTCGGTGGCTGGAAATGGCGTAGTAGCCTGCGACGACCTTCTCGCCCGCCCCTATTGCGACATAGGTTCGAGCCAGGTCCTTCCTCTCGAATTGCCCGGATCGCAGCTTGAGCCAATCGTCCAGCGATGGAACACCGCATTCGAACCCCGCACGGTCGTGCTCGTGTGCGAGGCGTTCGATGGTCCACCGCGGCATGTCACTTCACCTGCCGTTTGTAACGCTTGGCAGCGGCGGCAAGGGCCCTATTGGGCTTGGCCTCCGCATCGTCGAGCACTGCAATGAAGAGTTCCCGATCCCGTGCTGAAAGCCGTGTCGCGCCACGCTGCTGAAGGACGTTGCGGGCACTCTGCACGAGGGTGGAAACGGCGAAGTCGCTCACCGATTGACCGAGTTGCGTCGCGGCCTCCTCGATGACCTGCTTCAGGTCCGAAGGCAGCCGGAAGTTCAACCGAGCGTCGTTTTTCACTGCGGTAGCCATGTCGATCCTCGCCTCCCGAAACGGCGGGCGCGTCCGGGTCTACGCCCCACACCGACTACCTACCATTGTACGTCAAATTGACGTACATACAACCCCGCTCGACGCGTAGCCGCTGTCGCCGCCGAGAACGCCCCCGGCGGTAGGTGGTCCTATCTGCCCCCCGCGCCCAACAACACCGACCACCAACCCGTCCCGGGTGGCGGGCCCCCCCTCCGCCGCCCCGCAACCAGGTGTGCGGCAATGCCACTCAATCTCCCGGTGTCGCGGTACGCGAGTACCCTGCGGACGCTCACAGGTTCGCGGGAATCTCCACCCATTGGAGCTTCTTCGCGCTGTCGAGCACCGCGTCGCAGACGGCTTGGGTACGCATGGCGGATCGCATGTCGGGCTGGAACTTCGGGCCGCCTTCGAGGCTGGCCAGGAAGTCGGCCAGGCCGTTGATGAACGTGTGCTCGTAGCCGATCGTGCAGCCCGGCACCCACCAGTTCTTCATGTACGGGTGCTCGAAGTTCGTCACGTGGATCGACTGCCAGCCGGTGAGGTGGTCTTCGATCTTCGCGCCGGTCTTCGGGTCGGCGTAGCGGAAGTAGTCCAAGAGGTGCGGGTTCTCGAGGTTGAAGTGGACCGCGCCCAGTTCGCCGTTCAGCTCGAAGGTGTTGTAATTCTTGCGGCCGCGGGCGTAGCGGGTACTGACGAACGTGCCCATCGAGCCGTTGGCGAAAAGGGCCAGGAAGATGCAGGCGTCGTCGATCCCGACCGGCTCCATCTTGCCCGTCTCCGCGTGCTTCCGCTCCTTGACGAACGTCTCGGTGGCGGCGGTCACGCGGGCGATCGGACCGTTGAGCCACTCGGCGGTGTCGATTGAGTGGGCCAGGAGGTCGCCGGTCACGCCGGAGCCCGCCACCTTGGCGTCGAGCCGCCAGAGGGCCATTCCGCCCTGCGGCACGTCGGCCGAGATCGTGTAGTCCTGGTTGTAGGTGGCCCAGTAGTGGAACGGCCGGCCGATGCGCCCCTCCTCGATGACCTGCTTGGCCAGCGAAATGGCCGGCACGCGGCGGTAGTTGAACGAGACCATGTTCTTCACCCCGGCCTTCTCAACCGCGGCCACCATGGCCTTGGCCTCGGCCAGATTCATGGCCAGCGGCTTCTCGCAAATGATCATCTTGCCCGCCTCGGCCGCCGCGATCACCACGTCGTGGTGCATGTTGTTCGGCATGCAGACGTCGACCAGATCGACATCGGGCCGGGCGATGGCCTTGCGCCAGTCGAATTCGATCGACTCGTAGCCCCAGGCCGCGGCAAACTTCTCCAGTTTGTCCTTCTCCTCCGGCCTCGCCACCGCAACCTTGAGCACCGGCTTGTGCTCGCGCGGGAAGAAGTGATTGACCTGGCAGTAGGCGTTCGAATGGGTCCGACCCATGAAACCGCAACCGATCACCGCGACGCGAAGTGGCTTTGTCATGGCAGGAATCCTTATTGGGTACTCCGAAACAGTCGTTTGCCGGTAACAGAGAAGGTGTCTACGTCAACAGTGCCCTTTGTATCCAATCGAGAAACGGTTGAGCCGAAGGGTGGTGGGCGTTCATATACTTATCGGCCTTGATGGCCTGACCCATCGGACGACCGGGGCGGTCACTCACCGCAAGCCACGAATGGATTCGAGCCTTCGGCTGGTGAGCGGGCGAGAATCGCTGCTGGTCCGCTGGGATCGAGCGAAGGAATCTGTCCACCAGCGGAAGCATCGAATCATGGTCGCGGATCAACCCGGCGACAAAATCCTCCAACATACCCTCGGAACGGTTGTCGGGCATAATCCACGCGCCGAAGCGAACAGAACGCGGCGTTCGTGGGCGAAGGGACAATTCTATGACTGTGCCCTGCTCGTTGTGCTCAACAGGGATGTCTGTGTAGCCCGCGTGGGTCAGTCGATCCCGAATAGATTCCCATCGCGAACGGGGTCCCTTTCCGTTCGCATCGATAATCAGTGCCAGGCATTCAAGGTCGGTTTCCTTCAACCGACTGCGAATCGAGTCCAACAGGACCGCGTCTCCGCCCTGTGTCTCCTGCATGTCGTTGTCCTCAACGGGACACTCCACCTTGAATGTCTCCGGAATCGCCCGGACTTCAAAGAGGTTCCAAATGACGTGCTGATCGTCAGGGCCTTCGACCAATAAGATGCGTTTCCCCATCGTCATCGCACCTCAATCGAATCGCGAACCACGATGGGCAGGTCTTCTCGGTCAATAATCACGGCCCCTGTCTGCTCCTCTCCTTCGACTTTCTCCAGTCGGATCGCCAGACCATCGGTTTCCTCGGACTCGGCGACCGCGGCGGCGAATCCTCGGAGACAGTCCAACGAGTGGGTGGTGGCGAAGACTTGAACATTGTGCTCGCGGGCCAAGCGGAATACCGCGCGCCAAAGCGCCGGGTGGATCGTGTGGTGAATGCCGTTCTCGATCTCATCGATCAATAGCAGACGGCTTGGCTCCAGCTCCGAGATGTTCTCGGTCTCGCCAAAAAGGGAAGCCTGGCGGCTTTCCCGTGCGAGATACGCGAACTCGATCGCGACGGCAAGCTGGAATACGCGATCCAGGCCGCCGCCAAGGCTATTCAGCGGCACCGGAGACTCTTCGCCCTCCAGTCGCACCCTGAACATTCGGCCTCCTGCCGCCGGGTTTTCGACTGTCGTGATCCCGGCGATCGGGGCAAGCATAGACAGGAACTCGATCACCCTATCTTGGGATCGCGTCAGCGCGATAGTCTCCCACCAGTACGTAAGATCGGGTTCTCGGACACCGCGGGCGGGAACGAATGCCGGCCCAACGTACCTGCCACGTGCTTGACCACGCCGACTGACTTGGGGCGGTATCAGCAGCCGCCGATTCTTGTACTGAACGACAACTCCCTCCACGATCTCGGCCCCCGTCCCGGTGCGCGCTTCCTCTTCAGCCTCTTCGTAGTAGTAACTGCCATCTGATTCTTCTATACGCTCGACATCGACCAAGCGTATTCGAGAGCGCGTGGTTTCATCACCGAGCAGTCCGATGTGAGCCTCTGGAGAGTTCACATCACGGCCGTGAAACAACGCGCGCACGTCAAGGATGGCTTCCCCGGCAACCCCGAGGCTCTCCCATTCGTCGTGGTCCACGAGGCACTCGCGCAGCGCGATCAGGCCGCCCCCACCGTAAAACCGTAGTGCCTGGAGGAGAGTCGTCTTCCCCACGCCGTTCTTGCCGACGATCAGATTGACCGACGCGAAACGTTCGATGCGAAGGTGACGAAAAGTCCGAAAGTTGACTACTTCAAAACTCGACAACACGCGAATCTACCTCCCATAGGCGTTCGTCCGCATGGCAGCTTGGCACGGGTGCGCTCATGTGCCGCGGGGAGCCCTTTCGTGTCACTATTCCCGCCAGCCGTGGGCGTCGCGCACCGCGATCATCGCCCCGAGGATGTCGTTCCACGTCTTGGGGCTCATCATCACGGCGTTGGGGAACATGCAGCCGTCCCAGCAGATGTGGCGGAATTTCTTGGCGACCTGGCCGTCGGGCCCGCGCATCCAGTAGCCGGCCGAGCGGACGATGTCCAATTTGCCGTTCGAGTCGGTGGCCAGGCAGTGGCGGCCCGTCTTGTCGTGGGAGCCGGAGCCGTGGACCGTGGCGTCGTTCTGGGCGATGTGCAGGTCGATTGTCCAGGGGCGCAGGGCGTCGGTGAGCTGTTTGTAGGCGGCGTAGAACTTCGCCTCGTCGCTGAAGTCGAAATCCTGCGGGAGGATCGCGTCTTCCGGGGCGTTGTAGCCGAGGATGTAGAGGAGCGTGTGGGCCATGTCGGCCTGGAAGCCCAGGGTCTGCGGCCGGTCGACCATTTCGAGCAGTTGCAGCATCCGCTTCCAACTGTGCATGCCGCCCCAGCAGATCTCCCCTTCCGCGGCAAGCCGTTCGCCGGCGTCTTCCGCGATCGCGCACGCCTCGCGGAACGTCTCGGCGATCTTCTTCTGATTCCCTTCGGGATCGGCCAACCAGGGCTCGACGCCGCAGGCCGAGTCCATGCGGACCACGCCGTTGGGCCGCGCGCCCAATTCGCGGAGCCGCTTGGCGAAGTGGCACCCCTTGCGGACCTGGCCGAGGAACTGCGCCCGTTCGGCCGCGTCGCCCATGGCCGAGCCGCCGCCGGTCCCCTGCCAGATCGGGGCCACCACGGTGCCGATCTCCAGGTTCCGCGACCGGGCCTTGTCGGCCAACTGCTTGATGTCGTCGTCGCTGCCGTCGATGTTGATGTGCGGCAGGTAGAGGAACAGATCGAAGCCGTCGAACTTCACGCCATCGACCTCGGCCGCCGCGGTCAGGTCGAGCATCGTGTCGATGTCGATGGGCGGCTCCCCGCCGTCCCCCTTCCCGACCACGCCGGGCCACGCCGCGTTGTGAAGTTTCGGATAGTTGTTCGTGTGATTAGTCATGGGAGCCTCAGACTAAAGGGTTATGGGTTCGCGGTTCTTCTCCCCTCTCCCGTTCGACGGGAGAGGGGCCGGGGGTGAGGGCGGTTTGCACTCGACGGGTCTTACGAGAACAATTCTGTTTCGATCAGTTTCAAGTAACGGTTGGCGTAGAAAAGATCGGGTTGTTGCGACCGCGGTCGGCAGCGAATCGTGAACTTGGGGTCGCTTGGATTCTCTGAGTCAAAGATGACCAACCCGATGCCGAACACCTGGCAAAGGGCGTCAAGGCGGGCAATCTCATCATCGGGCGACTTCTCGGATACCACAAGGTACACCTTGTGGCTGAAGAGGCAGTAGGCGCAGGCCTGTCCGAACGCAGTCACCAACTGAGCAGTATCCGCCTTGACTTCTGCCGAGGCAATCATGACGGGAGCCTGGATGATGTCGCTTCGCTTCGACTCCTTCTTGCCAATGACGTCGGGGGTGCCCCACTTGTCGCGGAATCGATTTCCACCCAGTGGGATAGCCTTTGTGCATTCCTCGACTTCGTTGACAAGCCAGTCGGCAAAAGGCTCATAGAAGTCTTCTTCCTTAACCTTCTTAAGCTGCTTCGGAACAAGCGTCTGCTTGAGCTGGTCGCTACCGGCCTCGCGGTATTCAGTCAATCGAAACAGCCCACGCGAGGGCTTGTACACCCGTTCCGGGTACTGCTCCTCCAGATTCCAGATGTTCCCAGCGATGGTGTTGGGTTTGAGGGACGCATCTTGTTTAGCAATCTGGCGTTTCAGGTCGGAGTACCGCACCCCTTCCGGATTCGCTTTAAGAACACTGAGAGCTCTGTCAACGATACGTTGACCGATTGTCGCCATAGTTGCACAACCTTCGCGTCGTCTCCTCACCCCCGGCCCCTCTCCCGTCCAACGGGAGAGGGGAGATAGGCAAAGCGCGCCGCTTTCAATCGATGTCCACCCCCGCCTCCCTCGCAATGAACCGGGCCACAGCCTCCAAGTCTTCGTTCACGTCCCAATTCGTCACGCGAATCACTCGATATCCTTGGTCTTTCATCCAGCGCTCGCGCACGGCATCGCGACTCTGTTTGTCGTCATGGCTCATGCCGTCAAGTTCGACAATCAGGTTGATCTCTCGGCAACAGAAATCAACAATGTACGGCCCGATCGGCTCCTGACGACGGAACTTCAGGCCGGCAAGCCGGCGTCCGCGAAGCACGGACCAGAGCACTTGCTCGGGCGGCGTCGCGATTTGGCGGAGGCAGCGGGCGTGGTCGGTCAGCATGGGGTGCTTGGGACGCGGTTTTTCGCTCATCGAAGACCGTCTCCCGATGCCGATCGCCCTCACCGCCGGCCCCTCTCCCGTCGAACGGGAGAGGGGAGACAGGGGCATTCTACTTCTTCCGGTGATCGCCGATCGCCGGCATGTTCTTGTGGGTCGCGGGCCCGAAGTATCGGAGGCCGACCAGCGGCTCGCTGCCGGTGTTCTCGATCTCGACCCCTTCGGCGGCCGCTTCGGCGGTGATGAAGACCTCGTCCCAGGGCTCTTCGCCGTAGTGGATCATCACCGGGGTATGGATCGCCAAGGCTCCCATGCGCCCGCAGCCCTGGACCGAAATCCAGCCGCTCGGCCCCGGATCGCGGAGCACGCACTTCGCGCCGGGCATCACGGTCAGTTCCTTGGCCGAGACGACCTGTTCGCCGTCGAAGTGGCCGTAGTCGATCCAGCGGTCCGTGTAGCCCGGCCCGGAGGCTGCCTCGTCGACGATCGGTTCGATGTAGTTCGACTGCTTGAAGTTCGGATCGACGTTCTTCTCCCAGTCGAGTTGCTCGACGATGAAGTCGAGGTCCTGATGCTTGTCGGCGGGCACGTCCTTGACCAAGAGGCTCCAGGGGACTTCGCGTCCCTCGACCAGCGACTGGTACATGCCAAACACGTCGCTGCCCCACTGGGGCTCGTAGGTGCACATCGAGCCGGGGGCGTGGAGCACGCCGGCGGGAATCATCCAGCCCGTACCCGGCTTGAGCCGGTAGGCCCGCGACAGGTCGAGGATGCCGTTGTCGCCCTTATCCCAGTTCTCCAGGCAGCGGCGGACGTCGCCCTTCGTCGTGCCCGGCTCCAGGCCCATGAACGTGTAATCGAAGTGGTTCTCCGCGGCGTTGAGTTGCGGCGGGAAGTAGTAGCACTCGGGCTTGCCCTGCTGATTGGTCAGGGCGGCGGACTTGTGCGTCTGGTGCATGTGGTGGGGGATGGGGCCCATGTTGTCGAAAAACTTCGA
>CAYSGY010000025.1:12359-24805 GCA_964430315.1 uncultured Planctomycetaceae bacterium
CCACCGGCGGTACTTCTCCCAGATCGACTGGCTAATGATGCGCGGCCCGGCCTCTTCGACCGCGTCGCGCAGGAGGAACCGCTCGCCCTCGAACATGACGTAGCTCAGTCCCTCGTCCCACGCCCGCCCGTCGTTGGCCGCCTCGGTCGTGCTGGCGAACCACCGCTCGTCGATGCCCCCGCGATGGGTGCCAAGGGCATACCAATCGGTCGGGGCGAGCTTGATCCGCTAGCCCGGGTGCAGGAAGCTTCGGGGAACCCAATTGGGGGCAAGCCGCAGGAGCCCCTCGCCGGCATCCATGGCACGGTTGAGGATGGCGCCGATCATCACTCCTTCACGAGAATGACTACGCAATTCTTCCGAACGACGCGCAAGAAGTGTTCTTTTTATTCCCTGCAAGCGCTCCTGGCAAGTCACCAACCGGAGGGGGAAGGCATTGGGGGGCGGACTTGCCGTCTCACTTCGCCTTCCCGATGCAGAAGAGCCGCCGCGTCGTCCGGAGGAACAACTGGCCGTGCGCGGCGACGATCGAGGACCGCACCACCTCTCCGCCGGTCGGCTCGTCCATGGGAATCAGGCGGAGGACCTTGCCGCCGGCCGCGTCGATGACGGCCGCCTGGCCGCCAAAGTCGATGAGGTAGACCTTGCCGTCGCCTGCCAGCGGCGAGGCCTCGTACTTGGCCCGGCCCGGCGTGGGGATCGTCCACTTGACCTTGCCCGATCGCGGCTCCACGCGTGACAGGCTCTTCCGCACGTCGCTGAGCACGAAGAAATCGCCGTCGTAGAAGGCGGGCGTGGGAACGTCGGACGTGACCTCCTTCGCGTCGCGGCTGACCCAGGCGAGGGCGTGATCCTCGAGGGTGCCGCTCCCGCCCGCCTTGACGGCGTAGACCGGCTGGCGCTTCGGCGCGCAGAGGAGGACCACGCCGTCTCCGCCGACGGGCGAGACGACCAGACGCCAGTGCCCGATCCGCTCGGGATTCCAATTGCCCCATCGCCACAGTTCGGCGCCGGTCGCGGGATCGTGGCCGGAGAGGGCGTCGCCGCCGGCCAGCAAGAGCTCCTTGCGTCCGCCGTAGTCGAACGGCACCGGCGAGGTGAACGCCTCCCGCGATTCCGCCACCGCCTGGCTCGGACGCACGTGACGCCACAAGGTCTTGCCGGTCTGCGGATCGACGGCCAGGAGGTACGACTCATTCTCCCCGTCTTGCCGGCCGCGGTCTCTCACGGCCACGTCGCGCTGCAACACCTGGAAGTAGAGCCTTCCCTCGTAGAGCAACGGACTGCTGCTGAACGTCCACTGGAAGGCGAAGGGCCCGTAGTCCTTCTCCAGGTTCCGCGACCAAAGCGGACGGCCTTCCGGGTCGAAGCAGGCCACAACCCCGTTTCCAAAGAAGAAGACGGCGACCTTGCCGTCGGTCACCGGCGACGACGAGGCGAAGTTGCTCCGCTGGTCGCGGTGGATTCCGTGGGCCACGTCATGCTTCCAGAGCAACTTGCCGTCGGCCCGATCCAACGCCATGGCCTGGAGCACGTCGCGGGAGGAATCGGTTCCCGTGAGATAGACACGGTTCGCCCAGACCACGGGCGTGGACGCCGCCACGCCGGGCAACTCCGCACTCCAGGCGACGTTCTCCGTGCGGCTCCACTCGGAGGGCAGGTTCTTCTCCTCGGTCGAGCCGTTGAAGCAAGGGCCCCGCCAATGCGGCCAGTTGCCGGCCTGCGCCGGCAACGACGCCGCCAACATCAACGGAAGGAGACTGAGGTACTTCACGCGGAAATCTCCAGGCAAGTGGCGAACCATCGTAGTCCCCAACCATACCGGTCGGTCAAACGCGACGCAAGTGGTTGCTCCACGAGGACACTCTCGACCGGACCGGACATCGAAAACCGTATCGAAAACCGTGACGCATCTGGGGTAGTGATTCAGAGTGGCAGGGGTGGTTGACTTGGGCATCGCCCCGTGCCCCGGAAGGGCACTCGAGAGCAGCCCAGCGATGCGTCGCTGGGCTAGGGATGGGAAGCCAAACCCCGCGGAGGTATCCAGAATCGCAATCCTCTGAGAAACAGTACAACGCGAGCCACCCCCCTGGAACGCCGTTGACAGACCAGGCCAGCCAACGCTACCCTTCCGCCCTCCCAATCGAGTCCTCGCGGAATGGGGTTCCCCACGCCCTCGTTTTGGAAAGGAAGCACGGCATTGGCTCGGCTCCTCCTCTTTGTGGCGGCGATCTTGGTAAATTACAACGCCTGGGCAGGCGAGGAAGACAACCCCTACGCGACGGTTCAGGGTGGGTACTCGCCGGCCTCGGGCGTGGGGGCTGCGGCCACGGGCTTCAGTCCGGCGCCGGCTTCGGTCGGCAGCGGCGTCAGCCTGGCCGAAGCGGCTCACGCAGGCGGAGGGATGGACTACCCGCAGCGTCCGGTGACCACTTCGCCGTACCTCCGAACGGAGACCCTCGCGGGCATTGGAGAGCGGCTCCACGAGTCAAGCTGGTATACCCGCGAAGAGTATTTCCACTGGAACGAGCGGTTCGGCGGGGAGGATTTCGTCAACGAATACGGGCTGATGCTGACGCTCGGCTACGTGAAGCGGATCGGCCCGGAGCGGTTCCGTGCGGAGTTGTTCGGCGGGACCTTGGACTACGTCGGGGGCGCGCAGTTCAACGACGGCTCCACGGAGCCGCTATGGTCGAAGACGGGCTACCTCGGGGTCCGAGGCGAGTACGAGCTGCTGTTCGAGCCCGACTGGCTGCCGAGGACGAGTCTCCTTCTCGGCGTGGGGACTCGATTCTGGTTCCGCGACCTCCGCGACGGCGTGACGCCTTCGGGATACGACGTGACGGGCTACCAGGAGACCTGGTGGACGATCTATCCCTACCTCGGCGTCGAAACGCGGCGCTCGCTGCAAAGCGGCCCTGAACTCTACTCGTCGGCCCGGATCGGGTGTACCGCGATCACCTACGAGCACGTTTCGTGGTACGACGCCGTGCTCTATCCCAAGTGCGGCATCACGGGGCAGGCGGAGGTCGGCCTGCGCGGGGACCATTTCTTCTGTGCGGTCTTCTCCGAGGCCATGACCTGGGGAGAGTCGGATGTCGCCCGGGGCCTCCTCCAGCCCACGTCGTCGTTTGTCACGGTGGGGCTGAAAGCAGGGCTGAGCTTCTAGCACGTCCCTGTAGCACAGGCTTCCAGCCTGTCCCGACACAGCCAGGATGGCTGTGCTACGCGCCGCGCTACTTGGCGAACGTCAGCCCGGGGTCGCTCGGGTTGTTGCCGGGGAGCTTAAAGTTGAACCGGTCGGGGCCAAGCAACGTCACTTGCCCGGTCATGGCCACTTCGCTCCCCTGCTTGAGGATGAGCAGGCCGTCGGCCACGGAATAGGTGCCGCGGAACTCCTGGGGCTTGTCCTTCCGGTTGACCTTCCAGGAGAACGTCGAGTCGGCGGAGAGTTGGAGATCGACCGCGGTCCCGTCGGGACGTTCGGCCTTCCAGGTGCCTTGGAGGCGGTTGGCGGAGACCGGCTCCGCAGGAGTCGTGGGCGGGGTCGCTGGGGCCGCCGGGGCCGGCTCCTTCGCCGTGAGCGATTGGAGGAGTTGGGCCGACAATCGGTCCTCCGGCTTCATTCGCACGGCTTCTCGGAGCTGCCCGGCCGCTGCCTCCGTCTGGCCGCATGTCAGGTACTGGTAGGCCAGCAGGAAGCGGGCGTCGGCCTCCTTCGGGTGCTCGTCGCAGTAGCGTTCCAAGGCGCGGAGTTGCGCGGTGTACGCTTCCACGTCGGGGTAAAGACTGCTGAGCGTGGTCCAGTCCCAGCCGGGCCCGACGGAGAGGACTGCGTAGACCGCCGCCGCCGCTTCGTGATAGCGCTTCGTGGCGAATAGCACCAGCGCGCGGAACTCGTGGAGCAACGGATCGTTAGGCAACCCGGCGATCGCCTGATCGACCTTGGATAGCGCGGTTGTGTAGTCGTTTTGGAGGAACGCATCGCGTGCGGCATCGAGAAGCTGCCCGGCTTGATCGTTGGCCGACGGCTGGTCCGCGGCGGTGGGTTGCCCACCCTCGGGCACCGACGCCAGCACGATCGGCTGCGAGTAGTCGAAGGTCGCGCTATCGGCCACCGGGACGCAGTAAGGATTGTCGTAGCACCAATATCCCCACGCCCAGGGCTCCACCGGCGCCGCCCAACCGGCGGCGAACCCGAAGCCCCACCAGGCCGCCGGTCCGACGAACCAGCCCGGATACCAGTGGCCGTGCCAATGGCCGTGGTACCAGTCGGGGTGAGGTCCAGGTCCCGGGTGAGGACCGGGGCCCGGGTGAGGTCCAGGGCCGGGATGAGGTCCGGGGCCCGGATGAGGACCTGGCCCGGGGTGAGGACCTGGCGTTGGGTGCGGTCCGGGCCCGAAATGCGGGCCAGGTTGGGGCTTGGGCGGCTGCGGTTGCGGTTTCAACCCCGAATAGGCGCCGGGCTGGAAACCTGGTCGCGAGAGATTGAGGGACGGCGAATGCAGGCCCTCGCCGTGGTAGCCACTTCCGTGATAGCCACTGAAGGAACTCGTGCCCCCGCCGTGGTACCCTCCGCTGAAGTCGCCGCCATGATATCCGCCTGGGAACCCTCCCCCGTGATACCCGCCGGCACCGCTGAATCCGCCGCCGTGAAACCCTCCACCGCCTCCCCCGCCTCCTCGGCCCGCGGGGGCATCGCCGCAGACCAGGATGGTCAGCGAGGCAGTGAGGAGTAGGATCTTCCAGTTCGTCTTCATCTTCAGGCTCCCGGTAGGACATCGGCACGAAGGCCGGGGCATGGGTTCGTTAGTTCGCCTTGGGAGGAGTTCGTACAATGTGGACCGGTCCGACGTCCGGCAGTCGTTCGCCGCCGATCACTCGGTCCCGCGACTGCCAGGTCATGCGGTCCTTGGCGGTCCGCGTGGTGACGCTTGTCGCCGAGGCGGGCTTCCCGTCCCGGGTCACGCCGGTGGTCTTGACCACCCAGCGGTCTGCGTCGCAGGTCCAGGTCCCTTCGGCGAACCCGCCTTCCGAGTCGAAGACCCAGGAACGGAGCGTCTTGTGCAAAGGGTCCCAGCCGATCCGCTGTGAGCCCTTCATCGCCGGCCGGCCCGCCACCTGGACCGTGAATTCGGTCAAGAGGTAACGCCGGGTCTCGCTCCAGCGGCACGACGTGACGACGAGGGCCTCGGGACTTTCGCTGACCCAATCGCCGACCAGCCAGTCGAGTTGCTTGAGTTGCTCGTCGGCCTCCTGCCACGCCGCGACGGGCGGGTTTTGGGCCGCAGCCGTGGCGGAGACCGCGGCCACCATTGCCCACCCTAGGATCGATATACTTCTGGCCATCAACGCGACCCTTTCGCAACCGGATGTCGGGGACGAATGCTCCGCACAATTCTACGACGCAGTCGACGGGCCGGACGGACGAATCCGCGACTTCCGCATGCCGTCTGCTGCCGAACGGCCCGCAGGCGCGGCAAGCCACCATCTCTTGCCTCACCGCAATGGGCACACCTGCCACACTCTTTCTGGTGGTTTGCCGAATCCCGCAATCCGGCTCCGTAGGTGGCTTGCGTCGAAGTCGGGCCTTATAATCTGGCCCGAGTGGTGGACTCCCGGCGGTGTCCCGCCGCCGGGGGCGTGGTGTAGACAGAAAGAAAGGACCAACGTGCCATGAAATCGAGTATTCAACGTCGTGATTTCCTCAAGGGTGGGTCCGTGCTCGTGGCGGGCGCTGCGATCGGCGGGTTCCACATTGCCGGGGCGTCCGAGAAGGTCCGGTGCAGCACGCCGTCGGCCGCCAAATTGGGTTGGATCGTGGGCTCGTCGCAGTACACGTTCCGCCGCTTCAGTCTTTTCGAGGCCCTGGGCATGATCGCCGACCTGGGGATTCAGTGCGTCGAGCCCGCATTCTTCCTTTCGCTCGACAAGGCCCGGCCGAAGCTGAAGGTCAACCAGGAGCTGACCCCCGAGGTCCGCAAGGAGCTGAAGCAGCGGCTCGCCGACCGCGGCATGGCGATGCCGACGTTCTACTCGAACCTCGGCGCGAAGATGGACGAGGCCCGGAAGATCTTCGATTTCTGCAAAGAGATGGGCGTGGGCGCCATCGTGGCCGAGCCGCCGGCCGAGACGTTTGACGCGATCGAAAAGCTCTGCGACGAGTACCAGATCAACCTGGCGGTGCACAATCATCCGAAGAAGCCGGACTACCCGTACTGGGACCCCGCCAACGTCCTGGCCATGTGCAAGGGCCGCAGCAAACGGATCGGGGCGTGCTGCGACACGGGCCACTGGGTTCGCTCCGGCCTGGACTGCGTCGAGTGCCTGAAGATCCTCGAAGGGCGGATCCTCGGGTTCCACTTGAAGGACGTAGCCGAGAAGGGCAAGCCGGAAGCCCGCGACGTCCCGCTGGGCAAGGGGAAGGCCGACTACACTGCCGTGCTCAAGGAGCTGAAGCGGCAGGGCTATCGCGGCAACATGGGGATCGAGTACGAGCACGACTCCCCCCAGTTGAGCGACGACGTCGCCCAGTGCGCAGCCTTCGTCGAGAAGACGGCCATGGCGCTCGGCGGCTGAGGATCGACCGGAGAGTCGCTGTCAGGATTGCGTGGCCTGCTCTCACGACGCGAAGCGCCGCACGGAGCGTGGAACATGATGGCCGAATCGTTCACGACGGGACTGTCGGGCCTGGACAAAGTGCTGAAGGGCGTGATGCCGGGCGACAACATTGTCTGGCAGGTCGACTCCGTGTCGGACTACCGTGCGTTGGTCACGCCGTACGCCGAGGCGGCGCGAAGGGCCGGACGACGGCTGGTCTACTTTCGGTTTGCCTCTCACGAGCCCCTGTTGCCGCAGGACTCGGGAGTCGAGACTTACAGGCCCAATCCCGACCTCGGCTTCGAGACCTTCGTGGCTCAGGTCCACAAGGTCATCGAGGATGCGGGCAAGCACACGGTCTACGTGTTTGATTGCCTGTCGGAGTTGGCCTCTCTGTGGGCCGCCGACCAGATGCTCGGCAATTTCTTCTTGCTCACGTGCCCTCGCCTCTACGAACTGGAGACAGTCACCTACTTCGGGCTGTACCGCAACCACCACGCTTCCTTTGCCCTGAATCCGATTACGGAGACCACCCAGTTTCTTCTGGACGTGTTCCGATACGAGGGAGACATCTACGTCCGTCCGATCAAGGTCCAGCACCGTTCGACAGGCTCCATGAACACGATCCACCGGTGGGAAGGAGACGAATTCCGGCCGATCACCAGCAGCGCCCTGATCTCCGAGGTGCTCGCGTCGAGCCGCTGGCCGGGGCTCCGCTCCGACTCGCGGTTGGGCTTCTGGCGAAGACTCTTCAACGAGGCCCAGCAGACCCACGAAGAGGTCCACGCAGGCCGCTGCCCACCCGAAAAGGGACAAGAGGTGTTTCAACGACTGAGCCGCATGGTCCTGTCACGCGATGAGGCCATGCTGCGACTGGTGAATCGCTACCTCGGTCTGTCCGACATCCTCGATATCCGCGACCGCATGATCGGCATCGGACTGATCGGGGGGAAGGCGTTGGGGATGTTGTTGGCGCGAGCGATTCTCCGGCGGCATTTCCCGGAAGTCCGCGACCGGCTGGAAACCCACGATTCGTTCTACATAGGCTCCGACGTCTTCTATACCTTCCTCATCCGCAACGGCGTATGGTGGATACGGCAGCGGCAACGCGACCCGGACACCTTTCTGGAGGGCCTTGAGGACGCCCAGTCGCGAATCCGCGAGGGACGATTTCCCGACTATACCATGGACCAGTTCCAGGCGATGCTCGACTATTTCGGCGAGTCGCCTTACATCGTTCGCTCCAGCTCACTGCTTGAAGACGCCTACGGGAACGCCTTTGCAGGGAAGTACGACAGCGTGTTCTGCGTGAACCAAGGCACTCGGGAAGAGAGGCTCCGGTCGCTGCTCGACACCATCCGGCAGGTGTACGCCAGCGCGATGAGTGAGAAAGCTCTCCAGTACCGGGTGACGAGGGGCCTCCTCGATCGGGACGAGCAGATGGCTTTGCTGGTCATGCGGGTCTCGGGCGACCGATATGGCGACAAGTTCTTTCCACAGATCGCCGGGGTCGGCTTCTCGTTCAACCCGTACGTCTGGCACAAAGACATCGATCCGCACGCGGGAGTCATCCGGCTGGTCTTTGGGATGGGCACGCGGGCGGTGGACCGCGCCGATGATGACTACACGCGGCTGGTGGCCCTGAATGCCCCGACCCGCAGACCCGAGAGCAACTTCGACGAAGTCTGCGAGTATTCGCAGCGTCGCGCAGACTTCCTGGACATCGCTGCCAACCGCTTCGCGTCCGGGCATTTTCTCGACATCATCAAGGAGACACCGGGCATTCCCCTCGAAATGGTAGCATCCCAGGACTCATCCACCTGGCAGGCCAATCCGTCGAGCCATCGCGTTCTGACCTTCGAAGGCCTCCTCTCCAGTACGCCGTTTGTCGAGGACATGCGCGTGATCTTGAGGACTCTCGAGGACGCCTACCGAAGTCCCGTGGACATCGAGTTCACGGTGAACTTCGTGACTGCGGAGTCCTACAAGATCAACTTGCTCCAGTGCCGCCCGCTCCACGTGCAGGGCGCCGAGATCGCGAAACTCCCTTCGGTGACGGTCGACGACGCCGATCGGATTGTGGAGGCCCACGGGGCGATCATAGGTCCCAGCCGGCTCGTGCGTCTGGACAGGTTCATCTACGTTACGCCTCGGCTCTATGGTGAGCTGCCGTTGGCCCGCCGCTATGAAGTGGCCCGCCTCCTCGGTCGCATCAACCATCATGGCCACCGGGCTGGAGCGAGAACCATGTTGCTGGGACCGGGGCGATGGGGCACGTCGAGCCCTGAACTGGGGATTCCCGTCCACTTCGGGGAGATCAGCCGAGTCTCGGTCTTGTGTGAGATTGTCACCATGCGAGAGAACCTTGTCCCCGACGTGTCGCTCGGCACGCACTTCCTCAACGAACTCGTTGAAATGAACATCCTTTACATGGCACTATTCCCACAGCAGCATCGCAATTACCTCAACGAGAGGTTCTTCATGGAATCACCCAACCGGCTGCTGGACATCGTGCCGGATGAGGGTCCGTGGCAGGAGATGGTGCGGGTCGTTGAAATGGAAGACGTGCTGAACAGCAATCGGGTCGTACTCCTTCTGGCCGATGCCGGGGAGCAACAAGCCAGCATCTTCGCGGCAGACAGAAGCGTCCTGTCCGGCATGGGCCCGTTTGTCGGGCCGCTTGACACGGCCCGGCAGCCGGTCTAGCCTGTTGGTGCCCCCGGAGAAGGCCCCGCCGACGTTTCCCTCCTTCACGATCCGAAGAGTGTGCCATGAAGTCTCCCCAGGTCGCTTTTCTCGGCATGCTGGTGGCCCTTGCGGTCCGCTTCTCGCTCGCCGGCGAGTCGCCCATCGGCAAGATTGCCACGGATCAGAACTTGGGTTGGGAGGAGGTCTGGAAGACGCAGGAGGTGGAGGCGGGCATCCGGAGCCTGATCGGCGCGGTCGATGCGGCGCGGATGAAGAAGACTCTCTTCTATCTCTCCAAGGACCCGCTCCCCTTCCGGAAGTTGAACCACACGGTGCCCGGCCACTCGAAGAACACGCTCCACGAGGCCGACGATTATCTTGCCGGACGGCTGGAGTCGTTTGGGTATCGCGTGGATCGCGAGGCGGTCCGCGTCCAGGCGTTCCGCTGCGACACGCGCAAGCCGAAGCACGCCCAATACTCCCGGCCCATGCCGGAGGACCCTTGGTACACGGCCTACAATCTCTACGCCGAGCGTAAGGGCCGCTCGAAGCCCGGCGAGATCATCCTCCTGGTGGCCCACAAGGACTCGCAGAGCTGGGTCGATTCGCCGGGGGCCAACGACAACGCGATCGGCACGGCCGCCGTCCTGGAGATCGCGTGCGTGCTGGCGCGACATCCTGCCGAACGCACGATCCGGTTCCTCTTCTGCAACGAAGAACACATCCCGTGGACGAGCGTGACCGCGGCCCAGAATGCCAAGGCCCGCGGCGACAACCTCGTCGCCGTCTTCAACCTCGACGGCGTCGGCGTCAAGTCGGTGGAACAGACCGCGGCCGGAAAGATGACCAACGTGACCGCGTACACGAAGCCCGAAGGGGAACGGCTCGCCCAACGGATGGCCGCGGTGAACGTCCGCTTCGGGATCGGGCTGGAGCAGCGGGCCGTGAAGCGTCCCGGGCCGGGCGACGACGACGGCTCGTTTGTCAAGGCCGGCTATGCGGCCGCGGTCATCAACATCGGCTCCTGGCCCTACGCCGACCCCAACTACCACACCGAAGGCGATATCCCGGAGCGGACCGACGTCCCCAACGCCGCGAAAGCCACCCAAGCGACCCTGGCGGCCGTCCTGACCCTCGATCGGAGCCCATGAGCGAGGATACTCGGACGCCCGATCGGGAACCCAAGAGCGGCAGAACACCGCCCGCCTTGGAGTGCGGCGACTCGTCGCCGCTTTGGACTTGCAGGTCTTAGCGGCAAACGGTCCATGGCGACACCGGCGAAAAGAAAGCGGCAACGGGTTGCCGCACTCCATGGATTCGTCCGGAACCTTGCTTGTCCTCCCGGCAAACGTCCTTGTTTGAGACTGAAGCACGATCATGCGAACTTGCTGCCTGTCCTGGGGGTTGTTCATCGCGGTGCTCGTTGTGGTCCCACGCATCCTGCTCGGCTGCCCGCCGGTCAGCGCCGCGGAAGTCCCCTCGTGGCCGCGCTTCCACGGGCCGAAGGGAGACAATATCTCGACCGAAACCGGGCTTCTGAAACAATGGCCCGAAGGAGGGCCGAAGCTCCTCTGGACGGCCAAGGGGCTCGGCAAGGGCTTTTCGGGGGTTACGGTAGCCGATGGCCGGATCCTCACTTCCGGCGACGTCGACGACGACCTGGTCGTGTTCTGCCTCGACCTCGAAGGCCGCGTCCTTTGGCAGACCAAGAACGGCGCGGCGTGGACCAAGACCGGCCCGCACGGGTCCCACGGCACCCCCACGCTCGACGGCGACCGCATCTACCATGAGAATGCCCACGACGAGATTGTGTGTCTCGACGCCAAGAACGGCGCGAAGCTATGGGGGGTCAATCTCCGGTCGGAGTTTCGCGGGGCGGGCGACGGATTCGGCCGTGGTGAATCGCTCCTGATCGACGGCGATCGCGTGATCTGCTCGCCCGGCGGCGCGGTTGCCATGGCCGCGCTCGACAAGCGGACCGGGCGCACGCTCTGGAAGTCGCCCAGCGCCGGGGAGCCGGCCGGATACGCCTCGCCCATTCTCGCCGAGACCCAGGGGTTGCGCATCCTCCTGACGATGTCGTCCCGGTCGCTGATCGGTGTCAACGCGGCCAACGGCGACCTCCTCTGGCGATTCGAACACTACACCCCGCGCTACGTGGCCAACTGCGTCAACCCGGTCTACCACGATGGTCACGTCTTCGTGAGCGGGGGCTACGGGCTGGGCTCCGCGCTGCTGAAGATCGACGTGCAGGGCCAGAAGGCCTCGGTCCGGCCCGTGTGGCGGTCCACGGAACTCGACAACCGTCACGGCGGCGTGATCCTGCTGGACTCCTTTGTGTACGGCGCCTCCCACTTCAACAACAAGGCCCGTTGGGTCTGCCTCGACTGGAAGACCGGGAAGAAGACGTGGGCCGACCGGGGCATCGGCGAGGGCTCGCTCTGCTGTGCCGGCGGGATGCTCTACACCATGAACGAACGCCGCAAGGTCGGCCTGGTCCGGCCCGCGCCGGGCCGTTACGACCTGGTCAGCCAGTTCACCCTGCCCGAAGGCGGCGAGGGGCCGACCTGGGCCCACCCGGTCGTCTGCGGCGGACGCCTCTACCTCCGCCACGGCGACCGGCTCTACGCGTACGACGTGCGGACCAGCGCGCCGTGACAGATCCGGCCGCCGGCGTGCGGGTGGCCGCGACGTCAGACAACGCGACCCGGGTGGCATGCCGTCACTCGGCGCAGCCGAGGGTCGGCATGGAACGCACAACGGCGATTTCCATTCTCAGGGTGTCGGCCGCGTCAGACAACGCGGACCTGGTTGCGGTACTCCGTGGGCCAGCAGCCGGCGTGCTGCCGAAAAGCCCTGCTGAACGACGCGGCGGTCTCGTAGCCGCAGACCGACGCGATCGAAGCGATCGTCTCGGAGGTATCGGTCAGCAGATTCCGGGCCTTCTGCATCCGGACGGCCGCCAGTTCGTCGTGAACGGTCCTGCCCAGGGCGTCATCGAAGCGGCGGTCCAGGGTGCGGCGTGACACGCGCACGGCCTGGGCCACGTGCTTCACGCCGATGGCCTCGCCGGCATGCTCGCGGAGGAACCGGACCGCCGACTGGACCAAGGGGTCGGCCACGGCCAGCGTGTCGGTGGACCCCCGCACCGCGACCCC
>CAYSGY010000026.1:0-24783 GCA_964430315.1 uncultured Planctomycetaceae bacterium
CCCAATCCCCAGTCCCTTCTCCTACCGACTGGCCGACCTACCGCCACGATCCGGCCCGGAGCGGCGCGCTCCCCGAGGACGTCGCGTGCGACCTTCACATTGCCTGGGAGACGGAGTTGGGCGGACAACTCACCAGCCCGGTCATTGCCGGCGGCGTTCTGCTCGTGTCGGAATCGGATGCGCATCGCGTGCACGCCTTGGAGACGGCCACGGGCCGAAGGCTCTGGACCTACGTGGCGGGCGCTCGCATCGACTCGCCGCCGACCATCGACCGGGGGCGAGCGGTGTTCGGCTCGGCCGATGGCTGGGTCTATTGCCTGCGGCTTGCCGACGGAGAAGTGATCTGGAGATTCCGCGCTGCCCCGCAAGACCGCCAGATCGTGGCAGACGGGCAGCTTGAATCGGCCTGGCCCGTTTCTGGAAGCGTGCTCGTGGTGGACGGGGCCGTGTTCTTCGTCGCCGGGCGCAGCAGCCACCTCGACGATGGGTTGCTTTTCTACAAACTGGACGCCGCAACCGGGCGGACACTGGGCGTCCAGAGGCTCGACGGTGCTCAGCGCGGGTCTCCCGACCCCGCCGAACAGAAGCAGAACAAGGGCAAGAGAGGCATCGCGTCTGCGGGTTGTCTGCCCGACGTCCTCTCCGCCCTGGGCGACTCGATCTTCATGCGGGCAGCGCGTTTCGACCGGGAACTTGTCAGGCAGAAGGACGACGTTGCCCATCTCTGGAGTTCGGTGGGTTTCCTGGACGACAGTTGGTGGCATCGCACTTACTGGCAGTTCGGCACCTTCATGGGGAGCGGCTGGGGCAACTGGCCCAAGGCCGGTCAGCAGGTTCCCGCGGGCCGATTGCTGGTGATCGACGGCTCCCGCGTGTTCGGGTTCGGACGCAACCAGTACGACATCCCCGGCGCCCACGTGGGCGTCGACGCCGCCGAGGTCTGGGGGCCGATTGGGAAGGAACAGGGCCGCTGGACGTTCTACCGCCTGTTCGCGCAGACGCTCGACGCCCGGCCGGCCGACGCCTCGCACCGCTCGCCCAAGAGCCCCACCGCAAACCGCCCGGATTGGACTTACAGGATCCCCGTACTGGCCCGGGCGATGGTGCTGGCGGGCCAGACCCTCTTCGTTGCCGGGCCGGCCGACAAGCTCAGCGAGGCCCCTTACTCGCCCACCACCGTGGATCCCCTCTCCGAATCGCTGGAAGCGACGCGAGGTGGACGTCTGCTGGTGGTGTCGGCCACGGACGGAAAGCCCCTAGCCGACCTTGAACTGCCCAGCCCCCCTGTCTTCGATGGCATGGCCGCGGCGCAGGGCCGCTTGTACGTCTCGACCAAGATCGGCCGGGTCCTCTGCCTGGCTCCTGTCCGCTAAGGGCGTCGCGTCATGGTGACTTGAGCAACTCGTCGTCACGAGAAGACCGTAGGGAACGCTTTCCGCGGCGTTCCGTGGAGCGGAGAAGCGGCGACCCTGGCGATTCACGGAACGCCGCAGAGGGCGTTCCCTACAGCGGAGATTCGTCAGCCTGTTCTGACGCGGATCCCAGAAGTGCAGAAGACGATGACCGTGCGTCTGTTCTCTTGCCTCGCGCTCGCCAGGCCGGTAGGCTGTCGGGAAGATTGCGGGGACCCTTTCGACTTGCCGACTCGCTTTGGGAGGATTGCCATGCGCGCGCGCTTGCACCAGGGGAAACGGTGGCGGAGGTGGATTCCGGTGGCGATGTTGCTTTGGTTTGTCCCCGGGGTTCTGCGGGCCGCAGACGCGGGCGGTTCGGCCGCGGAGGCCGAGGCCCGCCGGATCCTCGAGGCAACCGGGGTCAGTGGCGGACTTGTCGTCCATCTGGGCTGCGGCGATGGGAGGTTGACGGCCGCCTTGGGGGCCGGACCTGGCTACCTCGTTCACGGCCTGGCAGCCGATGCCCGGAAGGTGGTCGAGGCCCGCCGCAACGTGCAGTCCCTTGGGCTTTACGGCCGGGTGTCGATCGACCGGCTCGACGGCAAGCGGCTTCCGTACGTCGACAACCTGGTCCGCCTGGTCGTCGCCGGCGATCTTGGCGCGGTGCCCAGGGAGGAGGTGATGCGCGTGCTCGCGCCCGGCGGCGTTGCGTATCTCAGGACCGGAGCGGAGTGGAAGAAGACCCTCAAGCCCCGTCCGGCGGCCATCGACGATTGGACTCACTTCCTCCACGACGCGACGAACAACGCCGTTTCGGCCGATTCGGTGGTCGGCCCGCCACGTCAACTTCAATGGGTCGGCAGCCCCGCGTGGGCCCGCAGCCACGACCACCTGGCCAGTGTGAGCGCGGCCGTGTGCGCCGGCGGGAGGTTGTTCTACATTGTCGACGAGGGGCCGATCGCCGCCGTCGTGCTGGAGCCGAAGTGGCAACTCGTGGCCTGCGATGCCTTCAGCGGCGTGGTCCTCTGGAAGCGGGCGGTCCCGTTGTGGCAGTGGCATCTGCGGGGCTTCCGCAGCGGACCGACCGACCTGGCACGGCGACTGGTGGCCGTCGGGGATCGGGTCTATGTGACGCTGGGGTCCGACTCGCCTTTGAGCGCCCTGGACGCGGCAACCGGCGAGACAATCCGGACCTACGACGGCACGGACCATGCCGAGGAAGTCATTTTCCGCGAGGGCACGCTCTTGGTCGTGGCGGGCCGGTCGGCCACCGAGGAGGAGAAGGCGTGGCGCCGCGGCCCGTGGCCCGGCCTGGTTGAAGTCCGGGCCCAGCGGCCCGTGTACCCCGAGGTCCCGTCGCCGAAGCGGATTCTGGCGATCGACGCCCAGAGCGGCCGAATCCTCTGGAAGAAAGCGGATGCCGAGGTTGCCGAACTGATGCCTACTACCTTGGCAGCCGCGGGCCACCGGGTATTCTTCCAGAATGCCGACGGGCTGGTCTGTCTCGACGCAGCGTCCGGCAAGCGGTTGTGGCACGCCCCGCGCCCTGTGGGCCGCGTCCGGCCAAGTTGGTCGGCACCCACCTTGGTCGTGTATCAAGACGTGGTCTTGTCGGCCGACCGGGCGGGAGAGAAATCGGGCGGGGATTCACTGACCGGCCCCGAGAAATCGATGCTGAAAGCAGCCTTCGGCGGGGCGAAGGAACCGGGCACGCAGGCGGGCGGCGCAGAGAAGGTCACATGGTTCGTCACCAGCGGCGGCGGCCAGGCGCCCGTGGGCGAACTGATTGCCTTCTCGGTCCAAGACGGTCGGCGACTCTGGAGTTGTCCGTGCCGCGAGTGCTACAACGCCGCGGTGGACGTGTTGGTGGCCGACGGGCTGGTCTGGTCCGGCGACCCAAGGACCGGCGAAGTCAAACGCAGCCGCCCCCCGGACCAGGTGTTTTTCGATCCCGGCATGGGGCACCATCGCTGCTATCGCAACAAGGCCACTTGCCGCTATCTCGTCCTGGGCCGCTCGGGCGTGGAGTTCCTCGACCTGGCCACCGGCATTCCCGTCCCCAACCACTGGACCCGGGGTGGGTGTCAGTACGGCGTGATTCCTTGTAACGGGCTGCTTTATGTGCCCCCCCACTCCTGCGCCTGCTTCATCACGGCGAAGCTCAACGGCTTCCACTGCCTGGCGCCGAAGAGAGAAGCGGAAAGCGGAAAGCGGAAAGCGGAAGACCGGAAGTCGGAAGGCCGACTCCAACGCGGGCCCGCCTTCTCTCAAATCCCTAATCCCCAATCCCCAGTCTCTTCTTCCGTCGATTGGCCGACCTATCGCCACGACCCGGCACGTAGTGGCCGGGCGAGCGGTGCGGTCTCGTCCAAGCTGAAGCCCGCGTGGCAAGTCAGCCTGGGCGGACGACTCAGCAGCGTGGTGATCGCCGACGGGAGACTGTTTGTCGCCCAGGTTGACGCCCATACCGTGCATGCGCTGGATGCCGGCGACGGCCGGCCACTGTGGAGCTACACGGTGGGCGGGCGGGTCGATTCGCCGCCGACGGTGTGGCAGGGACGCGTGCTGTTCGGGTCCGCCGACGGCTGGGTCTATTGCCTCCGTGCGTCGGATGGAGTGCTCGCCTGGCGATTCCGGGCGGCGCCGGAAGACCAGCGGATTGTGTCGTATGGGCAGGTCGAATCGGCTTGGCCTGTTCCCGGCAATGTGCTGGTGCAGGACGCAGTCGCCTGCTGCGCTGCGGGAAGGTCGTCGTATCTGGACGGCGGAATGCGGATCTGCCGTCTCGACGCGAGCACCGGCCGGATGCTCTCCGAGACCGTGATCGACCATCGCGACCCGAAGACCGGCTTCCAAGCCAAGGACTCGATCCACGTCACGGATATGCCCGGGGCCCTGCCCGACGTCCTCTCCTGCGACGGGACCTCAATCTACCTGCGGCACTTGCGTTTCGATCTGTCGGGCCAGGTGCAGGCGCCGAACGTGCCGCACCTGTTCAGTCCCGCGGGGTTCCTTGACGATTCCTGGTGGCATCGCACGTACTGGCTGGTGGCCTCGATGATGGGCACCAATTACGGCGGGTGGCCGACGGTGGGCAGCCGGGTGCCGGCCGGCCGACTCCTCGTCCTGGACGGGACGACCGTTTACGGTTTCGGCCGCAACCAGTACTCCCACACGGGCTCGCACCTCGGCATCGATTCCGAGACCGTCTTCCACTACAGCCCCGATCGTTACAATCCGCGACAGACGTACTACCAGGCGTTTGCCATCGACAGCGACGCTTCCCTGTTCCAGTCCCAGGCGAAACCGCGGGCCAAGGTGCCCGCGAAGCAAGAGGCCGGGCCGTCTGCCAAAGTGGAAGCCCAACCGAAGGCGAAGGCCAAGCAGAAGGTGAAGCCGGCCCCTGCGGTCTCTCCGCCGAAGAAGGACTATCGGTGGACCGAGCAGCTTCCGATTCTCGCCCGGGCCATGGTCCTGGCCGGCGACCACTTGCTGCTGGCCGGACCGCCGGACGTCTTGAAGGCCGAAGATCCGGCGGCTGCAATCGAAGGGCGGACCAACGGGACGCTGATCGTGGTGTCCGCTGCCGACGGCAAGCCCCTGGCCCAGTACCCTCTTGACAGCCCGCCGGTCTTGGACGGCATGGCCGCCGCCGGAGGCTCTCTCTACATGGCGACGACTTCGGGCAAGATCCTGACTTACCGGGAAGACCGGTGAGGGTATGCCTGACGACGACACCATTCCCAGACGTTCCCGTGCATGATCAACCCGCAGCAGGTCGACAACGTGGCCCTGGCCGTCAAGGTTCGCCGCGAGTTGGACGCCAAGGAGAAGGCCGACCTCGACCGGGCGATGGACCGCGCCTGGGCCAACATGCCGTACCACTATCAGTGGTTGAAGAATTTCGAGTACGTATAAGAGATGTCCTTCAAGGCAGCGTGATCAGAAAGACCTGCTCTCCGAGCATGAAGAACGCCCCCGAGGACAAGGGGAGCGAGGCGACGCGGACCCAGAGCCCGTTCATGGAATCGGCGTCCTCGACGCACCATTTGCCGTCCCGGGTCTTCAAGACGCGGGCGTGGCGCGGGCTCACTGTGGGATCGTCGAGCAGCACCTCGCACTTCGAGGCCCGGCCGATCCACTGCTCGCTCTTGGAGAGGGGAAATCGCCGGCCTTCGCGGTCCGGCAGGAGCTCGACCAGCGAGGGGGCCGCCTCGGGGTTCTTGCGCTTCATCAGACTGGACCAGGGGATCGTGCGGCGGACGTCGCTCTCCCTTTCGGGTTCTTCCGAGCCCTCGTCCCGGGTTTCCGGGGGGCAGAAGCGAAACCTCCGGCGGGCGATCGAGATCTCGCGGCCCGGCTCCAGAAGCGACTGCTTGGCCTGAACGAAGGTGCCGTTGGAGCTGTCCAGGTCGCGCAGCTTCCACTGAGGATGCTCCGCGCCGAGCGTGCATTCGATCGCCGCATGGCGCGCGGACATGAGCGGATCGTGGGGCAAGACAAGATCCCCCTCCTCGCGCCCTATGACGAACGGAGTCACGCGCACGCGGATCGATGATCCTCCAGTCGCCGTCGCCGCGCCGACTCAGCTTGGCGTGTTGACGGTCGACCATGGGGTCGGCGCCCAGGTGGAGCGGCGCACACTCCGGGATCCGGCCCAGCCACACGTCCGCCTGTTCCAGCGGGAGAACCCGATCCGTTTTGGACGCCACTTCCTCCAGCACGCTCGACGGTGAAAGGCGATAGCGCCCGCTTCCCAGCCGAATTTCCCGGCCCACTCTTATCCGCGCTCTCACCGCCCGCACGAACATCCCTTCGCGCGTGCTGAGATCGCGAATCAGGATCTGCGGGTCCGAGTCAAGGTCGCGCCAGGAGATTTCGAGGTGCAGGGGTTCGACGTCGGCGTCGTGAGGAATGCACACGTGTCCTTGAGATCGACCGATCAGGAACGGAAACTTGCGCATCCGCACCGACTGTCCGGTGCGCTGCCCGTCGTCCAGGATCCAGAGACCCGCACCAATCGCGACCGCGGCACAATCGTCTGCGGCACGATCGACTGCCAGTCGATGGTCACCTCGCCGTTCGTCCCGCCGGCCGTCGGAATCGATCGGACGTTGTTCAAGTAGCCGAGCATTCCGGCCTGGAGCAGAATGCGCCGGGCCTCGGTGAACGGCCCCCGGAGGTCCGGCATCGCCAGCCCCGGCATGAGCGATACAATGCTCTCCACTTCCACCCACTTGCCCGCCGCAGGGTTCTGGGAGAAAACCACGTCCCCCTGGTATGCGGTGGCCAACTGCTTGCCGAAGAGGTCCAACTCCTTCAACTTGTCGAGGCCTTGGGCGAAATCGGTGTGCACCAGTTGCGGCACCTGGACCATGCAGCACAGGCGGACCGTCTCGCAGCGGGCTAGGTTTTGCCCGGCAGCCGGCTCCTGCTTGGTGACGCGGCAGAACGACTTCCCCTTCGACGTGACCCGAAAAGACTCTCCCTGGTTGAGAATCTTGTAGGCCTGTTCCAGCGTCATGCCGACCACGTTGGGCACCGTGGCCACGACCGGATCGAGTCAATCGGCTTGGACCACGACACGAACCCCAACAACCGCGGCCGGACCCGCTGTGTCGTCGGCCTGGAACGATTGTCGGGCAGCGGAACGAAACCGAGCAGCCGGTGCGTGATCGGCTTGGTGATCGGGGGCGGCCCCTTCTCGAGCAGAGGCACAAAGCCGAGCAGCCGCGGCGTGGCCGGCCTGGCATTCGGACTCGACCCTCTTGTGGGCAGCGGCACGAAGCCGAGCAAGCGGGGCCCTTGCCGTCGATCTTTGGAGGAGGCCGCCGCCGAGGCAGGGGCTTGCGCACGGTCGGGCGCTGCCAAGAACAGGGCGGGACTGAGTAGCGCCGAGACAAGCCGACTGCCGCCCAGACCGTTCCCCGCCAGCCGTTCGACGCTCGGCGCCGAAGGCGCCCCTCCGGCAATCCAAGGCGTCACGGTTTGGGGCGTGGCCGCCGGGCATCCTCCGGCTCCGTTTCGGACGTTCAAGGCTGGCACGAAGCCCCCCGTCGCAAACAAGGGATTCGCGGGATTCGTAACGGGGTTGACGTCTACGAAGTAGTTGACAACAAATGTGCCTTGCTGAGCTCCTCCTTCGGGCGGAAGCACGACGGCGCCGTGGTTGTAATTGGCCGCGTTCAGGGTGACGGCGGCTGGCTGGCATGCCCCCGCCACGGCACCCGGCCCAACGATGCCGGCCGGAACAACGGCACCAGCCGCCAGAGCCAGGGTGACTCCGGGAGCAGCCGGTTGTTGGGTCGCAACGACGCGGAACCCCAATCCCCTCGATCCATTGCTGACTTGCACGCAAGTCGGAACCGGCCTTGGCGCTGCCCGCGCCGTTATCGGCATGAACACGATCCGAGGCGGATTCGCATTGTTGAGGATCACAATCTCGATTTCCGGACCGTTCAGTCTCTCGACTCCCTCTCGCGCCACCGCCGTGCGAATCCTGGACGTCTTGCTGGCCGTTCCCGCACCACCGCCGAATGCGGCGGTCCCATTGCCCCGGACCGTCACCTCCTGCCACGCGTTGCCTCCTTGGAAGGTCAACTGACGCCCCGGAGCGGCAATATTCGGGTTCATCCGGCGGAAGCGTAGGGTGACTTGAAAAAGTGTGGACATGTTGGTCCTATCTGGAGTTGTACAAAGGACTTCAGACAGGAGATTCCAGCATGTCCACGAGTTTGTTGTATCATGGATTCGGGGTGCGTGACTACCGGTATGTGAGCACGCGGTACGTGGCGGGGGGTGTGGTGTTCGTGATCGAACGGAAGCCGGAGACGTGTCGCTGCGCCGCCTGTGGTTCTCAGAACGTGTGGGGCCACGGGGTGGTGGTGCGGCGGTTCCGGACCGTGCCGCTCGGTAGCAAGCAGGTGGACTTGGAAGCCAGGATCGCTCGGCTGGCCTGCCAGGACTGCGGCTTGGTTCGCCAGGCGGACGTCGGTTTCGCCGAGCCGAGACGGACCTACACCAGGTCGTTCGCACGCTACGTGCTGGAGTTGTCGCGGCACATGACCATCAAGGACGTGGCCTGTCACCTGGGCGTCATGGCAGCGCTCCAGGCCAGCGCCGCGCAGCAGCCGAACCCCGTACTTGCCGGCGCCGCGTGAGGCGACCCTTTCCTGTCTTCTGCGGAGGGCAGACCAGGTTCTCCTTGCGTTTCCCGTAAGAGGAGTAACACGATGCGACCGAGTGACGTGTCGAGTGCCTTGACGGCGCTGGTGCCTACGCGCCGTCCGGTCTTTCTCTGGGGCCCGCCCGGCGTGGGCAAGAGCAGCCTGGTCCGCCAGGCAGCGACTACCCTGGGGCTGGAGGTCTGCGATGTGCGGGCCGTGCTGTTGGCCCCCGTGGACTTGCGAGGGATCCCCGCGATCAACGGCGACCACCGCGCCCACTGGTGCCAGCCGGACTTTCTGCCCCGGGATGGGCAAGGCGTCTTGTTCCTCGACGAGCTGGCGCAGGCCCCTCCCTTGGTTCAGTCGGCCTGTTTGCAGCTCACCCTGGACCGGCGGATCGGCGAGTATGTCCTCCCGGACGGTTGGACGCTGCCGTCTCCCAAGACTCCAAGAGGACTGCCCAAGGATCTATCAACGGCGCCTGACGCATCGCCACGAATCTCTATCCACGTCCCTCGTTCAGGGGCGCTGCTTCGAGGCCACCCATCGGCGGCGAAATGCATCCGATACGAGCCCCGAGACATGTGGAATGAAAGGAGCGTTTTCCAGCTTGGCCCGTGAGTACGGTTCAGCAATCCAGGAGGACTTGACCGACGCATTTTAGGGAAGATGCCCCGTATGCCTCCGTGGGGGCGACCGAAGCGAGTTCGCGCCGCGTTCCAGAGCCGAATCACACGAACATCACGCGGCAACAACAGGGTTTACTCGACGCCTCCATAGACCAAGTCGTACACATCCCGATTTGTTCGCCGCGTGTACTCAACCAGGATGGGATACGGCGTATCATCCGCCTTCAACAATCCGCGGCGGTGATACTGGGGGTTCCAGGGCTGGTAGTCCCGCACCGTGCAGCGGTGGATGCCGATGCAGGATTTGCTCGCGGCGGCGTCCAGGTAGTAGGCCCGCGTGTGGCCGCCGGCCAACCGCTCGTACTCCGCGGTATCGACTTCGTCCTTGCCCGGCCGTCGCGTCATGGTGTTCACGTCGGCCAACAGAATGGGCTTGCCGGTCAAGCGATGCACGCGATCGAGGTAGTTGCGGAGCATGGTCCGCGTGCCCATCGGTTGAAACGCTATCGCATCGACGTGCTTGGAGGCCGTGGCGAGAATCGAGTCGGGCGTCCATTCGGGAAGGGCCATCAGCCGATCGCCAAGAACCAGATGGTGCGGATCGCATCGGCGCAGCTCACTCACGATGCAGGTGTAGTAGACGTCGGCCATCCGATTGAGAAATGCCTCATCATCGGCGGGACGGGATTCCCCCCGGCGCTGCGTGACGAATGTATCGTAAGCCTTCCGGCCCGGCGCGCCGTCCTTCAGCGCGCGGATGAAATCGCAATAGCTCTCACCGCGCTTCGGGTCGGGATGCCAGACCGGCAAGTCGATGAACACGTATCCCAGGCAGTAGCGGTTCTCGCGATGCGAGGCGACGGCTTCACGCACGATGCGCCGCAGGCGTCCCTGGACAACGGGGTCAAAGACGTCGCTATTGCGCGACCGTTCACCGGCGGAGAACGACCGCGGACCCTCAGTCCAGATCGTGGCGACGTACGGGAGCCGCTTCTCCATCGTGGGCAAAGGCCCATAGCCCGACGAGTTGTAGCCCCACTCCCGAAACCTGCTCAGGAAGAACTGGGCCAGTCTCTCCTCGCTCTTCCCGTACCGCGTTTCGAACAGGTTGCGTTCATCCAGACGCAGGCACTCCACGGCATGCGTTGCACCGAGCGAGAAGAACGCATGGCCCTCGCGTCAGCATCCAGGCGCCGCGTCCGGATCGCCACTGGACTCGTCCATGCACGGTCAGGAAGTGGAGTCCCGGTGCAGCCTGGGCGTCGTCCACGGTTTCGAGCGTGAAGGAACCGTCTTCGGGCGACGGTCCCGGTTCGCCGCCGGGAGGCCGCTTGCGGCGGGCGCCGAGGGACGTGAAGGTGCGATTGAGCCCAAACAGCCGCGTGTTGGGCCGCAAACGGAGCGTTCCGGAGAGCGCATAGTCGCCGTGGGGCACGAAGACCTTGTCGCTCGCGGCGATGGCCCTCGCGAAGGCGGCCGTGTCGTCCGTCGTGCCATCGCCCTTGGCCCCGAAATCGCGGACGTTGACCGCATCGGCGTCCTCGAAGGAAGGGCCCGGCGAGTAGTGCCGGCTGCGAATCGCCGCGTAGTCCGGTTCCGCCTCCGCGGCAGCCCACTTCGCAACCTCGCCGGTCGACATGACGCCGTTGAGTAGGTTGATCCCCTGGGACGAGTGCACCGAGTAGCGGGCGATGTGTGTCCATCGCGTAGGGACGGGGATCTTCAAGCCACCGCCGAAGACGCAATCCGCGCCACGCACGAAGGTGTTTTCGAGGAAGATGTTCTCCGGCTTCTTCGTGTTCACCACCGTCCCGCCGGACGGCAACGCGATCATGCAGTCGACCATGCTGATGCCCGCGTAGCTGCGCTCCGTGGTCAGATCGACAACAGAGTTGCCGGCCGGCTCCAGCCGGCAGCCCACGAGCAACGTGGGCACCTGCGAGCCGCCCTTGGCGTAGCGGATCGCCGCCTCGGCCTGCCCGCGGAAGATGCAGGCGTTCAACAGGGGAAAACGGCTGTCCGGTTCGATCACCATTCCGTACCGCCCGCCGATGACCTCGACGTTGTGCGTCCCGCCGCCCTGGCCCGGACAGCAGTTCAGACCGGCGTAGGCCCCGTCGGCATAGGGGCCTGCGTTGACGTAACTGAGCCTCAGTAGTCGCCGCCGCTGTGGACGGCATCTGCTGTCTCCACCCGGCTACTGCCCGGCTTTCTCATTGATCCGTTTGTCCGGGACTCCAATCGGGCGGCCCGTGCCCGGGTCGATCCAGATCGAGTGGGCGTCCCCCTGCTTGGACGCCTTCGATCCGAACACGTGGCCCATCCCCTTGAGCCGCTCCACGGTTTCCCGGTACTCCGGCCGCTCAAGACCCTCGAATCCGACTCGATCGGGGAACCATTGATGGTGCAACCGCGGGGCATCGATAGCGGCACGTCCGTCCATGTGAAACTCAACCACGCCGAGGACGACGCACAACACCGTATTGATGATCGTCCGGCCGCCGGGACTGCCGGTGACCAAGACGAGCCGGCCATCGCGGCAGACGAGCGTAGGTGTTTGGGAGCTGAGCATCCGCTTGCCGGGAGCGATGAGGTTCGCGGGAGTGCCGATCGCGCCCTTTCGGTCGGTACGGCCGGGAATGCGGTTGAAATCGGTCATCTCGTTGTTCAAGAGGAATCCGGCGCCGCGGACCACGACCCGGCAGCCGTAAGAGTTTTCGAGGGTGTAGGTATTGGCTACCGCCATGCCATGCTGGTCGATGACCGAGAAGTGCGTCGTGTCCTTGGACTCATCCACCAGGGGGATCTCCGGGCCAAGGCGGTCGCTTCGTGTGGCCTTGTCCGGTTCGATCTTGGCGGCGAGCTTCTTAGCGTACTCCTTGCTCGTCAGATGCGGCGGGATGCGAATGAAATCGGGATCGCCCAGGTATCGTGCGCGGTCGTAGAACGCCCGCCGCATCGCCTCGATCACGTAGTGCATCGTCCGGGGCGACCACTGGCTGGTGGAGACATGACGGCCAGAGGTGGCCGGGTCTTGTCTGAGTTGGGAGCATTCGAGAATGTTGAGCATCTCCACCAGGCAGATACCGCCGCTGCTGGGAGGTGGGGGGGCAAAGACCTCGTAGCCCCGATAGGTCCCGTGGATCGGCTCGCGGAGCCGGGCGCGATAGGCGGCGAGGTCCTCCTTGGTGATCAGCCCTCCGCCTGCCTGCATCTCCGCCACAAGCTGATCGGCAATCGGTCCCCGGTAGAAGGCCGCCGGTCCGCCTTCGGCGATCGTCTCCAGGGTCCGCCCGAGGTCCGGTTGGACCAGGCGGTCGCCGGCCCGCCATTGTTTCCCGGCCGGAGGGGCAAAGACCCGTTGAAGCTCGGCAAACTGAGGAGATCGCTTGAGCACGGAATTGAGGGAATCGGCCAAGGCAACGTCGACCGAGAAGCCTTCCCGGGCGAGTCGGACCGCGGGTAGGACCAACTCACGCCAGGGGAGTCTCCCGAAATGTTCGTGCGCGAGGGCCAGCCCAGCCACGGTGCCCGGCGTGCCGCAGACCAGATGGCCGTCCATCCGGTGGTAGTCCTTGAGCATGGTCGCCGTCGCCGCAGCGGGCGCGGTCTCCCGGTACTCGACGCACACGGGCCGCTTCCCCGGGCCGGGATAGACCATCATGAACCCCCCGCCGCCGATGTTGCCCGCCGAAGGCCACGTGACCGCCAACGCGAAGGCAGTCGCGACAGCCGCGTCAACCGCCGTTCCGCCGCGCCGGAGGACTTCTCGCCCCACGTCGCTGGCTGGCGGCGACACGGAGACGACCACGCCTTCAGCCGCCCCGGAGGGTTTCTTCCCAGCGAACGTGACGACGCCGAACAAGACCAATGCGGCAAGAACGATGACCGATCGCCGCTTCTGGAGAGTGCTACTGGCCCGCTGCATTTCGGTCTTCTCGCGTCAAGGGATTCTCGGTTACGGGATTCTCGCGCCGCGACCGGTCTCGGCTCACGGCCGGCGGGGGCCTCGCCTTGGTGCCCGCTCGCCGGCCTTCCGCCCGCGGGGCGAGCGCGGCTTGGGAGCGCTGCTATCGCCTGTCGCCCGCTCGGCGCGGATGCGATCGAGGAGTACGGAGGCCGGTTCGTAGTCGCGGCCTTCCTGCCGGGCGAGTTCGGCCTCGGTGGGGACCAGCTCGCCGCGGAATGCCTTGGCCAGGATCGCCTGGGTGATCTTCTCCACCCGCGCCGTCGCGGCAGACACCCGGGCCTCGATCTTGTCGGCCAGGGCAAACAGGGCGTCGACGCGGCGGACGATCTCTCGCTGCTCATTCACGTCACACCAAGGAATCTCAAAGGACGCAAGCTTCTGCGCGTTGATGTTTGACTGGCTTACCCCATCCGTCTTGACGGTCGCGCAGTAATCCTTGAACTCGGGCGCATTCAAACAGTGGTTCAGGTAGTGCGGATTCAATCTAGGGCCGTGCAAAACCCGGACAAGGTAGCCAGCGAAGACAGCCGGCCGCTCCCCGAGGTAGATCCCGCTCTTGCCGACGAGTTCCGGGCTATTCGTTCTGTTGAATAGAACCGTTTCGGGTGTCAGGCGATACTTCTCGATCTCTTCGTCGTCAGACGTGTACACCAAGTCGGACCAGTCAATCTGGCCCCGTTGGATATTTCCCATACGAAGAACTGGAATCGCACCGTTGGGCTCCGATTTTCGGGAAGACCCGTACTGGAAGCCATCGCACAGATCCCTCAGCGGGACGCGTTTCCATACCGCAGGCAGTTCGGTTCCGTCGTCTTCGCCGATTCCGCGTTCCTCTCGCCAGTCGGCGGTCAATTCTCCCGAGCAGGCGGCGGCGAGGATGGATTGGCGGAAGCGTTTGAGGAGGGCGGGGACCTTGGCCAGCCGCCCCCGGGCCGCATTCACCCGCCCAAGCAACTCCTCCACCTTCGCCACAATCCGCCCCTGCTCGGCAAGGGGTGGGAGAGGAATGGCAACAGATGCCAGCCACCCGGCCGGCACACGTTTCTGACCGACGGAGCCCGTCATATTGGACTCGCCATCGCGGAGAAACGACTCCTGGCGGGTGAAGTGGTACACGTACTCGGGCAACACAGACCCGTTTGACCGCAAGACGTGGAACTCCGTCGAGCCGAAGCCCAGTCCGTTCGACAGTCCGCGACAGACCGCAGCTTTCTTGTTCTCGAAACACGGGGTGATCTTCGCGAGGATCACATCGTTGTCGCGAAACGAAGTGAAACCCTTACGGACTTCGGCAAACGGCCGGACCTGTGGATTGGTGATCGCTCTCGCATCGGCATCGACGGCAGGCATCGGCACAAAAGTGACTTGCGTCTTGGATGCCACTTCATCTGGGGTGGGCTTGGGTGGGTTTAGATGGCAGATGTCCGCCACGCGGGTCTGTACCCATCCCTCTGGCAATTCGTTATCTTCGGTTGCCGGTCTTGTCATGGAAGCCCTGCCGCTTTCTTCGCCGCCTCTTTAGCCAATTCGATCAGGACGGATTTCAAGACATCGAGAACCAACCCGCCAGTGGAGCCAGCCGCCTTCTTGGCCTTCGACCAGAGCCGTTCATCGCGGCTGGCCTCCAGGAACTCGTGACCCGCCCAGGTGATTGAGTTCAGGACGGCTTCAGGCGAACTGGAGCCCATCGTGGTGACATCAGCACCGTCGACCAGCCCCGCTTGCATCATCAAGTAGACGTGGTACCCGATCTGCTCCTCGGAATAGCCCTCGATCGCCAGGTCTCGCGGCGCGTGCCCGTGCTCGTGATCGGTACACGCCATGAGGATCTTGCGAACCAAATCCACGTCGCGTTTCATGGTTGCGCCCCAGTTGTTGCCACACGGCCGTTCCCATTCTCCAGCAGCGCTGGCACGGCATTGAGTTCCTCGACGGCACCGTCGAGTTCCCCGATGGCGTTGTCGGCCGTCATGGTTGAGGATCGGGGTGAGTGACGAGCTTCAGGCCGGGGATATCGTGGTAGTGCCGGGCGTTGTGCGTCAGTAGTGGGAGGTCGTGCCTCAAGGCGGCAGCGGCGATCCAGGCGTCGCCGCACTCGATGGGATGGCCGATGCGTTTTCGGGCGGCGGTTACCAAGGCCCAGGCGTCGGCCATGCGCGTATCGAACGGCAGGACCAGGTAATGGGCCAAGACGCTATCGAGCGCGTGGCGGCGGGGCGCTCCCCAGTTGCGCTCGATCGCCCAGGCCTTGACCTCGGCGACGGTTTGAATCGAGAGACAGTGCTGCCGGGCGTGGAGGTCCGCTTCGTAAAGGTAGGCGCGCGTGTCCTGTTTGAAGCAGAACGAAAAGACGTCGGTATCGAGGAGGACGACCTCCATCAGCGGCGGCCCTCGCGCACGGCCGAGAGGAATTCGTCCAACGAGTCGTCGGCCGGCCAGTCGCCGGCAAGATCGGCCAACTGCGTGACGGGCCGGACTCGCTGTCGCTCAAGGAGTTGCGCAATGGAGAGGTTGTCCTCGAAAGCGAAGCTCTCGACCGGTTGAATGACGACCGGCGTCCCTTCGGGAAGATCGGCCGGTTCGTCCGGCACGGCGACGCCATTCCTAATGTGTCCGCGGTACGTCATGGGTTCACTCCCGTATTTGCCATCCGTCATTATAAGCGCAGGCACGACGTTGCCCAATCACCGGGGGGCGTGCGGCGTCCGCCCCGGCCGCCCTTGGATATCGCATTTTGCGACATCAACGACATAACCTCTTGCTGTGGAATGCCTTGTGGTCACGGTCGCGCCCCAGGTTTCACCGTAGCTCCGTTGCCGTTTTCCAGCAGCGCCAGCACCGCGTTGAGTTCCCCGACCGCGTCTTCCAGTTCGCTGATGGCGTCGGTGGCGAGTTCCTCAGGCGGGGGTAGCTCGTCGGCGTCTTCGAGCGACTCGTCCTTGAGCCACTTGAAGCTGTCGAGCTTGAAGTCGCGCTGGCGGACCTCGGCAATCGAGAACCGCCGCCAGCGGTCGCCGCCCAGGTAGCCGCGCTCGGCGGGCGAGTCGGACGCCTTGCGCTTGGCCCGGCCGTTGGGGTCGGCGCCGAAGCACTTGTCGAATTCGGCGAAGTGCTCGGGCACGAGCGGCCGGTCCTTCTTGGTGATGCCGGGCACGTTGGAGCGGGCGTCGTAGATCCACACGTTCTCCGTCGGGTAGCCCTTGGAGAAGAAGACCACGTTGGCCTTCACGCCCTGGCTGTACGGGGTAAACGTGCCCCGGGGCAGGCGGAGGACGGTGTGCAGGTCGCAGTCTTCGGTGAGGATCTTGAAGACCTCGCCCGCCTGGTCGGCGAAGAGGCAGTTGTCGGGCAGGACCACGGCCGCACGCCCACCGGGCTTCAAGATGGTGAGGATGTGCTGGACGAAGTTGAGCTGCTTGTTGCTGGTGGCGATGGTGAAGTCGTCGCGGTCCGGGGCCTGGTTCGCCCCCTTGGTGCCGAAGGGCGGGTTGGTGAGGATGCAATCGAAGCGAGTGGACGGGGGGACCTCGTAGATCGTGTCGCCCAACACGATCTTGGGCTCGATGCCGTGGAGGTAGAGGTTCATCAGGGCGAGGCGCCGGGGCCGGGCCACCAGGTCCTGGCCGAAGTAGGTCTTCTGGCGGACCCGGCGGGCCGTGTCGCGGTCGAGGGCCCCGCCCTTCGTCTGGAGGATCAACCACTCGTAGGCCGCCACCAGGAACCCGCCCGTGCCGCAGGCCGGGTCGCAGATGGTGAACTCCCGGTGGGCGCGGGGGTCGGGCTTCATACAGCGGACGATCGACTGGATGAGCACCCGGGGCGTGAAATACTGCCCTGCCCCCTTCTTCCCCTCGCTGGCCGCCTTCTCCAAGAGGCCCTCGTAGGCCTCGGCCTTCACATCCACGCCCAGCGAGGTCCATTCGGTTTCGTCGATCAGGTTGATGAGCCGCTTGAGGTTCACCGGGTTGTTGAACCGCGACTGGGCCTCGGCGTAGATGTCGCCCAGGATGCCGGGCGTGCGGCCCAGCTTGCGGAGCACATCGACATAATGGTCCGTCAGGGCCGTGCCGCTCATGTCGCGGAGCTTCGGCCACTCGCACCCCTTGGGCAACTCAACGCCCTTCTCGTCGGCCATCTTCAAGAAGAGCAGGAACGTGATTTGCTCGATGTAGTCGCCGTAGTCGATGCCATCGTGCCGCAGGGTATGGCAGAAGCCCCAGAGTTTTTGGACAACGTCGCTCATTCGTCCTCCCTGCGGTTCTTGAATGCTCCCAAAATCGACCTCCTCTATGCCGCGATTGCCTCGTTAAGGACTCCCAGAAGCCCCGCCAGCTTGCCGTCGAATGCACGGTCTGCCGGCTTCCAGCCGCCGGCTTCGGCCAGCACGGGAATGGCCTCGAAGTCTTCCTTGTCGATGGACAAGTTCGCAGCCAAGTGGACCCGGATACGCTCCAACCACGCCTGCTGCTCGGGCGTGAACTCCTGACGGGCGCTGATCCGACGTATGGCTCGGTCTACCCGTTCTTCCGCGTTCAGGAGCGGGGCTTGCTGTTGGGCCGCGTGCTTGACCATGGAGATGATGTCGACCAGGGCCTTGTCGTAGCGGATCTGGTGGGCCTTCTGGAGTGCCTCGACCGTGAAGCACTCGGGGGCGCCGCGGAGCTTCTCTTTGAGTTCCTTCAGGGCCTCGGTGCTCCAGTCCTTGGGCCGGTCGAGGAGGATCTGGATGGCCTGCACCCGGGCCGGGTTGTCGCGGACGAACTGGGCGAACGCCTCCAGGTAGTCCTCGGGCTTGTACTCGCGGCCCGTGCCGTCGCGGAAGTGGTACTCGGACGAGACCTCGTCGACGTTCTCGATCGCCCGGACGAAGATCTTTGGCCGGCGGGGATAGTTGACCAGCAATGCCTGGAAGGCCTCGTTGCGCAACAGCTTCATGGTGTCCATGAAGTTGGCGCGGAGCTGCCCGGGAACGCCGGCGGCAAAGCGGCCTATGTCGCCTTCGGGGATGTACGCGGCGAAGAGGTCGCGGGCCTCGGGGGCCATCTCCTTTTCGATCCGCTGGAGGCGCCGGACGAGACAACGGACGTTGTAGTCGCGGTCGCGATTGGCCCAGATGTCCTCGATAATCTCCTGGACGGTCCGGGCCGGCTTCTCGGGCGGGTCGGCGGTGATCGCCGTGGACTCCCGGAAGTATTTCAGGAGCGTGCCATCAAAACAGTCGAAGACGGTGAAGTGGGATTTGTCGGGGTACTTTTCGCCCTTGCGCGTGCCGCGGCCGAGGATCTGCTCGAAGAGGATGCGGGACTTCACGGGACGCAGCAGGACGATGAACTCCAGGTCGGGGATATCGACCCCGGTGGACATGAGGTCCACGGAGACGACGACGCCCGGCTCGGGACGGTTGCGGAACTGGCGGATTTCCTGGAGCGGCCGGTCGGCCCGGCCAGTTATCTTGCGTACGAAACCCTGCCCGCGTCCGAAGATCTCGACGGCAAGCTCCACAAGCTGGTCGGCGTGGGACGTGTGGGGCAGATCGTTAGCAGCGAAGATGAGCGTCTTGGGGAAACGGCCGTACCGCTGCTCGTGCTCCTGGGCGTAACGCTTGACCTCTTCCAGGAGCTTGCGGTTGGAGTCGGGCGAGGTGACGGTGCGCTCGACATCCGCGGAAACGAACTCCCGCTCGTCCTCCAGTTGGTCGAGGCGATCGTCGCCGGTTTCCGGGTCCACGACCTCGACGGTCTCGCCTTCCTTGAGGAAGACCCCATCCATGCGGACGTTGGACTTGATGGTCACCACGTCGTAGTCGACCAGGTAGCCTTCGCGGACGGCCCGGGCGTACTCGTAGCGGAAGACCACGTCGCGGAAATACGCCTTGGTGTGGGCCGCCGGCGTGGCGGTCAGGCCGATCTTGATGGCGTCGAAGTGGTCGAGCGTGTTGCGCCAGAGGGACATCTCGGCCGTGGTGTAGCCGCGGTGGCACTCGTCGGCGATGATGACATCGAAGGCGTGGATCGGGATCTTGAGCTGCTCGGCGTCTTCATCGATGCCATCCTCCTCGGCCGACCAGACGGCCTGCCGGCCGAAGAGGTTGACCGCCATGCGTTGGATGGTGGAGACGTAGACGAAGGCGTGCTTGGGCTTGGGGTTGGTCAGATAGGCGTTCGGGAGCACCTTGGGGTCGAAGGGGGCGTCGTCGCCGAGGTCGGCACGCTGGAACCGCTGGCTGTAGACCTCGTAGATCTTGTCAAACTTCTTGCTGGGTTCCGGCTCGAAGGACGCGAACGCGCGGACCGCCTGGGCCGCCAACGCGCGCCGGTCCACAAGGAAGAGGATCCGGCTGCCGACGCCCGACTTCATCACGCGGTAGACCTGGTTGACCATCGTGAACGTCTTGCCGGTGCCCGTGGCCATCGCCACCAGCATTTTGCGTTTCCGGTCGTGGATCGCCCTCTCGATCGCGGCATTGGCCTCCACCTGGTAGGGCCGCAAGCGGGGGTGAGCATTGGGCATCGCGAGGAGCGTGCCGCAGGCGGCCTCGAAGTCGCGGTCCAACAGTTCCGCCAGCGCCGAGGGCGTGTGGAATGTGGCGAGCTGACGTGAACAGTTGAGCCGATGGCGGACATCGTGGAACCACACAACCTCGCCGTTGGTCGAGTACAGGAACGGGACCCGGAAGCCGTGGAAGTTGAACGGGCTCGGGTCCACTCCCTTCGAGTAGCGCTCGGCCTGCGTCAGGACATTCTGCGGGCCGAGGCTGAGCCGCTTGGCCTCGACGATGCCGAGGGGCTGGCCATCGACCATCAGGCCGTAGTCGGCCGGGCCGTTGGCGGTCGGGAACTCAGTGACGGCGTGGTGGGTGTGGTGGGACGAAGACGCCTTGCCATCGAAGGGGACGACGATCCAGCCCTGTTCTTTCAGCCTGGGATCGACCCTCTCGCGCCGTGTGCGAGCTTCGGATTCGTCTCTCGCGTTCCCTGGCATCGGCCCCACCTCACCGCCGGGCCGAGCCGGGGCAGCCGCAGGAAGGTAGGTAGAGCCGCGGTCGCCCCGAGCCCGATTCAGTCCGGACGTGTAGCTGGCACTCCGGCACCCGGTGGAGGTAGTCTAGCACTCGCGGAATGCCATTTCAACAGTCCGGCATGCCTCAACTGGCGAATCCGCTTGCGGCCCGACGCTCGGGCATCGGCATGGGCCGGACTCCAGAGTCTCCCCGTGGTCTGCGAGCCCGATATCGTCGGCGTGCTCAGGATTCCCAAGACGAAGAGAACCCCAACGGTGGCGATTCTCTGTCTCCACGGCCACGCACGTGGCCTGGTGCTGGGCAAGGAGATCACAGAGGGTTACGCCGTTCCCTTGGCCGAGAACGGCTTCGTGACATTCGCGCCCGATGCGCTGGCGTTTGGCGAACGCCGACGACGCCAATACGACAAGGAAGAACTGGCGTCAGGAGGCCAGTCTCTCTTTCTTGGCGAGCGGGTCCTGGCCATGAATTCCCTGCTTAGCGGCGAGACACTGTTTGGCAAGCAGCTTGCTGAATTCCTTCGCTGCGTGGATTTCCTAGGGCAATTGCCCGGCGTGGAACGGATCGCGGTCATGGGCCACTCCATGGGAGGAATTTATGCGTTCTGGCTGGGTGCGTTGGATGAGCGAGTCAACGTCACGATCTGCCTGGCGGGGTTGCTGAGCTACCGGGCGATGGTGGAAGAAGAGGTCTCCCGCTACCACGGCATCTACAGCGTCATTCCTGGGATGCTGAATTGCTGCGACACGTCGGACATTGTCGCGCTCATTGCGCCGCGTCGTTTTTACGCCGTCCACGCCGAGAAGGACGCCGGTTTCCCCATCGTTGAGGTCAGACGCATCACGTCGAAGGCGAAGGAAGCCTTTCGGCTTTCCGGCTCGCCGGACAATCTCGTTCTCGTTTCCGAGGTGATCGGCGGCGACCATGGAGATGTGCTAACGCCCGCTCTCCTGCGGCGACTCATGGACCACGACTTCTTCCGTTAGTGGCAACTCGACCGTAAACGCTCACGGGGGAGGGAGAGGTGTCTTCCGAAAGAGTCCCTCCGGGCCGTGAATACTCACCTGGGCCGTTACAGATGTAGCGGTGACCAGCGAGGTCCAAGTAACCCACCCGCCTCCACGCCGAGCAGCGAGTTCCCCACGAGACGCGCCCGTCGAGCGGTGCGACGGCGTCAAAGAAGTCGCGGCCTCGGACGTCGCGTGGCTGGGGCGAAGCGTTACAGGCGTAAGGGTCCGTCGAAGGGACTACCGAGCGGCCAGCAGTGGTTCGAGGATACTTCGGAACGTCGACGCGAGGCCGGACCAGGAACTCAGCGCGAGGTCGAGGTCCTCGCCAGTCGCGTTCTTCCAGGCGTCGGCCAACCACGCCGCCTCATCGTCGGCGAGCATGAACGAGCTTTGGAGCCGGCCATCGGCGATCGGGAGCGAGTCCCACCCGGTTTCATCGCCCTGCAACGTGCCAACCTTTGCAGCGGGGTCGACGGTCAATTCCCAGTCTTCCCCGAAGGAATTCGTGAACGTCGCCACACTCGTGTTGGGTGCCATGTCCTTGCATCCTTTCGTCTTCATGGACGGAAACGACCTGCCACCCAGTCGAAACTGGGGGGTAGAAAATGTGAAAAGTGTTTGGGTGGGGGCCCGCAGTTGGGTGCCTGAGCCTTGGGGGCCTGCCCCGGGGTGGCCTTGGCGTCTGCGGTCCTGCCTGCACGTCTTCGCGTCATCGTCTGCCTTCCCTTTCAGGCCCGGGCGCCGTCTGACGGCGGGGCGTAGCCACACCACCAACCGCCCGAGCTTGCCGGGTGCCTGGGGCCGGTGTCGGCTGAGGGTCCTTGCGAGGGCTGGGGCCTCTGGCTCATGGCTCGCCCTCGTGGTCTCGCTCATCGACCAGGGCCAGGATCGCCCGGCGGGTCTCTTGCGGGAGGCCCGGCCAGGCATCGACTACGCGGGACAGGTCGGCGTCCACAGTCGGGGCCGTTGAAGCCTGGATGGGTGCATCGCGTGCACCGGATTTTGCAGCGATTTCTCGAAGAACCCCGGTATTTCCCGAGGATTCGTGAGGGTGTTCGGGTTCCTCCCCATCCGTTCCGGCCCACGCCGAAACCATATCTTCCGGCGTCCAGGCAGACTGGCTCGGTTGGGAAGAGCGAGCCGTCGCCCGGGCCGCTGGGGAAGGGGTTCATGAATCGATCTCACTGCTTCCCGGTAAGACGTCCCACCAAGAAATCCTCGAACGCCCCGAGGTCCTTCCACGACATCGCGCAATCGACCGGTTTGCCCGCCGGGTCGATACGCGTGAAGCCGTCGTCGGTCACTCGGATCGGCAGTCGTTCCATATTCGCGAGCTTGTCGGTGAAGGCGAGATAGACCGCCACCGTGTCGAACAGGATCGAACTGGCGTCCGGCTTGCCGGTCGCCTTCGGATGGCCGGCCTTGTGCCAGATCTCGTAGTTTTCGATCACGGCCCGGGTGAGCGGGTCCTTGCACTCGGCAACCTTGCGGTACTTCTCGCCCTTGAGGCGAATCAGTCCGCAGGTGTCCAGCGGCGTGATGGTCATGGGCCAGGCCGCGGTGAACGCCTTCTGGGCCGCCTTCGGGTTCGCCTTGACATTCCATTCCGGATCGGGGGTCGGCTTGCCGTTGTAGCCCAGGCGGACGCTCCCATACATGCCCACGAACCGGGCCTTCGTGGCGATCTCCGGCTTCCGCTCCAGGGCGGCCTGGAGGTTCGGCACCGGGCCGATGCTGATCAGCGTGATCTTCTCTTTGGAGTTCATAATCAGGTCGATCATCGCGCCGACGCCGTCCTGGTGGACTTTGCCCGGGTAGCGGGCCAGATCGTAGCCGGCGACCCACGGGCCCTGCCTCCCGCCTTTCTCGTTCTGGCGAATGCCCACGCCCACCTGCACGTCGGTCCGCTTGGCCACTTCGAGGAGCTTGGCCGCGACCTTGGCGCGATAAGCCGTGTCGCCGTAATCGGTCACGACCATCTTGAGGTCCAACTCGGGCGACTTCAGCAGCAGGGCCAGCGCCCAGGTGTCGTCGATGTCGTCGCCGATGTCGGTATCGAGGATCACCGGGATCTTACGGGAGACTTCCGAAGTCTTGGAGACTTCGGAAGTCTGCGCCTTCGCCTTCTTCGGTTTCGGCGTTTCCTCCTTCGCGACGACTTGTTTCATCTCTTCGCCGCTGAACCTGCTGTCGGCGGCCGGGCCCGGCTCCCAGCATTGCTCGAGCTTGCCGGGCTTGGGCTTCTCGACCGGGATGACGAAGACCTCCTCGCCGTCCTGCTTCTCGACGCGCCCGCCCGCCTTGACCACCGCCTGCCGGGCGAGTTTCTCGCACACCTCGTAGACCTTGGGCAGGGTGCAGTCGGAGTAGCTGAACTTGGCGTCTGTTTTCAACTCGCGGGTGAATCGCTCGGGCACCTTCGCGGCCCCGATTGTGGTGAAGAGCACCCCGGCGGCGTTCGACGGGTTGCAGTCGCTGTCCTGGCCGCAGCGGCATGAGATGAGCATCGTCTGATCGAGGTCGCCCTTTCCGTACAAGAGGCCCATCACGATGTAGGCCCCGTTGAGCTTGGCGTCGATGTTGAAGGCCCCCTTATCGCACGAGAACCGGCGGTAGGCGGGATTCTTGTTGTACTTGTCCTCGATTCTCTGCCACGTCTTCTGCCAGTCGTCCGGCTCCTCGGCGTACCAGCGGAGCACGTCGCGGATGCACTCGGCATACTGGCTCTTCTCCGGGATGCACTCCAGCCCGAAGCGGACGAGCTTCACCGGGTCGCTTTCAAAGAACGCCTCCGTGTACATCCCGCCGACGAACTGGCCGCCGTAGAGTCCGTCGCCGTAGTTCATCAGCCGGCCGAAGACCTCGCCCAGCGCGATCGCCGTGTTGGGCAGGCCCGGGGCGATCAGGCCCGAAAAATCGGCCTCGATCTGGTAGTCGATGTCGTCGGCGTGCTTGTTGAAGCGGGGGTGGCCGCTGTCGGGCGGGGCGATTCCCGCGCGGAGGTTGTCGCGCCCGGCCTTGTTGGCGTGCCACAGCCGGTAGCCGCTGTTGGCCCAGTCGATGCCCGCCTGCCGGATCGACACGCCCAGCCCGTGCTGTTCCAGCGAGCGGAGGAAGGTCATTTCGACGTAGAGGTCGTCGTTGCCGTGCTGGTTGACCATGCCGGGGTTCCAGGGCGGCATCTTGTCGGCGGGGATCATCGCCGCGCGCCATCGGAACTCGGTCGGCGTCCCCCAGCCGACGCCGGCCATCTGGCCCAACCAGCCCCCTTTCATCTTGTCGAGATAGGTCTTGACGGGCAGACGGCGGAAGTTTTCTTGGGCCACGGATGAACCGGCCGGTAACGCCAGCATCAGGCCCGCGATAACCCATTTCAGCAAGCTCTTCGACACCTTACACCTCCTCCAGCCAGTTGTGTGGCATCCCAGTACGCGTAGTTCTTCGCATGCCGTCACGCGGCACGTGTGGCATGCCGTCACGCGGCACGTGTGGCATGCCGTCACGCGGCTTTCGCGGGTCGGCATGGGCACCGCAACGTGCATTAGTTTCTGTTGCGAAAAGGGTGTTTTGGGTGTTGCTCGTTGGGGCGAACG